>DATNLQ010000351.1:0-7380 GCA_035602785.1 Solirubrobacteraceae bacterium
CGTGCGGCGTGCGCGTCAACGGCGAACCCGCGCTGGCCTGCCACACCCACCTGGACGCCGCCAAGAGCGGCGCGCGCGACGGCGTGATCGAGATCGAGCCGATGGGCAACATGCCCGTGATCAAGGATCTGATCGTGGACATGGACGCGGTCCACTGGAAGAAGATCCAGCGCGTCACACCGTGGCTGTTGGCCAAGCAGCCCGTGCCCGAGCGCGAGTACATCGTGCCCAAAGACGCGATGGTCGACGTCACCCAGACGATGGCCTGCATCCAGTGCGGCGCGTGCGTGTCCGACTGCCTGGCCATGGAGGTCGACCCCGGCTTCATCGGCCCTGCGGCGCTCGCCAAGGCCTACCGCTTCGTCGGCGACCCCCGCGACGACGAGCAGTTCACGCGCCTGAACGACCTCGCCCAGGACCCGCAGGGCATCTTCGACTGCACCCACTGCTTCAAGTGCGTCGAGGCATGCCCCAAGGGCGTCAACCCGATGGGCCAGATCATGCGCCTGCGCCGCATCGCCACCCAGGACCAGCACATCGTCGACAAGAACAACGGCGAGCGCCACGAGGCAGCCATCACCGGGCTCGTTCGCAGCTACGGTCTGCTCCACGAGGCCGAGCTGATTCCGCGCTCCTACGGAGGCAACTCGTGGTTTGCCAAGTTCACGCCCGCGGCCGGCAAGGAGCTGCTCTCATCACTGCCCGTCGTCATCAGAGGGCTGCTGCGCGGCAAAGTCAATCCGAGGATCGCGATCTTCGGCCACAAGATCCCTAGACAGGACCTCAAGGCCGTGCAGGCGATCTACGACAAGGTCGAGAGTCGCCCCGAACGCTACGAGCTGAACCTGTACGTCTCCGGAGAGGACGAATCGTGAAGGTTGCCTACTGGCCCGGCTGCGTCAGCCGCGGCTTCACCCCCGAGCTGCACGGCTCGATGGCCAAGGTCGCGCCGCTGCTGGACATCGAGCTGGTCGAGCTCGACCGCGCGTGCTGCACGGGAGCAGGGGTCATCGCCGAGCACAACCAGGAGCTCGCCGACACGCTCAACGCGCGCACCTTCGCCCTCGCCCAGCAGGTCGACGGCGCGGCCATGATGATGAACATCTGCTCCACCTGCCAGGGCGCCCAGAGCGAGTGCCAGGAGCGCCTGGACGCAAACGCCGAGTACCGCGCCCAGGTCAACGACACGCTCGCAGGTGAGGGCCTGACCTATGAGAAGGGCCTGACCAACAAGAACTTCCTGTGGCTGCTGGTCGAGGAGATCGGCCTGGACGGCCTGCGCTCACGCGTCAAGCGCCCACTGACCAACCTCAAGGTGGGTCCCTTCTACGGCTGCTACATCGTGCGTCCCCGCGATCGCCTGGGCATCGACGCCGAGCGCCCGCGCGACCACTACCTGGACCAGGTCATCGACGCGCTCGGCGGCACCGTCATCGAGTACGCCGGCATGCGCAAGTGCTGCGGCTTTCCCATCATCACCATGAACAAGGACGCCTCGCTCAAGCAGGCCGGGCGCCACCTCGGCGACGCCGTCGACGCGGAGGCCGATTGCCTGGTCACGCCCTGCCCGCTGTGCCACCTGAACCTCGACCTGCAGCAGCCGCTGGCCGAACAGACGGTCGGGCGCGAGCTGAAGATGCCCGTCCTGCACCTGCCCCAGTTGGTCGGCCTGGCGCTCGGCCTGGACCCCAAGGAGCTCGGCCTGGGCCGACACGTCGTGCGTCCGACGTCGGTGATCGACTGGTCGACGTCAGTCGTGGGCGCAGCGGCCTGAGCACAATCCGCAGCAGTCCGCCGGCTGCCAGCAGGCGCAGCGCATAGGCTGGGACGCCGTGCGCATCCTCACCGTCGTCGGTAACCGGCCGCAGTTCATCAAGGCCGCAGCCGTGTCCGGACCGCTGCGCGAGCGCCATCAGGAGCTGCTCGTGCACACTGGCCAGCACTACGACGACTCACTCTCGCGGGTCTTCTTCAACGAGCTGGGGCTGGCCCGGCCCGAGCGCGAGCTGGGCATCGGCGCCGGCAGCAACACCTCCCAGACCGCCCGCATGCTCGCCGCGCTGGAGCCACTGCTCGCCGATGAGCGGCCCGACGCTGCACTCGTGTACGGCGACACCAACTCCACGCTCGCCGGCGCGCTGGCGGCCGCACAGGCCGACGTGCCCGTGATCCACATCGAGGCCGGGATGCGCTCGTTCGACCGGACAATGCCCGAGGAGCGCAACCGCGTGCTCGCCGACCACCTCGCAGACCTCCTGCTGTGCTCGTCCGACACCGCCGCAGCGAACCTGCAGGCCGAGTCGGTCGCCGGTCGCGTAGAGGTTGTGGGGGACGTCATGGTCGACGTGGCGCTGCGCTGGCAGCCCTCCGCGCGCGCCAACGCACAGATCCCCGCCCGCTATGGCCTGCAGCCGGGCAGCTATCTGCTGCTCACAGCCCACCGCGCCGGCAACGTCGATCCGCCAGAGCGCCTGCGCGCGCTCGTGGACCTCATCGCAGCCCTGCCCGCACCAGCGCTGCTGGCACTCCACCCGCGTACCCGCGCGCGCCTGGAGCAGGCGGGGCTGCTCGACCGGCTCAACGGCGTCGCCGGACTACACGTGACCGAGCCGCTCGGCTACATCGAGTTCAGCTCGCTGCTGTGCCAGGCCCGCGCCGTGCTCACCGACTCCGGCGGCGTCCAGAAGGAGGCGTACCTTGCCGGGGTGCCCTGCGTCACGTTGCGAGCCAACACCGAGTGGGTTGAGACGGTTGCCGCCGGCTGGAACACGCTCGTCGACCTCGACGCCCACGCCGCGCTGGCTGCGCTCGAGCGCCCAGCGCCCGACGAGCGGGGTGGGGAAGGGGAACCTAATCCCTACGGTGACGGCCATGCGGCCGAGCGCTGCGTGGAGGCGATCGACACGCTCGCCGGCCTGGCCACGGTGAGTAGACCGTGAGCGCCACCGAGCCCGCGGCGGCCGTCGAACGCCAGCCCCCTGCGGTCCGGGTGGGCGTAGTCGGGCTGGGCTATTGGGGACCAAACCTGGCGCGCAACCTCGCCGCGATTCCCGGCTGTGAGCTGGCCTGGCTGTGCGACGCCTCCGCGCACGCACGCGAGCGCCTGGCGCCCTACTTCCCGAACGCGCGGATGACCGACACGATCGAGGACCTGCTCGACGACGACGACCTCGACGCGATTGTGCTGGCCACGCCCGTACCCACCCACGCCGAGCTGGCCGTCGCGGTCGCGCGCGCCGGCAAGCACTGCTTCGTCGAGAAGCCGCTCGCCACCAACGCAGCCGATGCGCAGCGCGCGGTCGCCGCCGCCGAGCGGGCCGGACGGGTCCTCATGGTCGGCCACCTGCTCGAGTACCACCCCGCCGTCACCCGCCTGAAGGAGCTGATCGACAGTCACGAGCTCGGCGAGCTGTACTACATCTACGGCAACCGCCTGAACCTCGGCAAGCTGCGCGCCGACGAGAACGCCCTTTGGAGCCTGGGCGCACACGACGTGTCCGTCGTTCTGCACCTGGTTGACGAAGAGCCCGTCCAGTGCCTGGCCCAGGGCGCCTGCTACGTGCGCGAGGGCATCCAGGACGTCGTCTTCTGCTATCTGCGCTTCCCCTCCGGGATCGTCGCCCACCTGCACCTGTCCTGGCTGGACCCGCACAAGGAGCGACGGATCACCGTCGTCGGCTCACGCCGGATGACCACCTTCGACGACATGCTCATCGAGGGCAAGCTGACCGTATACGACAAGGGCTTTGACGAGGACACGCGCTCGTGGGGCGAGTACATCGCCCGCTCCGGCGACACGTTCTCGCCGCGCATCCCCAACGTCGAGCCGCTGCGGATCGAGTGCGAGCACTTCCTGGAGTGCGTGCGCACCGGCGCGCAGCCGCGTTCGGACGGCAACAGCGGGCTACGTGTGGTGCGCGTGCTCGAGCGCCTTCAGCACGCGCTCGACGGCTGAGCACCGCCGACGGCGCCCGACAGGCCGCCCGGCCCACGCCACCCCGCCGTCTGAGTCGGCCGCCCTACGCCACGCTCGTGCGGCGCCGCTCTGCGCCCTCGAAGCGCGGGCGGCGAACGAGCCGACGGTCCACGCGCAGCACTGGGCCCAGTTGCCGGCCCACGCCGCGCAGGACGTACGCGTCGCGCGAAGTGCTGTAGCGCAGCGCCGGCCTCATCAGCATCAGCCAGCGCCTGGGAACGTATCTACGGGGTCGTCTGACGGTACGCATCTCACATCTTCCATGAATCGAGGCCAGAGGGTCGCTCTTCCTTGAACGCCGGCCAATTGTACAGGGAACGCTCAGCGATCGCGCTGGATCCACTAGGCGGACCCGAACGGCTCCTCGACCGCCGTGGTGCCCGCACCGGAAAGCTCGAACGCGCTGTGCAGCGCCTGCACCGCCCGTTCCACCCGATCGAGGTCGATCACGCATGAGATCTTGATCGGAGAGGTCGAGATCATGTCGATGTTCACTCCCTCTTGCGCCAACACATCGAATACCTTCGCGGCCACGCCCGGATGTGAACGCATGCCCGCGCCCACGATCGACACCTTGCCCATCTCCTCGGCTCTGGTCATCTGTGCGAACGCCTCACCAGTCAGCGGCGCCAGCGCGTCGACTGCCACGCGCAGATCCTCGCGGGGAACCGTGAAGGAGATCTCCGCAAGGCCGCCCGCCGAGGTGGGCACGTTCTGGTCGATCATGTCCACGTTCACGTTTGCCTCCGCCAGCGCCTTGAAGATGCGAGCGGCCGCACCCGGCGCATCAGGCACGCCCGTAAGCGTGACCCGCGCCTCGGCTGTGGAATGCGTGACCGCGGTGATCAGTGGCTGCTCCATGGTTTCTCCTTCTGACACGATCACAGTACCGGGACCGTCCTCAAAGGACGAGCGACAGTGGATGCGCACACCGTGGTTGCGCGCATACTCGACCGAGCGCAGCTGCAGCACGCCCGCGCCCGACGCCGCCATCTCGAGCATCTCCTCGAAGGACACCGTCTCCAACTTGCGCGCCTGCGGGACGATGCGCGGGTCAGCCGAGAAGACGCCCGACACGTCCGTATAGATTTCGCACACGTCCGCGTGCAGCGCCGCAGCCAGCGCCACCGCACTCGTGTCAGAGCCGCCACGGCCGAGCGTGGTCACGTTGCGCGCGTCCTTGGACACGCCCTGGAAGCCGGCCACCAGCACGATGTTGTCCTCCCCCAGGGCCTTCTCGATGCGATCCGCGCGCACGTCGATGATCAGCGCCTTGGTGTGCGACTCGTCCGTCACGATGCCCGCCTGGGAACCCGTCAGCGAGATCGCCCGGTGGCCCAGGTCGTTGATGGCCATCGCGCACAGCGCGCACGAGATGCGCTCGCCGGAGGACAGCAGCATGTCCATCTCACGTGGGTCAGGCGCCGGCGAGACCTCCTCCGCCATTGCGATCAACTCGTCGGTCGTCTTGCCGCGCGCCGACAGCACCGCCACCACGCGCGCACCCTGCTCACGCCTGTCCACTATCCGCCGCGCCGCGCGCTTGACCCGCTCGGCGTCCGCCACCGACGTGCCGCCGAACTTCATCACCACCATGTCTTGCATGCGTCGCAGGATATTCCCAGCACGGCGAGCCGCGCGAGACTCACTAGGGGAGGCGCTGCGCAAGCGAGGCACGGACGCAGGGAGCGTGGCGTGCTTCGCACGCGAGCGACCGAGGACACAGCCTCGCGCCATGCAGCGCCTTCCCTAGACGGTCCGGCGTCCTGCGAGCGCCTTGCCCAAGGTGACCTCGTCCGCATACTCCAGATCCGAGCCGACCGGCAGGCCGCTGGCCAGGCGCGTCACCGTCACGTCCGACGCGCGCGCACGCAGCTCCTCGGCGATGTGCAGCGCCGTCGCCTCGCCCGTCGTCGTCGGGTTGGTCGCCAGCACCACCTCCCTGACCTGAACGCCCGGGCCTATGTCGGCCTGTCCACTGGAGGTCACCCGTGCGAGCAGCTGCTCGATCTTCAGGTCCTCCGGATCCACGCCGTCGATCGGCGACAGCGCGCCGCCCAGCACGTGGTAGACGCCGCGGTACTCGTGCGTGCGCTCCATCGGGATCACGTCGCTGGGCTCCTCCACCACGCAAATGAGCGCATGATCGCGCCGCGGATCCTGGCAGATGCGACAGCGCTGCTCGTCGGTCAGGTTGAAGCACACCTCGCATAGCCCGATCTTCTCCTTCACCTCACAGATCGCCTGCGCCAGCGCGCTCGCGTCTTGCGTCGAGGCGCGCAGGATGTGAAAGGCCAGCCGCTGCGCCGTGCGATTGCCGATGCCCGGCAGCTTCGACAGCTCTGTCACCAGGCGCTGGACGGGTGGGGCGTAGGAGTCGGTCACAGAGAACGCGTCCGCGCCGGCCGGGCTGCTTGGAACGGATTCAAAGTCCCGGCAGGCCCAGGCCGCCGAGGCTGCCCAGATCCAGGCCGCCCGTCGCGCCGCCCATCTTGGCCTCCGCCGCCTGCTGGGCCATCCGCAGCGCCTCGTTGACCGCCGCCAGCACCATGTCGCAGAGGATCTCCACGTCCTGCGGGTCCACCGCCGCCGGGTCGATCCTCACCTCCTTGAGCTCCAGGTCCCCGCTGATCTTCACGGTGACCATGCCGCCGCCCGCAGACGCCTCGAGCACTTCGCTCTTGAGCTCCTGCTGGGCCTGCTCCATGTCGCGCTGCATCTTCTGGACCTGGGCCATCATCTGCTGCATGTTTGGCATCCGCTGCTGCTTGGGCATCACGCGCCTTTCTCGTTGCTGGTAACAGCCGCCGCGTCGCGCTCGTCCGCCCCGCGCCCGTCATCCACCTGTGCAGGATCCCACTCGCCCTCTACCTCCTCGGCGTCGAACTCCCTCATAAAGCGCGCCACCCATTCCTGCTCTGTGTGCTCTCGCGGCTGCGCCCGATCGTCTGCGCCCTCGGGCTCGTCGCGCAACTCATACGAAAGCCGCCAGCGACCGCCCGCCACCGCCGCCAGCCCCTCGCTCACCGCCGCGCGGTTGGCTGGGTCCTCGGCCTTCTTCTTGAGGAACTGCGCCGTCGGCGCGAACGCCACCGTCAGGTCCTCGCCGTCCACCGCCACTGGCCGGGCTTCCGCGATCAGCGCGCCCAGCAGGGCATGCTCGCCGCGCACCAGCTCGACCACCGCCGGCCACAGCGAGCACAGCGTCGCCAGGTCCGCGCCGGACGCCCGCTCTGGCTCGGGCTGCGCCGGCTCGGGCTTGCGCTCGTGCTGCTCCGGATTCGGCTGCACCGCCTTCGGCTGCTCCGGCTGCGGCTGTATCCGCTGCACCGGCTTCGGCTGCTCCGGCTCCTGCTGCGCCGGCTTCGGCTGCTCGGGCTCCTGCTGCGCCTCCCGCTGCACCG
>DATNLQ010000347.1:0-8331 GCA_035602785.1 Solirubrobacteraceae bacterium
CCTGACTTCGCCAGGCGCGTTCGCTTCCTCGCCAAAGAGACCGAGCAGTACCACGTGTGCGTTGGCGGCGCCGGGATGGCGCGCGACGATCCGCGCCGCTTTGCCCTGCGCGTGCTCGAAGGCGTGCTGGGAGGGACCTCCTCCTCGCGGCTGTTTCAGGAGGTGCGCGAGCGCAGGGGGCTGGCCTACTCGGTGTTCTGCTTCTCGAACCTGTACGCGAGCACGGGGGAAGTGGGCATCTATGTGGGCACCCGCCCCGACAATCTGCGCTCGGCGCTGGAGGTCCTATCCACGGAGCTTGAGCGCTGCGTGGAGGACCCGGCCAGCGAGCAGGAGCTGATCCGTTCGCGCGAGAACCTCAAGGGCCGCATGGTGCTCGCGCTCGAGTCGACCGGCGCGCGCATGAGCCGTCTGGGCGCTTCGCTGCTCAACGGCATGCCGATCCTGTCGGTCGAGGAGATCATCGAGCGCATCGACGCGGTTGGCTTCGAGCAGCTGCGCGAGCTCGCGGGCGAGCTGTTTGCGCTCGAGCGCCTGTCGGTCGCGGGCGTGGGTCCCGACGAGGAGAGCTTCAACGACGCGATCGAGCCGCTTGGCGGACTGGTCGCGGCGGGCGCCGCCGGCGAAGCGGCGGTGCCGCCCGGCGCCGACGGAGCGCCGTGATGATCAGGGTGGGCGTTGCCGGCGCCGCGGGGCGCATGGGCCAGACGGTCTGCACCGCGGTCGAAGGCGCGCAGGACATGGAGCTGGTAGGGCGCGCAGATCCGCTGCTTGGCGTCTCCGTGGCAGACATGCTCGCCGACACAGACCCCGAGGTGGTCGTCGACTTCACGCGGCCGGACACCGCGCTGGAGAACGCCCTGCAATGTGTGCGCGCGGGCGTGCACGTGGTGGTCGGCACCACCGGCTTTGACCCCGCGCCGCTGCGGCACGAGGAATCCGACGAGAACACGCTCGGCCGCGAGGCCGACCGTCCCCGCGCGAACGTGCTGATCGCGCCCAACTTCGCGATCGGCGCGGTGTTGATGATGCGCTTCGCCGCCGAGGCCGTTCGGCACATGGCCAAGGCCGAGATCGTCGAGCTCCACCACGATGCGAAGCTCGACGCGCCCAGCGGCACCGCTGCGCTCACCGCTCAGCTGATGGCACAGGCGGGCGGCGGCGAGCCGCCGCCGATCCACTCGGTGCGCCTGCCCGGGCTGGTAGCCAACCAGGAGGTGATCCTCGGCGATCTCGCACAGACGCTGACCATCCGCCACGACACGATCGGGCGCGAGTCGTTCATGCCCGGGGTGCTGCTGGCGGTGCGCCGGGTGGGAACGCTTGAGCACTCGCCGACCGTGGGCTTGGAGAGCCTGCTGTTCGGCGAGTCCTAGCTCGGATCGGCGGTCGAGCAGCGATTATGAAATGGCCACGCGCGTGAGATACTGCAGACGATGAGGGACCTGGGCACGATTCTGACGGCGATCGTCACGCCGTTCGACACGGAAGGCGAGATCAACGAGGAGTCGTTCGTGGCGCTCATGCGCCATCTCGCCGACAACGGCTCCGACGGCTTCGTGGTGGCAGCGACGACCGGCGAGGCGGCCACGCTCAGCGACGAGGAGCAGCTGAGGCTGATCGAGCTGGCGATCGCAGAGCGCCCGCCGGGCAAGACGGTCGTGGCCGGCACGGGCACCAACGACACGCGCCACGCGGTCTACCTGACAGAACGCGCGAGCGAGCTGGGCCCCGATGCGATCATCTCGGTCACCCCCTACTACAACAGGCCCAGCCCGCTCGGCCTCAAGCGCCACTACGAAGCGGTGGCAGCGGCGACCGACAAGCCGATCCTCCTCTACAACATCCCCAGCCGCACGGGCACCAACATCGGACCCGACCTGCTGGCCGAGCTTGCCCAGATCGACGGGATCGAAGGTGTCAAGCAGGCCAACGAGGCCGAGCTTGCACTGATCGACGGCCTGGCCGTGTACGCGGGCGACGACAGCTCGTTCGCGCGCACGCTGGACATCGGCGGAGCGGGCGGGGTCTGCGTGGCCAGCCACATCGTCGGAAACGAGATGCGCAGGATGGTCGACGAGCCCGAGCACCGCGCCGAGATCGACACCTCGCTGCGCGACGTGTATGAGACGCTGTTCTTGACCTCCAGCCCGACCTGCACGAAGGCCGCGCTGAACCTGCTCGGCCATGACGTCGGCGGCGTGCGCCTGCCGATGGTCGAGGCCACCCCCGAAGAGACCGAGATCGTGCGCGCGATGCTCGAACGTCACGGGTTGCTCACCCGCACTCCCGCGTGAGCGGCAAGTTGCGCGTCCTGCCCCTCGGCGGGCTGGGGGAGATAGGCAAGAACATGACCGTGGTCGAGTACGACGGGCGCATCGTGGTCGTGGACGTCGGCCTGCGCTTCCCCACGCCCGAGATGGTCGGCATCGATCTGGTGCTGCCGGACTTCTCCTACCTGCGCGAGCGCGCCCGCGACATCGAGGCGATCGTGATCACGCACGGGCACGAGGATCATCTGGGCGCGCTGCCGTGGGTGCTGCGCGAGCTCGGCGAGAGCCATCTGCCGGCGGTGTACGGCGGGCCGCTGACGCTCGCGATGGCGCGCTCCAAGCTCGACGAGCACAAGCTGCGCGAGGTCGAGCTCAACGAGGTGGACCCCGGCGACACCCTGGAGCTGGGGCCCTTCTCGCTGGAGCTCGTGCACATGACCCACTCGATCCCCGACTCCAGCGCTGTCGCGCTGGGCACGGACCTGGGGGTCGTGCTGATCACCGGCGACTACAAGTTCGACCAGACGCCCGTGGACGGACCGCCCGCAGACGTCTCGCGCCTGGCCGAGCTGGGACGCGAGGGCGTCCTTTTGCTGTGTGGGGACTCGACCAATGTGGACCGCGACGGTTTCTCGCCGTCGGAGTCGGTCGTGGGTCCGCACCTGGAGGAGGTGTTCGCCCGCTGTCAGGGGCGCATCGTGGTGACGAGCTTCGCCTCGAACATCCACCGTGTCCAGCAGGTCGTCGACGCGGCCTACGCGCTCGATCGAAAGGTCGCGCTGGTGGGGCGCTCGATGCGCAAGAACGTGGGCATCGGGCGCACACTTGGTCACATCGAGGTGCCCGACGGGCTGATCGTGGGACCTCGGGAGATCGGCGACTTCCCCGACGAGCGGGTGGTGATCATCTCGACCGGCTCGCAGGGTGAGCCCCTATCGGCGCTGCGGCGGATGGCCTACCGCGACCATCCGCAGGTTGAGCTCAAGGGTGGAGACACGGTGGTCTTCTCGGCCACGCCGATTCCGGGCAACGAGCGCGCGGTCAACGAGACGATCGACCGCCTCTACCACATCGGCTGCGACGTGATCACTCCGCGCGACGCGCCCGTGCACGCTTCCGGTCACGGCTACGCGGAGGAGGTCAAGCTGATGCTCAACCTGGTCAAGCCCCGCTTCGTGATGCCCTTCCACGGCGACTTCAAGCGCCTGCGACTGCACGCGGCCTTGGCCGAGGCGGTGGGCATCGAGCCGCGGGACATCTTCCAGGGCGACAACGGGCTGCCGCTGGACATCGACGAGCGCGGCGCGCGCTTTGGCGCGCACGAGCAGTCGGGCATGATCTTCGTGGACGGTGTGGAGATCGGCGACATGGCCGACGTGGCGCTGCGCGACCGCCGCATGCTCTCCGCGGACGGCATCTTCATCGTGGTGGTCACGATCGCCGAGCAGGACGGAAGCTCGGTGGCCGATCCCGAGGTGATCTTCCGCGGCGTGCCTTTCCTCGATCAGGCCGACGAGCTGCTGGAGGAGATCCGCGCCACGGTCGACGATTCGCTGCGCCGCGCGGCCGGTGAGGAAATCCGCGAGGTGGACCTGCTCCAGCAGGCCCTGCACGACGACCTGGCCAAGCTAGTCTATGACCGTCTCAAGCGCCGACCGATGGTCCTGCCTGTTGTCGTGGAGGTCTGAGTAGGCCGGCAGGCGCACGATGAAGCGCGCTCCGTGCGGCACGACCGCCTCCAGGCTGACGCTGCCCCCGTGGGACTCGGCGACCGCGCGCACGATCGCCAGGCCCAGGCCAAAGGACCCGCCGCGGTCGCCCGCGCCGCGGACAAAGCGCTCGAACAGCGTGGGCGCGATCTCGGGGGGGACCCCGGGGCCGTTGTCGGCGACCACCAGCTCGGCGAACCCGTCGGGCAGTGTGGCCGTGGATACGCGGATCTCGGTGCCGGGCGGCGTGTGACGCAGCGCGTTCTCGATCAGGTTGATCGCCAGGCGATGCAGCTCGTCGCCGGAGGCCTCCACAACGGCGCGCTGCGCGTCCAGGACGATCTCGTGCGCGCCGCTGACCGGGCCAAGCTCGGCGGCGGCCTCGACGACGACCTGCGCCAAGTCACAGCGCTCGCGCTTGACTACGCGCCCGGCATCGGTGCGCGCGAGCAGCAGCAGGTCGGCGACCAGCCGGCGCATCCGCTGGGAGGAGCGCAAGGCAGAGCGGGCAGCGGCGCCCTCGTCGCCGTCCAGGGACTCGGCCAGCAGCTCGAGGTTAGCCAGCACGCTGGTCAGCGGCGTGCGCAGCTCGTGTGAGGCGTCGGCCACGAAGCGGCGTTGGCGGGCCAGCGTGGACTCGGTTTTGGCGCGCGCGGCGTCGAGCTCGCGCAACATGCCTCCGACGGTGCGCGCGAGCTCTGCAACCTCGTCGTCGGCCGGGGGCACGGGGACGCTGCGCGACGGGTCGCGGGTGCGGGCGATCTCGGCGGCGGTGCTGGTCAGTGTGGCGATCGGCGCCATCGCCCTGCGCGCGATCGCCATGCCCGCCAGCAGAGCCAGGCCGCTGCCGGCGAGCACGCCCAGCAGCAGGAACAGCTCGACGCGCTTGACGGTAGCCTCGGTCGCCGACACTTCGCGCCCGTACTGGATGATCAGCTGTCCGACCGGTTCGCCGTCTGTCCCCAGCACGAACACGCGTCGGCTGAGCACGCGGTAGTTGTGGATCGTTACCGCGCTTTCCTGGGGCGGGCCAAGCGACGGCGCCTTCGGGGGCGACTGCGCGATCACGGCGCCGCCAAGCGTGAGGATCTTGATGACCGAGTGGTTGGCCTTGGAGGCGAAGTCGCTCAGCGGCGTCTTGACTTCGAACGGGTAGACGGAGATCTTCAGCTCGGAGGGCAGCTGGTTGGCGGTGTCGAGCACCTCGCGGTTGAAGTCAGAACGGATCCGCTCCACGGTCAGCGAGCCGATCGCCACCGCGAATGCGCACAGGATCACGAACGTCAGCAGCGCCGATACGCCGGCCAGGCGCACGCGGATGGGCAGGCGATCGAAGCTCGCCGACAGCCGCGACGATCCGGCGCCAACGGCGGCGCCGAGCGGCCTCATCCGGGCGTGCCGATCTGCTCGAAGGAGGGTCTAAGCTCGAAGAACGTAGCCGGCTCCCCTGATCGTATGCAGCAGCCGCGGCTCGCCGTCGGCCTCGAGCTTGCGACGCACGTTGGAGACGAACACCTCGATCGTGTTGGTGGTCGAGAACGGGTCATAGCCCCACACCTCATCCAGTAGGCGCTGGCGGGAGATGACTATGCGCTCGTTGCGCATCAGGTACTCGAGCAGCTCGAACTCGCGCTGGGTCAGGTCGATCGTGCGCTCGCCCCTGCTCACCTCGTGGGTGTCGACGTTCAGCGACAGGTCACCCACGCGCAGCGGCGCCGAGCCGCGCGGTGGGCGCCGGCGCAGCAGGGCGCGCAGGCGCGCGAGCAGCTCCTGGCGCTCGAACGGCTTCACCAGGTAGTCGTCGGCTCCCGCGTCGAGGCCCTCCACGCGCGACTCCAGGGCGTCGCGCGCGGTGAGGATCAGGATCGGCACGTCGTCGTCGGCGCGCAGCGACCGGGCGACGTCGACGCCGTCGAGCTTGGGCAGGCCCAGGTCGAGGATGACCAGGTCGGGGGCGAACGCGCGGCCCTGTTCGAGCGCCTGCTCGCCGTCGGCGGCGGTGCGCACCTCATATCCCTCCATGCGCAGCGAGCGCTGCAGGGCCTGGGCGATGTCCTCGTCGTCCTCGACCACCAGGACGCGCGGGGCGCGGGAAAAATCGTTGTTCATGATCTTTATGTATAGAGGGTGCTGTAAAGCGATGGTAAGGACGGTCAGGCAGGGTCTGGCCGGCTGGCGTCGAAGTTGCGCGGGATGCCCACTACGCGCAGGCGCGCCCCGACCGGTCGAGGATCGTCCGGCAAACCCACTTCGGCCCGCGCGCGACCCCGCCGGCGGCGCAGGAGGCGAGCGCCCCTGAGCATGGCGTCGCTGCTGGGGCGGGGGCTGCCTCGCCTGCCGGTGCTCGACCAGCGTCAGCGCGACGTGCTGGGTCTGGCGGTGGTGGCGTTGGGCGTGTTCATGGGTTTCGTGTTGTACGGCTCGGCGGGCACGTCGGCTGGCGGCGGCGCCGGCCACGCGCTGGCGGTCGCGCTGGGCTGGACGCTTGGCAGGGCGCGTGTGCTGGCGCCGGTGGCGCTCGCGGTCGGTGGCGGCGCACTGCTGCTGCGTCCGGTGCTCCCGGCTCTGCGACCTCTGCGCGCGGGCGCGCTTTGCGTGTTCGCCTCGGTTACGCTGGCGCTGGCGGCGGGCACGCTCGGCGTGAGCTCGGGCGAGCGCGGGACGACGGGCAGGGGCGCGATCGGGTCGTTGCCGGCAGGGACCGGGTCGTTGCCGACGGGCGCCTGGAGCTCTGCGCACCTGCAGTCTCACGGTGGCGTGGTCGGCGAGGCGATCTACCAGTTGGCCCATCGGCTCTTTCAGGACGTGGGAGTGGACATCCTGGTGGTCTTTCTGATGCTCACCGGAGTGATCCTGCTGACTGGCGCGTCGCTGGCGAGCGTGATCCGAGCGACCGGCAGCGGGCTGGTCGACACCAGCAGGATGGTGCGCCGGCTGGGCGAGCACGAGCCCGTCTCGCACCGGCGGGACCCTGCCCGCGAGCCCTTCGTCGAGATCGATGGCGACGAGGACGCGGCCCGGCTGCCCATGGCGGGTCCCCCCGAGCCGGCGCCCGACGAGCTGATCGTGCGCGCGACGCACGTGGAGGCGCCCTCGCGCGTGTGGGATGCAGAGGACGAGGACGACGATGATGAGGCGATCGAGGACGATCGCCGGGCGGGTCGCGACGCGGTCGACTCAGGCACGCCCGACGACGAGCAGTCCCAGGATGGCGGTGGCGAGGATGAGGAGCTGTCTGGCGTGGCCCGAGCCGATTCGGACGCCATCCACCCGCTGACCCCGCGGGGCAGGCTGCGCGGCGCGGTGACCGACGACCCGGACTTCGTCTGGGAGCTGCCGGACGCGCGCAGGCTGCTGAGCCGCTCGACCAACGAGCAGACGCGCCCGGACACCGCCGGGCAGGAGCGCATCGCGGCGAGCCTGGTGGAGGCGCTGGGGCACTTCGGCGTGGAGGCCAAGGTGATCGGCACTGTGGCCGGGCCGCACATCACCCGCTATGAGCTGCGCCTGGCACCGGGCACGAAGGTCGCCAAGGTGGCCCAGCTCAAGGACGACCTCGCCTACGCGCTGGCCGCCACCGACATCCGCATCCTCGCGCCGATACCGGGCAAGCAGGCGGTCGGCGTCGAGGTGCCCAACGCCAAGCGGCGGATCGTCAAGCTCGGCGACGTCTTCCAGGACCCGCCGAAGGATTGGTCGCCGCTGACGGTATGGCTGGGCAAGGACGTGGCCGGCAAGGCGATCGGCGCGGACCTCGCCAAGATGCCCCACATCCTCGTTGCGGGCACGACCGGCGCGGGCAAGTCGGGCGCGATCAACGCGATGCTCTCCAGCGTGCTGCTGCGCGCGACACCCCACGAGGTGCGCCTGGTGCTGGTCGACCCCAAGCAGGTCGAGCTCAACCACTACGAGTCGATCCCGCATCTGCTCACGCCCGTGATCACCAGCCCGCGGATGGCCGCCAACGCGCTGCAGAATCTCGTTAAAGAGATGGAGCAGCGCTACGGAATCATGTCGTTGGCGCGTACGCGCGGCCTGGTCGAGCTCAACGCGGCTCGCGTCAAGCGCGGCGAAGCGCCGCTGCCCTACATCCTGTGCGTGATCGACGAGCTCGCCGATCTGATGATGGTGGCGCCGGCAGACGTGGAGGACTCGATCATCCGCCTGGCCCAGAAGGCGCGTGCGGTTGGCATCCACCTGGTGCTCGCCACGCAGAGCCCGCGTGTGGACGTGATCACGGGCATGATCAAGGCCAACGTGCCGTCGCGGATCGCCTTCGCGGTGTCCTCGCAGACGGACTCGCGCGTGATCCTCGACCAGAATGGCGCCGAGTCGCTGCTCGGCCAGGG
>DATNLQ010000011.1:0-2081 GCA_035602785.1 Solirubrobacteraceae bacterium
GAGCCACATGCAGCAGATCACGCCCATGGCGGCTGTCAGCCCGAGCGCATTCCAGTAGCCGTACGGTTCCTCCAGGCGGGCGAAGCTGTCAGACGGCGCGAGGCTGGCGGGGAAGATCTTGGTGAGCAGCGCGTAGGCGCAGACGACGACCGACGCGAGAGCGATGCCACCGAGGACCGCGGGCCAGCGCTCGGGGGCGACGCGCACGAGCGCGACAGCGGCGGCGAACACGCCGCTGTAGGCGAGCAGGCGACCGGAGTCCTGCCAGCTGTGGTCGGGTTGCACCGACCACACGACAGACAGTGCGGACAGCGCGGCGAAGGCGAGCAGCAGCCCTGCGGGCCACAGCCCGTACGCGCGGCGGCCGGCGGGGGCGAGCGCGACGACCGCCGCGACCGCCAATCCGGCGCCGACGGTGAGCATCATCTCGACGGCGGTCATCGATTCGAGCTCGAGCCCGCCTTTGGCGTAGAAGGTGATCAGGCAGAAGATGGCGGCGACGAGCAGCGTTGGCCACCACAGCGCGGGGCGCCCCGCGCCCTGAAGGCGCAGGCGTGTGGGCAGGCGCACCCGCGACGCTCCGCGTGCGCGCTCACGCCCCGGGGGCGGCGGTGGCGGCCCGGGCGCCGACACGAGGTCGGGCGCGGGCGCGGGCTCAGTGGGAGCGACGTGCGCGGACACGATTTCGCAGGGCGCTGGCGCCGATTGCGAGCAGGCAGGCGAGCAGGAGGGCGAGTGTGGCGATCAGCGGCGTGGGCAGCGAGCTCAGCGCAGAGGCGATGCTGGCGTGCACGACGCCGGGGCGAACGAGCTGGCCGCCCACCTGGACGGGTGCGGAGCCGGCGTGCGTGGCGTGCGTGAGCGCCTTCTGCTGTTCGGGAGTGGG
The DNA here is from genome assembly GCA_035602785.1 of Solirubrobacteraceae bacterium. Lineage (GTDB taxonomy): Bacteria > Actinomycetota > Thermoleophilia > Solirubrobacterales > Solirubrobacteraceae > Palsa-744. The sequence continues at coordinate 887 of DATNLQ010000011.1, forward strand.
CGCGATCGGCACGGGGACCGCTTCGCCGCCGCCGCCGGAGCGCCGTCCGCCGGCGGCGGCGAGCTGGGCCTGGCGGATCTGCTGCGAACAGCCGCTGTACTCTTCGGTGTCGGCGGCGATCTCTTTGAGCGCCTGGTCGTATGCGCTCTGGCTGAAGCCGCTCAGCGACTGTCCGTGGGTGCAGCGCAGGATGATCGTTTCGCCGATGTCCGCGCCGGCACCGGGCGCGAGCGCGAGCAGCGCGATTGCGGCCAGCGAGAACAAGACAGCGAGCCGCGCTTGGATCGCTCGGCTGTGAAGGCGGGGGCGATGCATCGACTGAAAGGGCAACGCTACCAACGCTCCCGGGAGAGTCCCAGGCTGGCGAGCGCCTGCGAGAAGCCGTCCGCCCAGGCGGCGTGGTCGAAGGCGAGCACGTCGCGCGCGCCGGTCTCGCCCAGCTGCGTGCGCAACGGGGCGTCAGCGGCCAGCCGCTCGAGCGCGCGGGCGAGTGCGCCCGGATCGCCGGCGGGCACGACCAGGCCGTTGGCGCCGTCGCGCACAAGGCCGCCGGCGGCGGCTCCGACGGCGTCGGTTGCGATGACGGCAAGCGCGCGGTTCATGGCCTCGTTGACAACCAACCCCCAGGGCTCGCGGAAGGTGCGGGTTGCGATCGAGGGAACGACGAGCACGTGCGCGGCCGCGTACACGTTGCGCAGCTCGACGGGTGCGAGTGGAGGGTCGCCGACGAACGCGAGCGCGGCGGTGGGGGGCCGCAGGCCGCTGGCACGCCATGCGTCGAGCAGCACGTGGGCTCCCTTCTCCCGCGCGGTGCGCCCGACGAACAGGAACCTGACCTCGGCGTCGCGGGGCCAGCACGGATCGCTGGGGGGTGCGACGTCGAGGGAACGCCAGAAGTCGTTGTCGACCGACTGCGGCGCGACGTGTACGTTGCGCGCGCCGCGCGCGGAGACGTAGGCGCTGACGTGAGGGCCGTACGTGACGACCGCGTCGGCCGTGCGGTACAGACGGCGAAGCGGCGGGTAGCTGAGCGCGTGGGCGGCGCTGCGCGGGTGCGCCCACAGCGACGCCCAGAGGATCAGCGGCGTGCGGCCCCGGCGCGCGCCGGCCCAGGTGGACAGAGGCGCGAGCCGGCCGCCGGTGGGGCACACGACCGCGCGGTAGCGTCCGCCGGCGGCGAGCGCGTACAGCTCGC
>DATNLQ010000019.1:0-4886 GCA_035602785.1 Solirubrobacteraceae bacterium
CGAAGAGGACCTGAGCAAAGCATCCGTCTGGCACGGTCATGATCGCCTCGCGCGGGCCGAGCGCGACGATCTCCTGCATTGCGACCGCGCGCTCCTCCTCGCCGGCGAACTCGTGGCCGACGAGCTCCTCGGCCTCCAACACGTTGGGCGAAACGACGTCCGGCGCGGCTCTGACCGCATGGCGCAGCGGCTCGCCGTCGGTGTCGATCACGGTCGTGACGCCCATCCGCTGCAGCTCCGGCAGCAGCGAGGCGTATAGGTCGGGATCGACGTTACGTGGCAGCGAGCCCGCCAAGACGACAATCGCCGCGCCACGGGCGAGATAAAAGAGCTTGTCCCTAAACAGTTCGATCTCGCGCTCGCTGACGGCGGGGCCGTGTTCATTGACCTCCGTCTGCATCCCGGTCGTGGGATCGAGCACGGAAGTGTTGGTGCGCGACTCCTCGCGAATGCGAACGAAGTCGTTGAGGATCGACTCCTCGGTGAGCTGCTCCACGATGTGCGTGCCCGTCGCGCCGCCCGCGAAGCCGGTCGCGATCACCGGCTGGCCCAGCGCCTTCAGCGTGCGTGCGATGTTGACGCCCTTGCCGCCCGCCATCGTGCGCTGTTCAACTGTGCGATGGCGCCGTCCAAGCCGGAAGTTCGGCACCGCTAGCGACTTGTCGATCGCCGCGTTGAGCGTGACCGTGATGATCATGCTGGCTCTGTACCCACCTTCCCGAGCAATTGAAACGACGGCCGTGGCTGGAGCGCACTGAGAAGGCTAGCGGACGCTCGCCTGCCGCCACCACGCGTCAGGTCGCCAGCGCCCAGGCCGTCTCGCGCAGGCGCTCGGCCTCCGCGCGTGCTGCCACCGCAGGCTGTCCGCCACTCGCCAGATGAGCCTCTGCGATGCTGCGCGAGGCCGCGATCAGCCCGCCCGCGGGGCCCGGCGCAAACGCGGGCGCCAGATCCTCCACGCGCCCCCCCTGTGCGCCCACGCCCGGCAGCAGGAACGTCGCATTGGCCATCAGCTCGCGCGCGCGCGCCAAGTGCCCAGGCGCGGTCGCACCGATCACCGCGCCCACGTCGCTGAGCCCGCTGTCCCCCACTTCCGGCGCGCCCAGCTCGTCCACGATCGCGGCCAGCCGCTCCCAAACCGCCTCACCGCCCGTCAGCTGCAGGTCCTCGACGTCCTCTGCGCCCGGGTTGGAGGTCCGTACCAGCACCAGCACTCCTGCGCCTGCCTCGCGAGCCGCGGTCACGAACGGCGCCAGCGAGTCCCTGCCCATCAGCGGGTTGACCGTGACCAGGTCCGCGCCCAATCCCTCGATCGCGCCGAACGGGGTCTGCACCCCTCCCAGCAGTGCGCCCGCATACGCCTGCGCCGTCACGTCGATGTCGCCGCGCTTGCCGTCCGCGATCACCAGCAGCCCCGCGCTGCGTGCGTGCGCCGCCACCTCGCCCAACACCGTGCGGCCGACCACGCCGAGCAACTCAAAGCGGGCGAGCTGGAGCTTGACCGCCACGCACGCCTGCGCCGTCGCATCGATCAGCGCGCGGCAGTGCGCAAGGACCGCCCGCCCGGCTGCCTCGGCGGGGCCTCCCGTGCCCGTCCCAGCCAGTGCGCTCACAGGCCACAGCGCGCGTGGATTTGGGTCGAGGCCGAGCACGATCTGCGACTCGCGCTCGGCCACATGCGCGACCAGGGTGTCGCCGAAGGGCCGAGCCAGGGTCAGCGACCTTTCACCGCGCTCTTGAGGCTGCTGCCGGCCGTAAAGCGCGGCACGCGCGAGGCTGCGATCTGGATGCGTTCGCCAGTGCGCGGGTTGACGCCCATCCGCGCTCCGCGCTCGCTCACGTGGAACTTGCCGAACCCGGACACCGACACCTCGCTGCCGCGGCGCAGCGCGTCCTCGACGGTGGCAAGCACCGCGTCAACCGCCCGTGAGGCGTCCTGCTTGGTCAGATCGGCGCGGTCGGCCACCTGGTCGACCAACTCGGACTTGGTCACTTCGCCCTCCTCGTTCCCGTAAAACAGTTGGCTATACGAGCAGCGACGCTAACACCATGTGCGGACGGGCACATCCGCAACAATGCCAGCCATGGCCGTCGCCCGCGTCGCCTGGATCGCGACAGTGCTCATCGCACTGGTCACCGCTCTGCTGCTCGCGCTGTCCGGCTACACCGGCTATGCGGGCCTCGGCGTGGCCGTCGCCCTGTCTGCCGCCATCAACCTGCTGTAGAGCCCCGAGCACCCGCGTCCGCCAGCCACGCCAGCAGAGCCCGCGCGGCGCGCCCGCGGTGGCTGATCGCGTCCTTCTGCTCGTCTGACAGCTCCGCCATCGTCAGCGAGCCCGGCCCGTCATCCGGCAGGAACGCAGGGTCATAGCCAAAGCCCCGCTCGCCCCGCGGCCGGGCGGTGAGGCGCCCGCTGCAGCGACCCTCGAACACCCGCTCCAGTCCCGCCGCCGGGTCCACGTAGGCGATCGCGCACACGTACTCCAGGGCGCTGCCCTCGGGGGCCTCGCGCAGCAGCTTGTCCAGGTTCTCCTGATCGCTTGCGCCCTCGCCCGCAAAGCGCGCCGAGCGCACTCCCGGCGCGCCGCCCAGCGCCGCAGCCGCGATGCCCGAGTCGTCTGCCATGCTCGCCCGTCCCGTCGCCGCGGCCGCCGCGCGGGCCTTGCCGAGCGCGTTCTCGGCGAACGTCCGGCCATCCTCGGGCGGCAGGACCACGCCCTCCGCCAACGCCTCCAGGTCGATGCCCGGCAAGCCGGCCGACCCGTCCAAGAGGCGTGCGAGCTCCCGCAGCTTGTGCCCGTTGCGGGTCGCCAGCACGAGTCGCAACGACGCCGGCACCGCCTAACGCTGCGCCGCCGTCTCGGGCACGCCGGCAAACGCCGCGAGCCCATGCGCGATCGCTTGCTCCTGGACCTCTCGCAGTCGTTCGATCCCCACCGCCGCAAGCGCCAGCAGCTCATCGAGGTGCGCCCGCGACAGCGGCGTGCGCTCGGCCGTCGCCTGCACCTCGACCAGCCCGCCGTCGCCCGTCATCACCACGTTCGCGTCCACCTCAGCGGTCGAGTCCTCCGAGTAGTCCAGATCCAGCAGCGGCGCGCCGTCGATCATCCCGCAGGACACCGCCGCCACCGCCCCCGTCAGCGGCGAGCGCTCGAGCTCTCCCGCGGCGCGCAGCCGCGCGCACGCCAGCGCCAGCGCCACATGGGCGCCCGTGATCGACGCGCAGCGCGTGCCTCCGTCGGCCTGCAGCACATCGCAGTCCAGGTAGATCGTCCGTTCGCCCAGCGCCTGGAAGTCCACGACCCCGCGCAGCGAGCGTCCGATCAGGCGCTGGATCTCCACCGTGCGACCGTCCTGGCGCCCGCGCGTGGCGTCGCGCTGCTTGCGATCGCCCGTCGACGCCGGCAGCATCCCGTACTCCGCCGTCACCCATCCTCTGCCCTGACCGGCCATCCAGCGCGGCACGCCCGCCTGCGCCGAGGCCGTGCAGATCACGCGCGTCTCGCCGAGAGAGATCAGCGCCGAGCCGGTCGCCGTGCGCACGAAGCCCGGCTCGATCGCCGTCGGACGCAGATCGCCGGCGCCGCGTCCGTAGCTGCGCTCGTTGGGGCCGCTGTGCACGCGGGCCATCATTCCAGAGCGCTACGGTCGGAGGATCGTGCGGGCGCTCGTGGTCTCCAACATGCTCCCCGACGCCGCCCATCCCGAGCGCGGGCGCTTCGTCCGCGACCAGGTCGCCGCGCTGCGCCAGCTCGACGATGCGCGCGGGGCGCAACCGATGGACGAGGCGCACGATGGCGCGCCAGCAGCGCAGCACGACGCGCTGGAAGTCGAGCTGTTCGAGTTCGCACCCGGCGGACGCCAGCTGGCGCGCGCCGCCGCCCACATGCGCCGCCGCTTCGTCAGGCGGGGCGCGGATCGAGCTCTGAGCGCTCGCTTCGACATCGTCCACGCACACTTCGGCCTGACCGCCTGGCCCGCTCTTGCGATCCCCGCGCGGGTGCATGCGTTGACCGTCCACGGCACCGACCTGCGCCACCCGCGCACGCGCATCGCCACCGCCGCCGTGCTGCCGCTGATCGATCTCGTCGCGGCCGTCTCTCAGGCGCTCGTGCAAGAGCTGCCCGGAAGGACCGCGCAGCGTCGCGCAGAGGTGCTGCCCTGCGGGGTGGACGTCGAGCGCTTCCGGGCGCTCGACCGGGCACGAGCGCGCGCCGAGCTGGGCCTTGACCCCGACAGGCCGATCCTCCTGTTCCCCGCCGACCCCGCGCGCGCCAGCAAGCGCTATGACCGCGCGCTCTCCCTCGCGCAGGCCGTCGAGGCCCAGCTGTGCACCCTTGGCGGCGTCGAGCCAGAGCGCGTGCCCCTGTGGGTCAACGCGGCCAACGCCGTGCTCGTGCCCTCCGAGCGCGAGGGCTTCGGCCTGGCCGTCCTGGAGGCGCTCGCCTGTGACGTGCCCGTGCTGGCCACGCCCGTGGGCATCCACGCCGACGCCCTCGCAGGCGTCGATGGCGCGCTGTGCGCGCCCTTTGAGCTCGCCAGCTGGCGAGCCGCGCTGGAGCAGCACCTGCGCGCCCACGATCCCCGCGTGCAAGGCCGCTCCAGCGCGCTGCGCTACTCCGCGCACGCGATGGCCGAGCGCGTGGCCGCGTCCTGGCGGCGCGCGCTCGCGCGATCCGTACACCCGGCGGGGTAGCATGGATCGAGCGTGGATCTCACATCCGCCACCAATCCGACGAACGGCCCATGCAAGAGCAGCAACACAGCCACAGCGCCATAGCCGGCACTGACGCAAACCAGGCCGCGATCGGGGCCGCCGGCGCCGAGGGCGGGGGTGCTGGCGCCAACGGCCACGGTCAGGAGCAACAGCCCGGGTTCGGCGCACG
>DATNLQ010000050.1:0-5156 GCA_035602785.1 Solirubrobacteraceae bacterium
TCATCGCCAGGCCGGCGGCCACCGAGCCCAGCCCGCCGGCGCCGAGCACGAGGCCGAGCTGCACGCCGCTGCCGTGCAGCTCGTGCTTGACCATGAACGGCACCAGCACCTCGGCGGGGCCCATGAACAGCAGGTAGGCGATGCCGGCGCTCGCGAAGGTTCCCCACAGCCACACGTGGCCGCGCACGTATGACCAGCCCTCGCGCGCCTGGGTGGTTGCTCGTACGAGCGTCGCGTCGGTGCGAAGCGGCGAGGCGGATGCGTGTGGGGACATCGACCACAGCGCCACCGCGGAGACGACGAACGTGGCGGCGTCCGCCAGAAAGGCGGCACTCGGGCCGAGCACCCCGACGAGCACTCCACCCACCGCCGGGCCGAGCAGGCGCAGGGCCAGCGGGCGGAACACCTGCTCCAAGGCATTGGCTTCGCCCAGCCGCGACTCCGGCACGAGCTGGGGCAGGATCGCGTCGCTGGCGGGATCGAAGAAGGCCTGGGCGCCGCCGTAGATGGCGACGATCACCATCATCTGCCACAGCCGCAACGCGCCGTCCGCCGCCAGCGCCCCGAGCAGCGCCAGCAGCACGGCACGCACGACATCGGCGATCAGCATCACCTGGCGGCGGCCGTGGCGGTCGCTGACCACCCCACCGAACAGCAGCAGCGCGATCAGCGGCACGGTCATCGCGATCCCGAGCAGCGACAACGCCGTGGGGGCGTTCGAGAGCGTATAGGCCTCCCACGCCATCGCCACGAGGAACGCTCCGTCTCCGAGCAGCGATACGCACCGTCCGGCGAACAGCAGCCGGAAGTCGCGTTCGCGAAGGACGCTGCTAGTCGCCATCGCGCGAGACCGGCACCGGCTCGCCGGGCTCGCCGACCTGCGCGCCGTCGCGCTCCGGCCTGCCCGACAGGTAGTCGATCAGGTGTGCCGACTCCATCGGGTGCGCGAAGTGAAAGCCCTGCCCGAGCTCGCAGCCGAGATCGCGCAGCCGGCTGAGCTGCTCGTCGAATTCGATGCCCTCGGCGACGACGTCCAGGGCGAGCGTGCTGCCGAGCGCGACGACGGCGCTGGACAGGTCGGCGGCCTCGCGCGTGGCCTCAGGCCGCAGGAACGAGCGATCCATCTTGATGACGTCGACCGGAAAGCGGCTGAGATAGCTCAGCGAGGAGTAGCCGGTTCCGAAGTCGTCCATCGCCACGCGCAGGCCGAGCGCGCGCAGTTCCTGGAGCTTGACGACCGCGACCTCGGGGTCCTCGATCAACATCGACTCGGTGATCTCGAGCATCAGCAGGCTCGGATCCAGGCCCGACTCCTGCAGGGCATCGCTTACGTCGGCGATCACATCGCTGTGCTGGAGCTGCCTGACGGACAGGTTGACGCAGATGTAGAGCGGCGGATCGCCGGTCCACAGGCGCTGTACGGCCACCGCCTGCATGCATGCCTCGCGCAGCACCCAGCGGCCGATCGGGACGATCAGCCCGGTCTCCTCGGCGAACGGGATGAAGTCTCCGGGGGCGACCAGGCCGCGCTCGGGGTGGTGCCAGCGCAACAGCGCCTCCATCCCGGCGACGTGGCCGTCGGCCAGCCGCACGATCGGCTGGTAGTGCAGCTCGAACTGGCCACAGTCCAGGCCGCGCTGGAGATCGGCGCGCAACTCCAGGCGGGCGAGGACACCGGCGTGCATCTCGGGCTCGAACAGCCGGTAGCTGCCCTTGCCGTCACGCTTGGCGATGTACATCGCGGCGTCCGCGTCGCGGATCAGCTCGTCAGCGCCGATCGTCGAGGAGCCGGTCATGATCGAGATGCCGATGCTGCCGCGCACCACCAGCTCCTTGCCCGCGACCATCAGCGGCTGGCGCAGGTCCTCGAGCACGCGTTCGGCGACCTCCGTTGCGACGTCGGTGCTCTCCAGATCCTCCAGCAGCACCACAAACTCGTCGCCGCCGAAGCGCGCCGCCGTGTCGCTGGCGCGGATGCTGTTGGACAGGCGCTTGGCCACGTCGACCAGCGCCGTGTCGCCGGCGCCATGACCGAGGCTGTCGTTGATCGTCTTGAAGTCGTCGATGTCGAGGAACATCACCCCGAGCCTGCGCTCCTCGCGCCGCGCGCGGCCGATCGCGTGACGCACCCGCTCCACGAACAGCGCCCGGTTGGCGAGATTGGTGACGGGATCGTGGAAGGCCTGGTGGGCGAGCTGCTCCTCGAAGGTCTTGCGCTCGCTGATGTCGCGGGCGTTCAGGACGATGCCCCGCACGTGCTCGTCGTCCACCAGGTTGGTGTGCAGGATCTCGAACTGGCGCAGGTCGCCGTCTCGGTGGCGCAGCGTGCACTCGATGACCTGCCCGTCGCCGCGCGCGTAGGCCGGTCCGTCAGCGAGCAGCCGCAGCAGGCCGCCGGCGTCCTCCTGCGGGATGAGGCGGTCGAAGCGGGTGCCGACGAGCTCCTCCGGCCGATAGCCGAGGACGCGCTCGGAGGAGGGGCTCTGGTAGGTGATCGTGGCGTCCGGCCCCACGACGGTGATCAGGTCGCTGGAGTTCTGCACGAGCGAGGCAAAGCGCGCCTCGCTGCGCTGCGCGTGTATCTCCTCGGTGAGGCGGGTGCGCTCGAGCGCGAGCGCGAGCTGGGTTGCGAGCGCCTCCAGAGCGCCGCGCGCCTGTCGTGAGGCCTCGCTGGGGCAGCCGAGCACCAACAGCCCGAGGATCCCTTCGCGCAGCGGGAGCGCGAGGACCAGCCCGCAGGCAGACCCCTCCTCGAGCTCGAGGGCGGCGAGCACCGCCGGCTCGAGCTTCACGCACTGCGGGGAGCGCTCGGCGAGCTCGAACAGGCGCTCGCCGACCGGCTCGGGGAGCGTCCGCGGCGCCCAGCGGAGCTGGTCGTTGCGAGCGACCGCGGTGAGCGTGCCGTCCTCGATCAGGCACAGCACCCCCACACCGGGGCCCTCGAGCAGCGGGACGATCATCTCCAACGCGGCCTGCTGCATCTCCTCCCGCGTCGAGCAGGCCACGAGCGCGGCTCCGAAGGAGCTGAGCAGGCGCTCGCGGGCGACCGATCGCTCCTGCTGGCGCACGAGGTCGACCATGCGCATCACTACCAGGCCGAACAGCACGACCGACGCGCAGACGATGACCATCAGATCGAGGTCGCCGCGGTGCAGCTCCTTCAGGTAGATGCACACGGGCGCGATCAGCGAGGCGCCGGTCAGCAGGGCCAGGCGCAGCGGTGTCAACTTGGCCTCGCGGTTGGCGATCGGCTCGTCCATGGTGGCCATCGAGGGATGCAGCGCGGCGGTGCCCCACAGCAGCTGATAGAAGAACCAGCCGAGGTCGAGCAGCAATTGATGGTGGAACGCGTTGTTGAGCGTCATGACCCCGTAGACGAAGTCGGTCGCCAACAGGGAGACGATGCTCGCGCTCAGCAGGTAGAAGGACGGCTGGCGCCGGCCGCCATCGAGGACGAGGCGAATCGCGGCGGCCAGGAGGATGATGTCGCCCATCGGGTAGGCGACCGAGACGAGCTTGGGCAGCAGTGCCAGCGAGCCGTCGTGCAGGTATGGAGCGATCTGCAGGATCCACGACAGCAGCGAGAGCCCAAGCGTGAGGATCGCCGCGTCGATCAGCGTGTTGCGGTTGCGCTGAGGGTTTCGCCGGCGTACGAGCAGCAGCAGTCCCAGCATCTGCGCCGGGTAGACCGTCAGGTAGATCGCGTCGCCGATCGACGGGAACGGCACTTCGCCGTGCAGGATGTACTTGGGGTAGCTGTAGGTGTAGACGTCGCCCAGCCAGTACAGGAGAAAGCCGATCGCGAACAGCGCCCACGGCAGCGCGTAGCGCGGCTTGTTGCGGCGAATTCCCACGATCACCGCGATCCAGCTCGTCAGGCCGAGCGTGTTGAAGAACGCCGGGTTTCCTTTCAGCGGCGTGTCCAGCAGATACAGGCACATGCCCACCGCGCCGAAGGCGAGGTAGGCCTGCCACAGCGCCGGGCGCCTCAGCACGCGCGTGCCCATCACGCCGTCTCCAGCGCGCGCGTGGCGGACGCCGATTGGAGCTCGCCCGCCTCGGCGAGCTCGGTGAGGGCGCCGATCAGAACGTCGACCTCGGCATCCGTGTTGGCGGCGGTGAGCTGGACGCGGAAGCCGACCTCGGCCTTGGGCACGAGCGGGTAGGCGGCGAGCGTGACGTAGACGCCGCGCGCGAACAGCATCCGCCCGACCTCGTCGATGCGTTCGTGGTCGCGCAGCGGGATCTCCACGATGGGCAGCTCCGAGCGGTTGGGGGTGTGCACGTCGAGCTCGGCAAGCGCCCGCAGGACGCGAGCGCTGTGTCTGTGCACGACGCCGCGCAGCTGCTCGCCCCGGCGCTCGTTCACGTCGAAGCCGGCCAGCACCGTCGCCAGAGAGGCGACCGGAGAGGGCCCCGAGTACAGATACGGCGGCGCGGCCACCTTCAGCAGGTTCTTGACCTCGGTCGGACAGGCGATGAAGGCGAGCAGCGAGGAGTAGGCCTTGGAGAAGCCGCCGACGAGGACGATGTCGTCGTAGCTCTCGCCGAAGTGGCGCACGATGCTGTTGCCGCGCGCGCCGTACGGGCATGGCTCGTCGGGCGTGCGCTCGCCGATGATCCCGAAGCCGTGGGCATCGTCGACGTACAGCAGGGCGCCGTGGCGGCGCGCGACCTCGGCGAACGCCCGCAGGTCGGGGGCGTTGCCGGTCATGCTGTTGACGCCGTCCATGCACACGAGTCGAGCGCGGTCGCGCTCGGCCGCGAGCAGCTCGTCCAGGTGTTGGGGATCCTCGAAGCGGAAGCGGCGCACGGCGGCGCCGCGCGAGCGCGCGACCTGACAGCCGTCGTAGATCGTCTTGTGTGCGCGCGCGTCGAGGAAGATCGTCCCGGATGCGGCCAACACTGGGATCACCGAGTTGTGGATGTGCGTGATCGTGGGCAGCACCAACGTGTCCTCGCAGCCGAGCAGCTCGCTCAGCCGCGACTCGATCTGCTCGTACAGCACCGGGCTTCCGAGCAGCCGCGACCAGCTGGGATGCGTGCCCCACGCCTCCAGGAACGCGGGTATCGCCGCGATGATCTCGGGGTCGAGGTCGAAGCCGAGGTAGTTGCAGGAGGCGAAGTCGGCCAGCCAGCGATCGCCGACGCGGATC
>DATNLQ010000353.1:0-2277 GCA_035602785.1 Solirubrobacteraceae bacterium
CGGGGTGCTGCTGTCGACCGTCACGCGCAACAGCGCAGCCGCAGTCGTCGGCGCGATCGGACTGGTCATCCTGCTGTACATCGTCTCCGGCATCCCCGGCCTGGAAGGCGCCCAGCCCTACCTGCTCACCCAGCAGTTCCAGAACTGGCAGGGGCTGCTGCGCACGCCCACCGACTGGGCGCCGATCGCCCACTCCGCGTGGGTGTGCGCGCTGTATGCAGTTCCCGCACTCGTCGGCGGGTATCTCGTGTTCCTGCGGCGCGACGTAGCCGGGGGGTAGACGCACGCAGTAGGCGCCCGCAACACAAGACCGTAGCTCAGACTTGCTACGGCGCGTCCTTCTCAGCTATTTGGGGTCGAGCCCGGAGCGTAGCTTCGTCAACCCGAGCCGCATTCTGCCCTTGACGGTGCCGGGCGGTAGGGCGAGCCGGTGTGCGATCTCCTCGTGGGTGAGACCGTCGAAGAAACCCAGCTGGATCACCCGCCGCTGTGCCGCCGGCAGCCGCGCGAGCAGCTCTGCTAGCTCTTCCGTTTCGGCCCGCGCGGCGAAATCGCTGGGCACGTCGTCTGGGGCGCGCTGATCGTCGAGGCGACCCGACCCCTGCTCGCGCCCGGCTGCCAGCGAACGGAGGCGGGTCAGATAGATAGCGCGGTGGCGGACGATGCTCATCGCCCAACCCACCACCGATCCGCGTGCCGGCTGATAGGTCGCCCGCGCTGACCACATCGAGACGAACGCGTCCTGCACGGCGTCTTGGGCACAATCGCAGTCGTGACAGACATACAGCGCAGTGCGAAAGGCGCGCGGGGCGAAACGATCGTACAGCTCCCCCAGCGCGAAGCGCTCTCCCGCTTGGACCTCCAGCATGAGCATCGCGTCCGTCAGCTCCAGCGCAGGAGCAGCCTTCAGAGGACACATGCAACGGCCTTTATGGGCGCCAGGAAGAACATCTCACATGCGATGCCGGGCGAGGTCTGGTTGGCGCTCATGAACGCCACGACCCTGCGCAGCGTCAGGCGCTCGACCGCGGCGCTGAAGGCGTCCTCGCGGTCGGCCTGGAACGCCACTCGCCCATCGATCACCTCGCTCGCGCCGCCGGCGGCGACCTGCTCCTGCTCGGAGCGGGTGAGGATGTCCTCGAGGATGCAGACGACCACGTTGTCGTTGATGTACGTGCTCGCCGTCGTGCGGTCGTGCCCATAGGCCTCGCCGTACAACGTCACCATCGCAGCGGAGATAGCGCGGGTGAGTCCCTCTCCACTCGGTAGAGCGCGAACGTCTGGCATGAACGCTTCGGTTCTCCCGGCTCTATCGACGGGCGTGCGGACAGGAGCAGAGGAGAAGCCCGACGCTTTGCCACTCGATACTACAGGGTCTGCCTATCCGTGTGTATTGATCGAGGTATTTGGAAGTGGCAAGGCGTCGTCTCGCTCTACTGCGCCCACAGTCACCTCTCCATCGAAAGGCTCGCGCGACGCTTCTGCCGTTCCGCATCAATCGATCGTTCTGTCTCTCGGCATCCATCTCTCGCTACTTGCGGCAATTTCGCTCGCGCGGATTGATCCACGGTAGTCGAGCCGACCTAGACAGATACGAGGGAGCTTCAACTTCGATACTGCCAACGGGAGGTTGTCGTGAGACCAGTAGACGTATGCAGTTGCCCGGCCAGTTCGCGTGCGCTGATGGCCGGTGCGGTGAGAGCGACGCTTGCCACGACGCTCTTGCTTCTACTTCTCACCGTCGGCAGCACGGCTTTCGTGGCCGTGGCTCAGGCGGCTTCAGGTGCGCAGGAGTCTGCGGCGGTGCAAAGTGAGCTTTCTCATTTTGTGGCGGGCAATACGCCGGTGGTCAGCGAGCAGGGCGGCTACGGCGGGAAAGGGGCCGCGCCCGCGATCGTCGGTGCGTTGGTCGAAAGGTACACGACGGCGACGTCTGACACGTATCGGCGACCTGACGGGCGGATGGTCACGCGGGTCTATGCGACTCCGGTCAACTTCATGGATGCCTCCGGGCACTGGCAGCCTATCGCCTCTTCCGCGGGGGCAAATACGCTCGCGGAGCAGGCGCCCGGAGTCCAACCGCTGGTCGAAACCGGCTGGAACCCGAATTGCACCCTCACAAGTACCGAACCCAAACAAACGCGGTGCAACTCAACCGAAGGGTCTGTCGGGTATGAAGCATCCTCTGGCAAGACCAACCGCTGGCTGTGGGGATTCAAACTGCCGAGCCTCGGGTCATTCCCGCACATCGTCTACGCGCAGCTTGGCGTATACCTC
>DATNLQ010000112.1:0-3942 GCA_035602785.1 Solirubrobacteraceae bacterium
GATGTCCACGACCATCGAGCCGGTCGGCTCGCCGACAGGCAGCCCGGCGCCGATCGCGGCCGCCATCGGCTCCTCGATCAGATAGGCCGTGCGCGCGCCGGCCGACAGGCAGGCCTCCTCGACCGCGCGCTTCTCCACGCCTGTGACCCCGGAGGGAACGCACACGACCACGCGCGGGTGCGCCCAGCGGTTCTGGTGGACCTTCTGGATGAAGTGCCTGAGCATCTGCTCGGTCACGTCGAAGTCGGCGATCACGCCGTCCTTGAGCGGGCGGATCGCCTGGATCGTGCCGGGCGTGCGCCCGAGCATGCGCTTGGCCTCGATCCCGACGGCATGCACTTCGCCGGTACGCGAGTCGATCGCCACCACGCTCGGCTCTGACAGCACGATCCCGCGCCCGCGCACGTATACGAGGGTGTTTGCAGTTCCCAGGTCGACCGCCATGTCGCGACCGCCAAAGCCTGTCAGATAGCTGAAGATGCCCATATATAGAGGGACGGCACGCTCGGACCCGGCTCAGCGCTCCTGCAATGCTGTGCGCACTCGGCGCCCAGGGCACAAAACCGCGGCGTACCGCGGGCGCCAGTCTAGCGAACGCCCGTCCGGGGCCGACGTGCGTGCCAGTGGATTTGCAGGCAAAACCTGCTGACAAGCCGTTTCAGACCGGGCGACGGGAGGCTGCGAGCTCCGGATACAGGTCGCCTAGCGTGGCCAGCGGCAGGCCGACCACGTTGTCCTCGTCCCCGTCCACAGCCACCGCAAGCTTGGCGCCTGCGCCCTGGATGGCATACCCGCCCGAGCGCCCGCGCCACTCCCCGGTACCCACGTACCACTCGAGCAGCTGCGCGTCGAGCGCGCGGAAGGTCACGCTCGTGCGCGCGAGCGCCGTGCGCTGCTCGCCCTCGCCGGCGCCGTCGCGGGGGAGCAGCAGCGCCAGCCCGCTGAGCACCTCGTGCGTGCGTCCGCCCAGCGCGCACAGCGTCCTGCGCGCGGCAGCGGCGTCGGGTGGCTTGCCATAGATCACTCCGTCGAGCACCACGATCGTGTCGCAGCCCAGCAGCGCCTCGCGCACGCCCGGCCGGCGCGCCGCGCGCGCCTTGCGCAGCGCATTCTCCACGGCCACCCGCCCCGGGTCATCGCCCTGCTCGAGCTCGCTGGCGTCGGTCGCCCTGACCGTGAAAGGGACGCCCAAGCGCCCCAGCAGCACACGGCGCTGGGGCGAGCCAGAGGCGAGGACGAGGGGCGGCAGCTCAGACAGCGATCACAGGTCCCCGCGTAGTCCCGGTACGGGGAAGAAGAGAGCCGCCTCGCGAGCGGCAGACTCGGGCGAATCCGAGCCGTGCACCATGTTGGCCCCCATCTCGATCGCGAAGTCGCCGCGGATCGAGCCCGAGGCGGCCTCCAGCGGATTGGTCGCTCCGATCACCTGGCGCGCCGCCTTGACTGCGTCTGTGCCCTCGAGCACCATCGCGACAAGCGGGCCGGAGGTGATGAACGCCACCAGCTCGCCGAAGAACGGCCGCTGCGCGTGCTCGGCGTAGTGGCGTTCGGCCAGGTCGCGCTCGACGGTCATGTGGCGCAACGCGGCGATCCTCAGCCCCTTGCGCTCGAAGCGAGCGATGATCTCCCCAGTCAGGCCCCGCGCGAACGCATCGGGCTTGACGAGGATCAGTGTGCGGTCGATGTCGTCGGCCATGGATTCCTTTGCTCGGAGTGTTTTCTCATGATGTCGGTGCGCGCCGTCAGGACGTCGGGCGTGGGCGCGGACCCGAGCGCCCACCCGGCCGCGCCGCGCGGGCGCCTGCTGCCCTGCGCTCGCTCGACCCGAGGGCCGGCTCAGCCGCTGCGACGGGCGCTGCCTGCTCGCCCTGATCGGCATCGCCGAGCAGCGCGGTATCGAGCTCGGGCTGGCCTATCTCCAAGCGGTCGGCCTCCAGCGCCGACGCACCACGCCTGCGGCGCATGCGCGTTCCGGAGATGCCGGGCACGTCAGCCTCGCAGTAGGGACAGATCGTCCACGCCTGGTCGAGCGGCCGATTGCAGTTGACACAGCGCTCCTTGAGCTTGCGCAGACAGCTCGGGCAGCGCACGAATTCGCGCTCGATGCGATAGTCGCAGTGCGGACAAAGCATCTGCTCGAGCTGGTGCAGGCGCGCCTGCGCCGCGTGCATCTCCACTTCTCGCTCGTGCACGTCCTCCAGATACTCGGGCGGGCGCACGATCATGTACACGATCGCGCCGACGAACGGGAACAGCAGCGCGGCCGCAGCGGCGCATGCGATCAGCATCGGGTCGGTGATGCGCCGGCGCGCGTCCGCGTAGGTCCAGTAGATCAGAGCGAAGTACAGAACGACTACGAACAGGATCAGCAGATCGACGGCCAGGTTCAAGCCACTGCTTTCGATCCCGAAATATGCAAGCGGTGGCATCGGCCGGCTGAGTTTAGAGAAACAACCGGCCAAATCCATAGCCAGCGGCGAAGAACACGAGTATCACCAAGGCCACGATCAGCGCGACTGCGCCGATCATCGTGAGTACCGAGGGACCCTGCTCGTTCATCTGCCCAAGCTCGCGGGACGCTCCCGCGTGCGTCCAAGCGTATCGGAGCGCTGCCCGGCGAACCGCGCTCGCCGCTCCCTCGATCGCTCGGCCAGCAGCGCGCCGACCAGGTAAACCGAGCCCGTTGCCAGCGTCGCGCCCCCCCGCTCATACGCCCAACGCTGCGCCTGGGCGAGCGCTCGTGAGGGCTGCGGCTCGCACTCGCTGGCCTGAAAGCCAAGCTGGCGCGCCAGCGATTGCAGAGCCGCAGGCGACAGCGCGCGGCTGCTGGGCGGCGCCGTGAACCAGGCCCGCTCGCACAGCGGCAGCAGGGCGGCGAGCATGGCTGCCGCGTCCTTGTCCTCGAGCACGCCGAGCACCAGGGCGAGCGGCCCGGGTGGGTGGGCTTCAAATACGTCGGGAAGCGACTGCACGAGCGCGGCAACCGCGTCGGGATTGTGCGCGCCATCCAGGACGGTCGGGGGGCGATCGTCGAGCAGCTGCAGGCGTCCCGGCACCTGCACCTCGGCGGCGGCCTGCGCGACCGCCTGCTCGCGCAACTCGATCCCCGCTGTCTCCAGATACGACGCGGCCGCCGCCCGGGCCAGCGCGAAGTTGCGCTGCTGAAAGCCACCACGGGCCAACAGGACTGGCATCGGCTGCGTGTCAGCTGCGCGCACGACCTGGGCGTCGCGCTCGCGCGCTATACGCTGCGCCACGTCCAGCGCCGGCGCGGCGAGGTCTGCGCCGAGCACCAGCGGGCGATGGGCTCGCACGACCGCGAGCTTCTCCTCGGCGATGTCCGTCAGCGTGGGGCCCAGCCAGCGGGTGTGCTCCAACCCGACGTTGGTGAGCACCGTCACCTGGGAGTCGATCACGCTGGTCGCGTCATAGCGCCCCCCCAGCCCGGCCTCGACGACCGCCACCTCGACGTCCTCCTGGGCCATCTGCCAGAAGGCAGCCGCGGTGAGCAGTTCGAACTGGGTCACGTGATCGTCCTCGCCCAGCGTGCGGTTGACGCGCTGGGCGGCCCATGCCGCTCGGGCGACCGCCGCGGCGAACGTCTCGGGGTCCAGCTCGCGTTCGTCCAGTCGCACGCGCTCGCGGAAGGACACCAGGTGGGGCGAGGTGTAGGTGCCTGTGCGCAGCCCGTGCCGCTGCAGGATCGCGGCGGTCATCCGGGTCGTCGAGGTCTTGCCGTTGGTGCCCAGGACGTGGATGGAGGCAAAGCGCCGCTCGGGCGAACCGAGCACGGTCATCATCCGGCGCATCCTGTCCAGACCGAAGCGCATCCCGAACAGCTCCAGGGAGCGCAGCTGCTGCTCGGCCTGCGCCTCGGTCCAGGACGCGGCGTCGCTGCGGCGCCGGCGGGCGCCGCGGTCGCTCACGGCACGGGACAGCGGC
>DATNLQ010000356.1:0-4927 GCA_035602785.1 Solirubrobacteraceae bacterium
CACGCCCAGATACGGGATCCGGCGCTCGCGCGCGACGCGCGCAGCCGCGATCTTGCCCTCGATCCCACGCCCGCCGAAGCCGCCGGGGATGAGGATGCCGTCGGCTTGGGCAAGGCGCTGGAGCGCTTGCTCGTCCTCGCCCTCGAGGCTCTCGGAGTCGATCCAGTCGATCTCCACGCGGCAGTCCTGCAGCGCGGCCGCATGGCGCAGCGCTTCAGAGACCGACAGATAGGCGTCCTCGAGCTTGACGTACTTGCCGACCAGGGCGATGCGCACGCTGCGCGTAGCCCGTTGGGCGCGCTCGATCGGCTCAGTCCAGCGCGACAGCTCGGGAGCGGGCGCCTCCATGGCGAAGTGGTCGAGGATGAAGTCATCAACGCCCTGCTCGTGGAAGGTGAGGGGCACCTTGTAGATGTTGTCGACGTCGCGCGCGGACACGATCGCCTCGACGGGCAGGCTGGCGAACAGCGCGATCTTCTTGGGAATGTCGGGCGAGAGTGGGCTCTCGGAGCGGCACATGAGCATGTCGGGCGCGATGCCGATGCGCCGCAGCTCGTTGACGGAGTGTTGGGTGGGCTTGGTCTTCAGCTCGCCCGCATGGCCGATGTAGGGGACGAGCGTGAGGTGGATGTACATGCACCGGCGCCGGCCCACGTCTACGGGGAACTGGCGGATGGCCTCCAGGAACGGCAGCGACTCGATGTCGCCGACCGTGCCGCCGATCTCTGTGATCACGAAGTCGACGTCGCTGGACTCTGCGATCAGCGCGATCCGCTGCTTGATCTCGTCGGTGATGTGCGGCACCACCTGCACGGTGCCCCCCAGATAGTCGCCGCGGCGCTCGCGGCGAATGACCGTGTCGTAGATCCCGCCGGCGGTGACGTTGGACGCGCGGCTGGTGTTGACGTCGGTAAAGCGCTCGTAATGGCCCAGGTCCAGGTCGGTCTCGGCGCCGTCCTCGGTGACGAACACCTCGCCGTGCTGGTAGGGCGACATGGTGCCCGGGTCGACGTTGATGTAGGGGTCGAGCTTCTGCAGCGCGACGGTCAGGCCGCGCGATACGAGCAGGCGCCCGATGGACGCTGCGGCTATGCCCTTGCCGAGCGAGGAGACGACACCGCCGGTGACGAAGATGAATCGGGTCTTGCTGGGCGCCTGGGCGCGGCGGTCGGGATGGTGCATGCTCATATCGTCGGGTTCCCAGCCAGATTAGCTGACGCCCTGGATGGGGCCGGTAGGCCTACGACGGCCGGCCCCAGGAGTCGAGCGCGCGCAGTCCCGGAGTCCGTTCGATCAGCGCGGAGATCGAGCGCAGCTCGCCGTAGAGCGTCATCGCGGCGAGCAGCGTCAGGGCGATGATCTGGCCGGTGACGGAGAGGGTGAGGACGAGCCACAGCCCGGCGAGCGCGCCGAGCAGGTTGGCGCCGGTGTCGCCGAGCATGGCCCGCTCGCGCAGGTCATAGACGCCTGCGACGAGGGCGGGCGCTGCGAACAGGCCGAGCGTCCACAGGGGGCGCACCTGGGCGGATCCGGCGGTGAGCGCGACGCCGAGGACCACGAAGGCCTTGCTCGCCCGTCCGGGGCGCAGGTCGAGCAGGTTGAAGGCATTGGTGGCGAGCACCAGCACGGCGCTGGCCAGCAGCCAGCGGCCGTTGGACAGCCCCAGGTAGCTCATGGCCACGAGCGCCAGGCCGAGCGAGCCGACCGCCTTGAGCGCGCCCGTGGACAGCTCGCCGCGCAGCGCAGCGGCGCCGTGGCCCCGCCAGCCTCGCGGTGGGGCGCGCCGCCCCTCGCCCTCACCTGTGGCGTGGTGGCCGAGCGTGTCGTCGACGAGCCCGAGCGCGAGGACACCGAGCACATAGACCAGCACGGGCGTGTCCTCGGGGTGAAAGACGTCGGTGGAGGCAAGTTGTTGCACGAGGATCAGGGGCACCAGCGCTGCGAGGGCGGCGGCGAGCACGAGCACACCGAACGGGCAGGGCAGCGCCCGGCCACGGTAGTTGGGCCTCGTCTGGCCGCTTGCGCATAGCGCGCGCAGGACGGCGGGCGCGAGGACGGCGGCACATGCGAACGCGAGCAGGAAGGGCAGAGCGTGCATCTGGCCTTAGGGCGCGCTGGATGCGGGCGTGGAGCTGGGCAGCAGCGAGTCTGCGCTGGACTTGACGCCGAACGCTCCGGGGTCGCCGGCGAGCGCGTATGCGAGCGCAGCCTGGCCGGCGAGCGCGTCGAGGTCGTCGACGCTTGAGATGCCCTTGCTCTTGTACCAGGGCACTTGGGAGGGTTCGGTGCCGGTCAGCTCGACGCCGACGGTGGGCACGCCCACGGCACTCACGCCGGCGAGCAGGCCGGACTCGAAGGCTGCGGCAGCTTCGGTCTGGGCGGCGCTCATGCCGCTGGGCTCGGCGCGCATGACGACAAGCCCTTCCAGGCGCCCGAGCTGACCGTCGAAGGCGCTCATCAGGCTCGCGCGCACGCGGCTGAGCAGCTCGCGGTCGACGAGCTGGCCACCGCTGACAAGCTGACGCCCGGCGAGCTCGCCGAAGCGTTCGACGAGCGACACGGAGCCCGACAGCGTGGCGTAGTGGGTGCCGGCGGCCTCCTGGTCGATGCCTTCCAGGTCCAGCGGCTCGCGGATGGCGATCACGCTCTGCAGGTTGGCGCCTGCCTGCGCGACGGCGTTGCGCACGAGGCCGTCGACCTGGTCGGAGGAGCCGCCGAGGAACACCAGGCCGATGCTGCGGCCGGCCAGCAGTTCGTGGACCGCCAGCGGGTACAGGGCGGCGGTGAAGGATTCCTCGACAGACAGCTTGTCCTGCAGCTGACCGGCCTGCTTGCGCGTGTTGCCGACTTCCGATTCGAGGTTGTGGACGATCCCGTTCTTGGCGGAGGACACGAGGTTGGTGTCGCCGATGGCCACGCCGATCAGGACCCCGAGCGCGAGGGCGAACAGGACGGCGGCGAGAGAGAGCGCGTGGTAGCGATAGTCGAACATGGGCGCGAGCGCCGTGAGGTGCGCTTCAGACGAGGAGCTTGAGCCTCAGCCACAGCAGTTCGACGACGTCACGCAGCGCGGGGGTAAGCCCGACGACGGCGATCATGGCGATAAGGCCGGCGGCGATCACGACGAGCAGCGGCGTGAGCCCGGGCCGCGGCTGGTAGAGGCGGCTGACGCCCTTGGCGTCGACGAGGATCTCGCCGATGCGCAGGCGGGTCAGAAAGGTCGAGGACATGCCCTTGCGGTTGCGGTCGAGGAACTCGACGAGGTTGAACTGCGAGCCCACCGAGACGATCAGGCGGGCGCCCTTCTCTGCGGCGATCAGCATGGCGACATCCTGGCTGGTGCCGGGCGCGGGGACGAGCTTGAAGGGCAGGCCGAGCTCTTCCAGGCGATGGCGCCCGGGCGCGCGCCCGTCGGGGTAGGAGTGCACGACCAGCTCGGCGCCGCAGCCCAGCGCTGTCTCGCCGGCGGAGTCCATGTCGCCGACGATCATGTGGGGGGTCAGGCCGGCCTCCAGCAGCGCGTCCGCGCCGCCATCGACTGCGACGATCAGCGGGCGCTTGTCACGGATGAACGGGCGCAGGGCGCGCAGGTCGCGCTGATGGCCCACGCCACGGACGACGACCAGCGTGGAGCGGTCGCGGAAGTCTGTGGCAAAGCGCGGCAGCTGGATGCGCCCGGCGAGCAGCTCGCGCTCCTCGCGCATGTGCTCGATGGTGTTGTTGGCGAAGCGCTCGAGCGCCTCGCCGATCTCGCGCCGGCGAAGCTCGGTTTCGGCGCTGATGCGCCCGCGGTCGAGCACTTCGCCGCGGGCGAGCACGGCGCCCTTGCGCAGCACCTGTGCGTAGGCGCGCCCCTCGCTCTCGTGCCCCACGCGGACCTGCACGGGATCTCCGTCGGAAACGGCTCCAAAGAGCAAGTCGTCGGGCAGGTCGACGAGCACGATGCCGGCCTGCACGAGCAGCTGCGGTCCGAGGTTGGGATAGGTGCCTCCGGATGAGGGCCTGCAGTTGAGCACGGCAACGGCGCCTGCCGCGATCAGCTCCTCGGCGGACACGCGGTCGATGTCGAGATGATCGATCAGCGCGATGTCGCCGCGCACGAGGTGTCGAACCAGCAGCTTGGTCTTGCGTCCGGGCCGCACGGGTCCGGACACGGTCAACGCGACCGTGTCCGCGACGCGAGCGCTCGCGGGCGCTGAGACGGCCGCACGCGGCGACTCCGGGTAGCCGGCTGGACTGGAGCGCGTTGCGGCCATCACAGCGAGGGTAACGCCCCGCGGGCGTGTCAGGCGGCGCGGCGCAGATCGCGCGCGTGACGGCGCGCGGCGGTGTCGGCGCTGTCGGCTCCGAGCATGCGCACGAGCTCGGCCAAGACCTGCGGCTCGTCGAGCTGCACGACGCTCGTGCGAGTGGGCTGCGCGCGCGTGTCCTTGACGATCGAGAAGTGGCGCTGGCCGAGTGAGGCGATCTGGGGCAGGTGAGTGATGCACAGCACCTGGCGAGCCTCCCCGAGCGCCTGCAGCCGAGCGCCGACGGCTCGCGCGGTATGTCCGCCGACACCGGCGTCAACCTCGTCAAAGACGAGCGTGGCCTGCGCAGAAGCGGCCGAGGCGCGGGCGACTGTGAGGATCGCGAGCATGACGCGCGAGAGCTCACCGCCCGAGGCGATCTCACGCAGCGGCGCCGCGGGCACGCCGGGGTTGGGCGCGATCAGCAGCTCGACGGCGTCGCCGCCGCCGGGCCCGGGCTGGCCGTCACAGACGACCACGTCAAAGCTCGCCTCGCCCATGGCAAGAGCCGCCAACTGCTCGCGCACGCCGGCTGCCAGGCGCGGCGCGGCCGAGCGGCGAGCGCGACGCAGCGCTAGGACGCGCTGGTCGAGCACGGCTTGCGCCACCCGCAATTCCTCCTGGGCGCCCTCCAGCGC
>DATNLQ010000175.1:0-15215 GCA_035602785.1 Solirubrobacteraceae bacterium
CGGCGGTCGACTCCAGGCTGCCCGTGCCGCCGCCGTTGACGAACTCCAGGGCCGCCCCCGCCCGCGCGGCGACGTCTTCGACGGCCGCCACGATCGCCCCGCGGCGCTGGGAGAGCTCGCGCGCGGAGCGCGACTGCATGGCATGAATCGCGGCTGCACGCAGCGGCCGTCCGGGCGGCGCGTCGCCAAGTCCCGCTATCTGCGCCTCGTAGGCCATGATCGCGACCAGCGCCAGCCCGTCGCGAGCGACGATCGCACGCGCAAGCGCGGCGGCGTGCACGGGCGTGCGTACGGGCGAGCGCTTGGCGCCGACGCGGATGCGCCCGCCCAGCAGCGGCCAGCCGGCGTCCACGTCGATGCACACGCGGATGGGCGCCTTCTGCTTCGATCCGGCGAGCGCGCGCTCGATCAGCTGCAGGTGCTCGACGCAGTCCACCATCACCGTCACGCGCTGCGCTGCACCGTCTTCGGCGAGCGTCCGCAGCGCGTCGCCGTCGGCGGTGGGGTAGGCGACGAGCAGATCGTCGACTCCCTCGCGAGCGAGCCACAGCGCCTCGGGCAGCGTGAACGCGAGCGTGCCGCGAAAGCCTGCACGAGCCAGCACGCGCTGCTGCAGCGCGCGACAGCGCACCGACTTGCTGGCCAAACGAATCGGCTTGGAAGCTGCGCGACGTTCGAGGTCGGCCGCGTTTGCCCACAGCGCGTCGAGGTCGACGACGGCGAACGGGGCCTGCAGCCCGGCGGTCGCCCGCTCCAGGCGCGCGTATGCAGCCTCAGACATCGACCGCGTGTGCAGCGGGGAGGACGGGACCGAGCACACGCTCGGTCCACGCGTTCGCGAAGCGCCCCTCGGGATCCAGGCGCGAGCGCACCGCCTGGAAGCGATCCCAGTCGGGATAGCGCGGTCTCAGGCTGGCATGCGTCTGGAAGTGGCGCTTGCCCCAGTGCGGCCTGCCGCCGAGCCCGTCCATGATCGCCTCGACCGCACGGAAGTACGGCTCCCACTCCATGCCCTCGAACATGTGCACGGCCACGAAGCCCGTGTCGCGCCCCGCCGCGGTGCTCAGCAGCGCGTCGTCGCCCGCTGCCGTCCTCACCTCGATCGGGAACGGGACCGCAAAGCCCCTTCGCGGCACCAGCTCCATCACCTCGCACACGGCCTGCACGGTGCGCTCGCGCGGCAGGGCGTACTCCATCTCGGTGAAGCGCACCAGCCGTGGGCTGGCGAAGATCTCAGCCGAGCGGTCCACCCGCTCGGAGCTGCCCGCCAAGCGAGTCACCAGGCGGTTGATCTGCGGTATGCGGCTGGGGAAACGGCGTCCGAGGCGGCAGCACAGGCCGAACGCTCGATTGGTGAGCAGCACGTCGTTGGCGTACGCGACCGCGCGGCTGCGCGGCCGCGGCGAACGCTCGGTGCGGTTGTTGGTGCGCGTGAGCGCGATGCTGGCGTGGGGAAACACGAAAAACTCGAAGTGGTCATTGGCGCTCACCAGCTCGTCGAAGCGCTCGAGCGTCTGCGATAGCGGAGCAGGCGCGTCGCGGCCGTGCAGGGTGAACGCGGGCACACAGCGCAGCGTGACCTCTGCGATGACGCCGAGGCAACCAAGGCCCACGCGCGCCGCCCGGAACGTCTCGGGGTCGCGCTCGGGCGAGCACTCCAGCGTGGATCCGTCCGCGAGCACGAGCGTCAGCGCGACCACCTGGGCGGGGATGTTGGGCAGGCGCGCACCCGTGCCGTGAGTCGCCGTCGAGATCGCGCCGGCGATGCTCTGGACGTCGATGTCGCCCAGGTTCTCCAGTGCCAGTCTGTGCGCGTCCAACGCCCTGCTCAACTCGTGGATCGTGATGCCGGCCTGCACACGGACCAGCCCGGCAGAGCGATCGACGTCGATCATTCCCGCCATGCGCTCGAGCGAGAACATCGTCCCATCGGTGCACGCGATGTCGCTGAACGAATGTCCGGCCCCCGCCACACGCAAGCGCCCGCCTCCCTCGCTCGCGCGTGCAACGGCTGCCGAGAGCTCCTGCAGCGACCGCGGTCGCTCGATGGCGACCGGCCGGCAGGACTGGTCGCCGGTCCAGTTGCGCCACGCCGAGGGGCGGGCGTGCGGATCGTTAGTCTCGCCCATCTGATGACCGAGCCCGAGCCATGACAGAGCCCGAGCCTACTCCGAGCCCGACCGCTCGGGTCACGCGCGGTCGCTCGCTGCCCACGCCCGGCGCAAAGCGGGCCACCGTAATTGGAGGGGGCTCGTTCGGCACCGCCCTGGCGGTGCTGCTGGTCCGGGGCGGCCTGCGCACCACGTTGCAGACGCACACCGCCGAGCAGGCCGCGACGCTCGAGCAAGAGCGCGAGAATCGCGAGTACCTGCCGGGCGTGCAGCTGCCGCCACAGCTGCGCATCGAACCGGCGTCGGCTGGCGTGGCGCGAGCGGACTACGTGTTCCTGGCTGTTCCCTCGCGCGGGCTCGGTGAGGTGATCGACAGGCTGGGGGCGAGCGGGCTGGACAGGCGCACCGCGGTGGTGTCGGTGGCCAAGGGACTGGTCGCACCGCTGGGCCAGCCGCCCACGACCGTGCTGAGCGCGAGGTTCGGCGCCGACCGGGTGGCCAGCGTGGGCGGCCCCGCGCACGCCCAGGAGATGGTGCACGCAGGGGCGGGCCTCGTGGCCGCCTCCAGCGACGAGGAGCTCGCGCGCGCGCTCGCGCAAATGTTCACGCGCGCCGGCGTCGTCTGCGAGCAGTCAAACGATCCCGTCGGCGTGGAGCTCGCCGGCGCCGCCAAGAACGCAGCGGCACTCGCGGCCGGGGCGACCGAGGCGCAGGGCCTCAACGCGGCGGGGGCGGCCGCAGGGCACATCTTCGCGGAGGTGTGGCGCTACGCCGAGCAGCTGGGAGCGCGACCGGAGTCGATGATCGGGCTGGCAGGCGCGGGCGACCTGGTGGCCACGGCCCTTGCGCGCGAGAGCCGCAACCGCCGCGCGGGCGAGCTCTTGGCGGCGGGCGTACCCGCCTCGGAGATCCCCGCGCAAATCGGCCAGGCGGTCGAGGCCCTGGAGTCGGTGCCGCTGCTGGCGCGTGCGCTCGAGCAGGCCAGTGTGGCCGCGCCCGTCACGAGCGCGCTGGGGCGCCTGATCTCGGGCGAGCTGCCGCTCGATGACTGGGTGGCGCTGGTGCGCGCCACCGTCCCGCCGCCGGCGCGCTGGCGGGGACGCCCACGGCCTGGGTTCTGGCGTCAGGTGTGGCGCAGGCTGTCCGGCGGCAGCTCGATGTGACGCCGCACCGCGTCCGACGCGATCCGACACGCGTGCGCGCGATCCACACATGCGATCTGTGCGGCGCGTCCGCCCGTCCCTGCCTGCGGGCGATGTGTCTCACTGCGAACACCGTATAACGATAGTATTAATATCGTAAATACCATGGAGCACACTGTTCGCAAAGGAGATCATCCATGACGGTCCGCCCCGGCGAAGTCGATCCCTCCAAAGGCCTGTCGCTCGACCCTGACATCTTCCTCGAGCAGCAGGCCAGACGCGAACGGGCGCTCCAGATGCAGGACGCGATCCGTCCCGGCCGCACAACCCCCATCGCCATCCGCTTCGACCAGTTCACGCTCACGCGACTCAAGGCGCTGGCCGCCCTGCGCAACACCGGCTACCAGACGCTGCTCAAGGAGTTCGTCATCGAGCGCCTGTACGAGGAGGAGAAGCGCGAGGGCATCATCGACGACGAGCCCCTGCCTGAGCGGCCGCCGCGCCCGCGAGCGTGGTGAGCGTGGTGAGCGCGGTGAGCGTGGTGAGCATGTCTCCTACATGGCCGGTGAGCCCGCCAGCGTCGTGAGCACCGCCTCGTACACGCCCGGCCCGTTGGCCGCCTCGGCCACGCGTACGTTCGTGTGGGCGGCGATGGCGTCCCGCATCGAGGGATCGCGCGCCAGGCCGTTGGCCACCAACCAGAAGACCGCCACCTCCGCCGCGCATGCCAGGTCCTCGCGCGAGTCGCCCACCGCGAACGTCTCCTCGCGCGCGTAGCCGCGCACGCGGCGGTGGAAGGCCACCGCGCCCGCCTTCGACGCGCCCGCCGGGACCAGGTGATAGCCGCGCACGTGTGGCAGGTCGGCCAACGCCCGCGAGCGGCGGTTGACCACGCCGTTGTCCACCAGACGCAGGTCGTCGTGACCGTGTTCCGCAAGCAGGCGATCGACCTCGAAGGCGTCCACCAGGCCGCGAAACAGGTGCGAGACCTCGCGCTGCACGTGCCACGGCTCGTGGTACTCCAGGCGCCCCTCGTAGCGCTCCAGCAGCAGCGCCGGCGCACCCGAGCGCTCGATCTGCTCAGCGATCGTCAGCTCGCCTGGCTGCTGGCCGACCCTCCATCGGTCGCCCGTCAGCCAGTGCTCCTCGCCGTCCAGCACCACGCACGCGCCCGCCTCGAAGATGAACGAGCCCTGGCCCAGCAGCCGCGCGTCCTCGAAAACCTGCGCGCGCCTGCGCCCAGACATCAGCACGACCTCCACGCCCGCGCGCAGGCACGCCTGCACCGCGCGCACCCCCTCGATCGTCACCGCGCCCTCGCCGTCGTGCAGCAGCGACGCGCCGCGTCCCAGCAGGGTGCCGTCCAGGTCCAGGTACAGGCAGCGCATCGCGTGTGACTCGTCCACCTAGCCACCCACCAGCTTGCCCGGCCCACCGCTCACGTGACGCCCATGCTCGCCATCGGCGGGCGTTCGAGCGGCGCGCCGTCCACCTTATCCAGGCGCTCTTCCAGTTCCACGCGCCCTTCCCGTTCGAGGCGCCGAGCGATCGTGGCGAGCACGGTCTTTGCCATCGGCTCGAGCGCAGACAGCGGCTGGTGGCGATTGCGGTGCTCGTCCAGGTCCACCTGGGCCATGCCGTCCAGGCCAACGACCCGCCAGGCATCGATCAGCATCGCGATCTCCACGCCGTAACCGGTCGCGAACGGCAGCGCTTCCAGCAGTTCCCTGCGTACGGCCACCTCCCCGGCAAGCGGCTGGCGCACGCCGGCCAGCTCCGGATAGAAAAGCTCGAGCGCAGGACGCGCCGTCAGGCGGTTGACGCGCCCGCCACCGTCGTCGGCCTCGGCGAGCGGGCGCCTGTAGAAAGCCTTCACGAACGACACGCCTCGCTCGCACACCAGCGGCCCCAGCAGGCCGCTTGCGAAGTGCGCCGAGAAGCCCTCCGTGTCGGCGTCCAGGAAGCACACGAGCTCGCCGCGCAGCGCAGACAGCGCCCGCCACATCGCATCGCCCTTGCCCAGCACCGGCCCGTGCTCGGGCAGCAAGTCGCCCTCCTGCCACACCACCGCGCCGGCGCGCTCGGCCACCTTCGCGGTGCCGTCGCGCGAGGCCGCGTCCACGACGACGATCTCATCAATCGCTCCGGCCTCACGCAGTTCGAGCAGCGCCGTGACGATGTCCCCCACCGTCTGCGCGCACTCGCGTGCGGGCAGGCATACCGACACGCTCTGCTCGCGCGCCGCTGCGATCCGCTCGGCCGGATAGAGCGAGTAATGGAACGAGCGGACTTTCGCCCAACGCTCGGCGGCAGAGCCTGACATGACCCCACTATCTCAAGTGCTCGCCCCTGAAGCTCGACCAACGCCCACCACCGACGTGCTGGCTCGTCTGGGCCATGTCGCGGCGACACATGCGCAGGCCCGACAGCGGCACGTGCGTACATAAGTTCTGCGTGGCCGATCCCCGAAGCGATACAACTGAGGAGTCTTGGCCCTGGACCGCAAGATCGAGCCGTGGAGCGCGCTGCTGGACGCCGGACGCGAGGACGGGCGGCTCGTGCGTGAAGCCAACGAAGGGCCTGGCCGCGCGTCGCTTGTCGGGCTGCCGCCGTCGCTGCATCCTGACGTCCTGAGGGCCCTGGCAGGGCTTGGGATCGAGCGCCTGTACGCCCATCAAGCGCAGGCCCTGGAGGCCGCGTGGGTAGGCCCCACGATCGTCACCACGGGGACCGCATCGGGCAAGTCGCTGTGCTTCAACCTGCCCACCCTGGACGTGCTCTGCCGCGATGCGCGCGCGCGGGCGCTGTACGTGTACCCCACCAAGGCGCTCGCCCAGGACCAGGCGCGGGCGCTGCACTCGTTCGGCCTGACCAAGCGGGTGCGCCCCGCCATCTACGACGGCGACACGCCGCGCGAGGCGCGCGCACAGATCCGCAAGAGCGCCAACGTCGTGCTTACCAATCCCGACATGCTGCACGTTGGCATCCTGCCCAACCACGCAGCCTGGGCAGACCTGTTCGCCAACCTCGCCGTGGTGGTCATCGACGAGGCCCACGTCTACCGCGGCGTGTTCGGATCGCACGTCGCCAACGTGCTGCGCCGGCTGCGGCGCATAGCGGCCGCCTACGGCACCCAGCCGCGCTTCTTGCTCACGTCCGCCACGATCGCCAACCCCGTCGAGCTGGCGCAGCGCCTGACCGGCCTGGAAGACGTGGCCCTGATCGACCGCGACAGCTCGCCCGCGCCCGCGCGGCGGATCGCGATGTGGAACCCGCCGCTGACCGACGAGGCGCTGGGAACGCGCCGCTCGGCGCTCGGCGAGGCCGCCGAGATGCTCGCGCGGCTCGTCCGCGACGGGGCGCGCTGTATCTGCTTCATGAAGTCGCGCAAGGGCGTCGAGGTGCTCGCCAGGCTCGTCAAGCAGGACCTGCAGGACACCGATCCCCAGCTCGCCGACCTGATCGCTCCCTACCGCGCCGGCTACACGCCCCAGCAGCGGCGCGAGCTGGAGGGCCGCCTGACCCGCGGCGAGCTGCGCGCGGTGATCACCACCGACGCGCTCGAGCTCGGCATCGACATCGGTGAGCTGGACGCCGCGGTCGTGGTGACCTTCCCGGGCACCGTCGCATCGCTGCGCCAGATGTGGGGTCGTGCGGGGCGGCGCGGGCGCGGCCTGGCGGCCTATGTCGCCGGCGAGGACGCCCTGGACCAGTTCTTCTGCCGCCACCCCGACGAGTTCCTCGAGCGTCCGGTTGAGGCCGCGATCCTCGACCATGAGAGCGAGCCGATCTACCGCGGGCATCTGCTGTGCGCCGCCCACGAGGGGCCGCTGTGCAGCGCCGACGCCGAGTTCCTGGGGCCGCGCTGGGAGACGCACGCCGAGGTGCTGCTCAGCACCGGCGCGCTGCGCCGCCGCGGCGGCCCGCTGGCCGGCGCCTACGTCCCCCGCGAGGCCGGCGGCTATCCCGCGGCGCAGGTGTCGCTGCGCTCGGCCTCACCGGAGACCTTTGCGATCGTGGACGTGTCCTCGGGCGAGATGCTCGGCTCCACCGAGGCCGCGCGCGCCCACTCCACGGTCCACGAGGGCGCTATCTACATGCACCTCGGGCGCAGCTATGAGGTGCGTGAACTTGACCTCGAGCGCCGCCGCGCGCTCGTAGCGCCGTTCGACGGCGACTTCTACACCCAGCCCAAGCGACAGACCGACACAGAGATCGTGCGCCTGCTCGATCGCCGCCAGGCGCTCGGCGTGACCCTGTCGTTCGGCGAGGTCAGCGTGACCGACACCGTCCTCGCCTACCAGCGCCGGCGCCTGGCAGACCACGCCCATGTGGACCTCACCGCGCTCGACCTGCCGTCCACCAGCTTCTCCACGCAGGCGCTGTGGTTCGAGCTCGACGCCGGCGAGCTCGCCGACACGGATACGGTCCCGCTCGAGGTCTTGCTGGGCGCCCTACATGCCACCGAGCACGCCCAGATCGCGGTGCTGCCGCTGATCGCCATGTGCGACCGCTGGGACATCGGCGGGCTGTCCACCAACTTCCATCCCCAGACCGACGCCGCCACGATCTTCATCTACGACGGGCACCCCGGCGGCATCGGCATCTCGCGCACCGCGTTCACGCGCTTCGAGGAGCTGTGCGAGGACGCCCACCGGCTGATCGCCGAGTGCCCGTGCAAGAGTGGCTGCCCTTCGTGCGTGCAGTCGCCCAAGTGCGGCAACCTCAACGAGCCGCTGTCCAAGGCCGGCGCGCTGGCGCTGCTCGAACGGCTGCTGGCGACGACCGGGGCGCCAAGTACGGTGCCGGCGCCGCTCTGAAGCGCGTCCGCCATTGTTGAAGGCGTAGCGATGCCACTGCTCAGTAAGAAGACGCTATTGACCGTGACGGTCCTCTGCGCCACGCTCGCCGCGGCGGCTGCGTCGGCGCAAGCGCCCACCACGCAGACGTCCGGCGAAGAAGGCCCGGGTGGCCGCACCCAGCTGACACGCTGGACGCTGCGGCGCGACCCGTCTGACCGCGGCCTGTCGCTGGGCTGGCAGCGCGGCCGCTTCACGGGCGCCACGGTGAGCGTTCCCAACGACGTCGATCCCACGCAGTGGAGCGGACGCTCGGCCGAGGCGAACTACGACGGCTCGGTGGCGTGGTATCGGACGAGCTTCCATGCCGCCAATGCGGGCGTGTACGCGCTCGAATTCCAGTCGGCCAACTTCCTGGCAAACGTATGGGTGGACGGACGGGCGCTCGGCTCACACCGTGGTTCCTACCTGCCGTTTCAGATGCGCTACAGGCTGGCCGCAGGCACACACACGGTGGTCGTGCGGATCGACTGGCGGGGCCCGGCCGAACAGGCGCGCGTGGGCTTTCACCGCACTTGGTTCAACTGGGGCGGGCTGAACGGCGACGTGGACGTGCGGCCGGTGGGCCAAAGCGAACTGTCCCAACCGAGACTCCAGACGACGCTCTCCTCCGACGCCGGCCAGGCGACCGTCCAGGTGAGCGTCGACGTCCACAACTACGGCCCGGCACGCACGCTCGTGCCGGAAGGATCGCTCGTGCGCGGCGCGCAGACGATCGCGCTCAGCTTCCCCGGCCTGGCGCTCGCGCCCGGGCAGTCGGCCACCGCTGTCGCGCGGGTGACGGTGAGCGACCCCGCGCTGTGGTCGCCGGCGAGCCCCAACCTGTATGAGCTGACGCTGGCGGTAGGCCAGGAGCCCAGCTACTCGGCGCACGTGGGCCTGCGCCAGCTGACCTGGCACGGCGGGCGCATGTACCTCAACGGCCAGCGCCTGCAGCTGCACGGCGCGACGGTTCAGGAGGACGCGCAGGGGCACGGCGACGCGCTGACGCCTGGCGACGAGGACCGGATCGTGGCCGAGCTGAAGGCGATCGGCGCCAACGCCGCGCGCGCGCAGCACCCGCTGGCGGCCGGGCTGCTCGAACGCCTGGACGCGGCCGGGATCCTCGTGTGGCAGGGGATCGGGCCCGTGGAAGGCGCGGGCAACTGGTATTCGCATACGCCCAAGCTGCTGGCCGAAGCAGAGCAGCAGGCACGCACCGCTGTGCTGGCCGAGCAGCTGCACCCGTCGGTGATCGCGTGGAACCTGGTCGACGAGGCTGCTGGCAACGGCCACGACGAATTCGAGGTCAGATACGTGCGCACGCTCGCACACTGGCTGCATGAACACGACCCGACGCGAATGGTCGCGGTGGACGTGTGGGGAGACCATCCCCCGCAACAGGCGGGCGCGCTGTACTCAGACGCCGACGCGATCAGCGAGACGGACTATTCGGGCTGGTATGACTACCCCCATGACACGCCCGCGCAGTTGGCTGGCGCGATGCGCGCGCGCCTGGCCGCGATGCAGCGGACGTTCGCGGGCAAGGTGCTGGTGATCAGCGAGTTCGGCGCCGAATCCAACACGCTCAACCCGCCCGGCAGCCCCGGCAGCTACGCCTTTCAGGCACGGCTGCTGGCCGCGCACGTGGCGGTGTACGAGTCCGATCCGCAGCTGAGCGGCATGCTCGTCTATCTGCTGCGCGACTACCCGCTGACACCCACCTTCGACGGAGGCTCCGTGCACGCGGTGCTCCCGAAGGTCAAGCTGATCGAAGGCCTCGACCAGAAGGGCCTGTTCACCTACGCCGGTCAGGCCAAGCCGGCGGTCGCGCTGGTCGCGCGGCTGTTCGGGACGCTGCCCGCAGTGTGAGCGTGGCGTCCGGACCGGCGTCTGATGCGCCCGATCGCCAGTTCGGCGCCCAGGCCGATCCATATGAAATAGGCAAAGAAGGCCGGCAGCAGATAGCGCTCCTCGACGTGCATCGCCAGATACGGAACGAGCACGCTGAGGACCACCGCCACCAGGATCGCGTTGCCCTCCCTCCAGCGCCGCCAGGTGAGCCCGAGACCGAGCATGGCCAGCAAGAACACGACGTTCGGTAGAGCGAACTCGAGCAGCTCCAACGGGCGCTCGACGACGAACGCCAGCAACCCGCCGCTATAGCCGAGCACCGCCCCCGTCCCTCCGTGCATCCAGCGGGTTTCGTTCGCGAGCACGGTCGCTAACAACACGCGGTGGGCGAGCACCTCCAGATAGAACACCGGATGCTGCTCGACCGCCTGCAGGAAGTAATGTTTCAGGTCCGCGTGCCACGCAGGGCTTTCGGCGACGATGCCCGGGTGGGCACGCACGATCGCGTTTTCCGCTTCGTTGACCAGGTGGGTCGGCAGCTCGCTCAAGCCCGACTCCATCGTTTCCCAGAACCCCGCGCGGATCGGCACGAAGGCGTGGAAGTCCTCGTAGTTGCGGACCGTCCAGGGGACGAGCAGCAGCGAGGACACGAGCAGCGGCGTCAGCCCTCTGCGCAGCGCCTCGCGCCAGCCCGTACGGCCGATCGTGGCAATGGCAAACACCGGGGCGATGAGCAGGACCTGGGGGCGAAAATACGCTCCAGCGCCCGCGACCAGGCCGGTTACGATGAGCCAGCGCCAACGATACCCCGACTTCATCGCCAAGATGCAGAGTGCGACGAGCGCGATGGTGATGTCCACAGCCCATATGTCGTCATATGGATTGATCGCAACGAACGCCAGGGGCGGATACAGCGCGTAGGCCAGCGCGGCGGCCAGCGCTGCGCGCGGTCGTCTGAACAACTGCATGGCTATCCAGTAGACGAGCAGCGCGACAAGCGCATCCAAGACCGACTGGAAGATCTCGACCTGCAGGAAGCGTTCGCTGCCCGTGATCGCCCACAGCCCCGCCGTGACGACGCTTGCACCCACCGGATGGTCGACTTCGGCATACCACTGGCCATGCTGATCGACATACGAGAGGTTCACCGACGCCGGATCGACGAGCCGTCCACTGCGTTCGGTCAGCGTTCCGAGGAGGTCCTCGGCTCGCACGTTGCCCACGAACCAGCGCCCATGGGCGACGATGTTGTGGGCGAGATCCTCTCCGATCGGGAGGATCGACGCAGAGTGACCGGTCGTCAGCACATAGGTGACTCGAATTCCCAATCCGACCATCACAATGGCGGCCAACGCAAGTGCACGTCGTGACAAGGTCAACCTCAGCTCGACGCGTTGACGATTGCCCGCCGCAGCGGCGCGACCGCGAGGTCGGTGTGTTTGATTCGATCGATCGCGAGATCGATGCCGAGTCCAATCCAGATGAAGTAGGCAAAGAACGCCGGCAGCAGGTAACGCTGTTCCACGGACATGGCTATGTATGGCAAAAGAACGCAGAGAACCAACGCGACCAGGATCCGGTTCTGCTCCTTCCAACGACGCCATGTCAAGCCGAGACCGAGCATGGCGAACACGAACACGGCCGGCGGAAGCGCATATTCGAGCAACTCCAGGGGACGATTTGCGATCAACCCAAGCAGCCCGCCCTTGTAGTCGAGCACCGCGCCCGCACCGCGATGCATCCACTGGGTTTCGTGCGCCAAGACGGTCGCTAACGCCGCACGATATGCGACGACCTCCAGGTAGAACAGTGGATGCTGCTCGACCGCCCGCACGAAATACGGTTTCAGGTCTGCGTCCCATTCAGGAGTTTCGTGCACGACGTGGGGGTGTGCGCGCAAGATGCCCGCTTCGGCTTCGTTGACGAGTTTGGTGGGCAGCTCGCTCAGCCCGCCCACCATCGTTTCCCACAAGCCCGAGCGGATAGGAATGAAAGTATGAAAATCCACGTAGTTGCGAACCGTCCAGGGAACGATCAAAAGCGTGGCCACGAGCGTCGGCGTCAGCCCTCTGCGCAGCGCCTCGCGCCAGCCCGTGCGGCCGACCGTGGCAATGGCGAGAACCGGCACGATCAGCAGCACCTGCGGTCGAAAATAGGCGCCGATGCCGGCCACGAGGCCGCACGCGATCAGCCCGCGCCAGCGATGTCCAGACCTCGACACCAGGAGATAGAGCGCAACGATCACAAGCGTGAAATCGACAGCCCATATGTCGTCGTAGGGGTCGGCCGCGTCCCACGCCAGCGGCGGAAACAGCGCATATGCCAAAGCGGCGAGCAGCGCCGCTCGCGGACGCGCGAACAGCTGCATCGCTATCCAGTACACGAGCAGCGCGGCGAGCGCATCCAGGACCGCCTGCAGGATCTCGATTTGAACATAGCGTTCGCTGCCCGTGAGGGCCCACAGCGCGGCGATCACCACCCCCGTCCCCACGGGATGGTCGATCGCGGGATACCACACGCCGTTTCGATCGACCGCCGACAAGTTCACCGACGCCGGGTCGATCAGCTGATCGCGGCGTTTGGTCAGCAGACCAAGATAATTTTCCGCCCGAGCGTTGCGGTCGAACCAGCGACCGTCGGCGACGATGTTGTGAGCGACATCTCCCTCATCGGGCAGCATCGTGGACGCGTGGCCTGTCGTGACGACGTAGGCGACCCTGATGCCCAGCGCGAGGATGACGATGGCAGCCAGCGCCAGCAGACGTCGAGACATGAACGGGGATTGTTCGTGATAGTCGGTTCACTATCCACCAACGCTCATGGTCGTGGCACGGTACGCAGGCTGGTCAACGCCTAAGGCCAGGGCTGACGCGCCGCTATGTCTCCCATTTGCCGCCGGGCCGCGGTTGCTAGCGATTGCCCCGCGCGATCTTGCGCAGGTCGATCGTCTTGTCGTACAGCTCCGCGTCGACGCCCTCCTCCAGGGCGACCTCGCGCAGGGGTCGCCCCGTGGCGGTGGCCTTCTGCACGATGGCGGCCCCCTTGTCGTAGCCGATCGCGCCGTTGAGCGCCGTGGCGACGGCCAGGGTGGCGCCGGCGGAGGCCTTGGTGCCGGCTCGGTTGGCCTGGATGCCGTCCACGCACTTCTCCGCGAACACACCCGCAGCGGCCGACAGCAGCGCGAGGGACTGCAGCAGGTTGCGGGCGATCAGCGGTATGCGCACGTTGAGCTCGAACTGGCCCTGCATGCCGCCGACGGTGATGGCGGTGTCGTTGCCGATGACCTGCGCTGCGACCTGCAGGACGACCTCGGGGATAACGGGGTTGACCTTGCCGGGCATGATCGAGGAGCCCTTCTGCAGCTCGGGCAGGAACAGCTCGCCGATGCCCGCGCGCGGGCCGGAACCCATCAGCGCGAGG
This sequence comes from Solirubrobacteraceae bacterium, assembly GCA_035602785.1. Taxonomy (GTDB): domain Bacteria; phylum Actinomycetota; class Thermoleophilia; order Solirubrobacterales; family Solirubrobacteraceae; genus Palsa-744. The sequence goes on from DATNLQ010000175.1 coordinate 13,366, forward strand.
TCACCGGCGATCTTGGTGAGCGATACGGCGATCACCTTCAGGGCACCGGAGAGCTCGACGAGGGCATCGCGGTTGGCCTGCGCCTCGAAGGGGTCAAGTGGCGCGGCGATCTGCTTCAGGCCCGATTCCCGCTTCAGGCGCGCACGGACCTTCTGGGCGAACTGGGGATGGGTGTTGAGGCCCGTACCCGTGGCGGTGCCGCCGAGCGGGATCTGCCCGACGTGCACGAGCGCCGCCTTCACGCGCTCCTGTGCGAGGGCCATCTGGGCCGCGTAGCCCGCGAACTCCTGTCCGAGGGTCACCGGCACGGCGTCCATCAGGTGGGTGCGACCGGCCTTGACGATGCTGTCGAAGCCCCTGGCCTTGCGCGCGAACGAGCGTTCGAGCACGGCGAGCGCGGGCAGCAGCTCGTTCTGGGCCACGTCGAGGGCGGCGAGATGGACCGCGGAGGGAAACACGTCGTTGGAGGACTGGCCCATGTTGACGTGGTCGTTCTGGTGGACCCCCTCGCCGGCGAGGGCGGCGATGACCTCGTTGGCGTTCATGTTGGTGGAGGTACCCGAGCCGGTTTGGAAGACGTCGATCGGAAACTGCTCGTCGTGCTTGCCGGCGGCGATCTCGGCGGCGGCTTTGTCGATGCGAGAGGCGATGCGTTTGGAGAGTAGGCCGAGCTCGGCGTTGGCGGCGGCGGCGGCGGCCTTGATGCGCGCGAGCCAGTGAATCACGGACACCGGCATGGTCTCGCCGGAGATCGGGAAGTTCTCGACGGCCTTCGTCGTCTCTACGCCCCACAGCTGTTCATTGGTCGGCATACATCTCCTCTTCGGACGGGCTTTGGCGGCCTGAACCCTATCCACAGAAGGCGGTCAGCTCCCTGGCGAGCCCAACCGGATCGTCGTAGGCCATCAGAAAGCCGACGCTCTCGAGCACGCGCAGCTGGCCGTGGGGCAGCAGGCGAAGCGTGTCTTCGGCGGTGGCGAGCGGATGCAGCGGATCGCGGTCGGCCCACAGCAGCAGCACGGGCATCTCCAGCTCGTGATAGCGATCCAGCAGCCGGCTCTGGGCTCCGCGCGGCCACGAGCGCGCCCAGCGCGACCACGAGCGGGCAAGACCGGCGTCGCCGGGGACATCGGCGAAGGCGTGGCGGAGCAGGTCCGCTGCGGCCGGGTTGGCGCGTGCGGACAGGCGCATACCTCGCTCGGGCGTGAAGACGGCACGCGTGCCGTACGAGAGCAGGAGATCGAGGCCGCGCACGGCGCCGGTGCGCGCGGCGAGCGTGAGGCTCTTGCGCAGCAGCGCGTGCTGCGGCGGAGCGTGCATGCGGTTGGGCATAAGCACGAGCCGGGACGGGCTCAGGCGTCCGCGCAAGACGGCGTGCAGGAGTACCTCGGCGCCCGCGTCGTGGCCGCCGACGAGCGGCCGAGGACCGAGCACCTCCGCGCAGAAGCCGGCCAGCACCTCGGCGAACCAGTCGAGCGTGTATGGGTATTGACTGCCCGTCTCGGAGTCCCCGTGCAGAGGCAGGTCGGGGAGCACCACGCGGAAGCGATCAGATAGATGCTCGACCGCGGGCTCCCACTCCATGTGCGACAACAGCGCGGAGTGCAGCAGCATGAGCGGCGGACCGGTGCCCGACTCGCGGTAGGCAACACGCGCGCCGTCGGGGTGATGGTAGAGGCGTAGCCTCATGGTCGCGTACAGGGAGGTGCCACAAACGCATCGTAGGTCGCCCTCCTCACGAGTGGCGCAGCCGGCGCACGCCCGGAACCTGCTCGAGCAGCTCGCTCGGCACCGCCCCGAGCGCGAGCAGAGCCGCACCGTAGACAGCCAGAGCAAGTACCGGCCGGACA
>DATNLQ010000181.1:0-17080 GCA_035602785.1 Solirubrobacteraceae bacterium
GCTATGAAGAACGGGACCTTGCTCTTCTCCGCCCCAAGGATGGGAGCCAGCTGAACCACAGCGGTGTGCATCCCGCGCGAGCGTAGCCGATCGGGCGGGGGATATGCTGCGCGGCGCGATGACCGACGCGGTGCGCACGCCTGAGGAGGCACTGGAGGGCCTTGTGGACTTCCCCTTCGCGCCGCGCTATCGCCAGGTGCAGGACCTGCGCCTGGCGCACATCGACGAGGGAGACGGCCCGCCGGTGATCTTCGTGCACGGCGAGCCGACATGGTCGTTTCTGTGGCGCACGGTGATCGGGCCGGTGCGCGACGCGGGCTTTCGCTGCCTAGCGCCCGACCTGGTCGGCTTCGGCCGCTCGGACAAGCCGACCGACATCGCCTTCTATACCTACGACCGCCACGTGGCCTGCGCGGCGAGCCTGCTGGAGGACCTGGACGTGCACGGAGCGACGGTGGTGGTGCACGACTGGGGTGGGCCGATCGGGCTGCGCCTGGCGGTAGAGCATCCACAGCGCATTGACCGTCTGGTGATTCTCGACACGGGGCTGTTCACGGGGCTCCAGCGAATGACCGACGCGTGGACGGCCTTTCGCGACTTCGTGGCCCGCACAGAGGACCTGCCCGTGGGCATGCTCGTGCGCGGCGCCTGCCACGAGGACCCTGGCGATGAGGTGATCGCGGCCTATGACGCGCCGTTTCCCAATGCGGCATCCAAGGCGGGCGCGCGCGCGTTTCCGCTGCTGATCCCGCGCGCCCCCGATGACCCTGGCGCGGCTGAGGGCCAGCGCGTGCTGCGGTCGTTGCGCGAGGACCGCCGACCGACGCTGATGCTGTGGGCCGACTCAGACCCCGTGCTGCCGCTGTCGGTGGGAGAGCGCTTCGCCGAGGCGATCGGGCGCCCAGCACCGCGCACAATTGAGCAGGCGGGCCACTTCCTACAGGAGGATCAGGGACCGCTGATCGGCACGCTGATCGCCGACTGGCTCACCGCGCGCTGACGCCCCGCGCTCAATCGCCGGTCGTCTGCACCAGCTGCGGCTGCTCGTCCACGGCGTCCAGCGCCGGCTCTGAGTGCGCGGCGCGCAGTTCATAGCCGCTGCGGGCGGCGGTGTCCACCTGGGAGAGGACCGCGTCCGCGCGGGAGAGCCGCGAGAGTCCGTCCTGGACGGAGACGGGCAGCAGCGCGGACACACGCTCGCCTGCGGCGAGCTGCTTGGGCACATGCACGTCGAAGCGCGGCATCTGCAGCGTCTGCACGATCGCGTCGGCGACCTGCTGAGGCTCGATCTTCTGGAACTGGCGCTGGCGTGGCTGGGCCAGCCCGAGGCCGAGCTCGGTGTTGACCGCAACGGGGCTGATGACCGAAATCTCGACGCCAGAGCCGCGCAATTCCTTGCGCACGGCGCGGCTGAGGTTGATGACGGCGGCCTTGCTTGCACAGTACGTCGCACCGCCGGGGAAGCCGTACTTGCCGGCCTGGGAGGCGATGTTGATGACATGGCCGCGACCCGCGGCGATCATCGGCGGCAGCGCGAGCTTCATACCGAGGATCACGCCGTGGACGTTGATGTCAAGGATCCGCCGGGCGGTGGCATCGTCCTCCTGCAGAAAGGCACCGATGGGCATGATCCCCGCGTTGTTGACGAGGGCGTCCAGCGGGCCGATCTGCGCTTGCGCCTCGTCCAGGAAGGCGCTGAAGGAGACGCGGTCGGTGACGTCGAGCGCGAGCGCAACCGTGCTCGGGCCCAGTTCCTCAGCGGTCGCCTGCGCAGCCTGGAGATCCACATCGCCGATGGCCACCTTCATCCCCTGGCGCAGCAGCGCCTGGGCGGTGGCGCGTCCGATGCCGCGCGCTGCGCCTGTGATCGCGGCAGCGCCTCCAGCGAGTATGCGGGGCTGCTTGGCCATTGTGGCTCCTCTTGTCGGGCTGGGCGTATGTGCTGATTGCAACGCTACCGCGCGACGGGGTAGTAGGGTTGACGCTATGTCGTCCTTCACCTTCGAGGGCCATCGCATTGCCTACACCGAGTTCGGCGGCGGGCCGGCAGCGGTGACTGCGAACGGCCAGCGCGGCCGGACGGCCAAGAGCGCACCGGCGAACAAGCGCCCGCTGATCCTGCTGCACGGGCTGCTGCTCTCCCAGGAAATGCACAGGCCGCTGGCCAAAGCGCTGGCCGCGCGTGGCAACCGCGTGATCACGCTCGATCTGCTCGGCCACGGGCACTCTGACCGCCCGCGCGAGATGTGGTCGTACTCGATGCCGATCTACGGCACGCAGGTGACCGCGCTGATGGATCACCTGAAGATCGAGCGGGCGGTGGTAATGGGCACGTCGCTGGGCGCCAACACGGCGTTGGAGGTGGCTGCACGCAGCCCCGAGCGCCTGCAGGGCCTGGTGATCGAGATGCCCGTGCTCGACAACGGCCTGCTGCCGAGCGGGCTGACGTTTGCGCCGCTGCTGGTGGCTTTGACGTTTGGTGAGCCGATCATGAAGCTGCTCTCGCGGGTCACGCGGGCGGTGCCGCGCAGGCTGCTGCCCCATTACGGCAACGTGGTGCTGGACACGGTGCGCCAGGAACCGGGACCGGGCGGGGCGCTGCTGCAGGGCCTGTTCTTCGGGCGCATCGCGCCGCCGCGCAGCGAGCGGCGCACCTTCCAGACGCCGACGCTGGTGCTGGGCCACCATCGCGACCCGATCCACCCGTTCACCGACGCGGGCATGCTGGCCGAAGAGATGTCAAACGCGCGCCTGCTGGAAGCAAACTCCCTGCTGGAGCTGCGCGTCCGGCCCGAGCGCCTGACAGACGAGATCGCGCGCTTTCTGGACGAGGTGTGGCGCAAGGGCGCCAGCGCTGCCAAGCGTCCGGCCAAACGGGCGGGCACACGCCGAACCGACTAGGAACGCCGGGCCTAAGCGACCGGGAACAGTTCCAGTTCGTTGACGCTGACGTGCCCGGGAGCCTGTTCGGTGCCGATCGAGGCGGCGGGCGCCTGGCTGATCCACAGCGTGACGAACCGGAAGGCTCTAGTGGAGTGATGCAGCACGATGCGGAGGTCTTTCTTCTTGTCTACGGTCGAGGCGCTGAGCGTCACCCAGGCCGAGTCGGTGATCGACGTGGGTGGCACGGAGGTATTGGCGCCGTAGACCTGGATGGTCATTCCGGGGGTGGAGGTGACCACGACGGCCGTCGACAGGCGCTGCGGGCTCTTGAGATCGATCAGCAGTCCCTCGGCCATCTTGGGCGCGGTGGCCGGGTTGACCTGCGCGGTCCACGCGGTTGTCGGGTCGCCGTCGATGGCCAGGCTGGGGTCTCCGAAGCCGGCAGCAGGCAGGTCATAGGGGTTGTAAGTGGAGGCGGCGTTGGTGTCGAGCAGGATGGCCGCCTGCTGCGATTCGTTGGGCGACTGTCCGGCTGTGGATTCGCTCGGGGTGGAGCTGTTGCTGCCCGCGCTAGAAGGCTGTTTGGTGGTGCTCGAAGGCGTGGGAGTGGCGGCAGGAGCGTTCGCGGGGATCTTTGGCGTGGTGGCCGACGGCTTTGGCACGGCCGCGGTGAGCGGGATCTTGGGCGGTTTGACGGCACCGAGCGGGAGGACGGGTTTGACGGTCTGGGGAGACGTGGCTTTGGACGGAGTGACGGGCGTCGTGGTCGCGGGCGGTGTGACGGGCGCGACCTGCGCGACGGTGGTGGTGAGCGTGCGAGCCTTGGAAGAGCTGTGAGTGAGCGCGGCGTAGGCGGCGACTGCTGCGCCGAGCACCAACACGGCGGTGGCGCCGAGGACGGCCGCGCCGGAGCGCCAGCCGGCGGCGCCTCCGAGACTGCCGGGAGCGCCGGCGCCACACTGCAGACACCAGTCCTGACCGGGCGCAAGCGGGGCGGCGCAGTTGGCGCAGTTGCGCTGGACGGTCTGCGGGACGTCTAGACCAGGAGCCCCGCCCACCCCACCCTGCCCGGCGGGGGCGCCGGTGGAGTCGCCCTGCTCGTGCTCGCCCGCGTGGGCTGGCGGTGAATCGACTAGCAGCGAGGCCACAAGCTTGAATTCTAGCCCTCCAGCGGCGGCAGGCTGCCCGCGGTGAGCAGGCGCGTGGTGGTGGCGCGCCAGGGCCGCTCGTTCAGCGTGGCGCGGGCGGGCCGCCGGACACGATGTCTCGCCCGGTCGGCGAGAGCTGCTCGTCGAGCTCGAGCTGCCAGTAGTAGCGGGTGAAGGTCGTGCCCGGGCGAAACTCCCCCACGTGCGGCTCGACAGGCTCGCCGGCGGCCATGCGCACGATCAGCTCGGGGTAGGTGCGCCCTGGCAGGGCCGCATAGACGGGCGCGGGGAAGGCGCCGCCGAAGCGGGTGTTGACGTCGGTGATGGCCACGCCGATGTCGGGGTCGCGAAAGGCCTGGATGGTGGCGGGGCCGCGCACGCGCAGCGCCTCCATGACGCGCCGCCCGAGCTCGATCAGCTCGTTGTCGTGCACGACCTGGCCCTTGATCGACTCGCCGCCGCGGGACTCGAGCATGGTGCGAGGGATCGCGTTCAGGCAGTGCCCGTCCTGGTCGCCGAGGCAGTCGATGGACATCTCTGGGCCGCCCATGGCACGCTGGACCATCACGGGCTCTGGCCCAGGCAGATTCCGCGGACGCGCGACCCTTGGAGCATCCCGGACGTAGTCGATGAACAGGCGCGCCTGAGCGGGGTTGTGGGCGACGTGGATCGAGCGTGCGCCCGAGCCCCGTCGCGGCTTGACCATTACGGGATAGTCCAGCGCGTCGAGCTCACCGTCGGGCAGCACGGTGGGCGGAGATGGCAGCGAGTGACGCTGGAGCAGTAGGTGAGTCTCGTACTTGTCGTAGGTCGCGCGGGCGATCTGCGCGGAGGGCACCAGCGCGGGCAGCCGCCCTTCCTCGTTGGCCTTGGCCAGCACCTCGATGTCCAGGTCGGTCAGCGGCAGCACCGCGCCGACGCCGTGCTCGGCGCACAGCCGCTGCAGGGCGGGCACGTACCCGGGCTCGTCGATCAGCGGCACGGCCACGCGCGCGTGCGCGGCGTACTGGGCAGGCGCGAGCGGGGCGGGGTCGGCGACGATCGTGGTGGTCAGCTGGGCGAAGCAGGACACGATGTCATAGCGCTTGCCCGCACCCGTGAGCAGGATCGCGGGCAGACGGGTGCGCGGCGGCGTGACAGCGGCCGTGTCATCACCCGCGCTCACAGCTCGCCCTCCCAGCCGCCGGCGGCGCCCTTATACAGACCCGAACCGCCCAGCACCATTGCCACGGTGCGCGAGAGGATCCGCAGGTCCAGCGCGAGTGAGCGGTGCTCGATGTAGTACAGGTCGAGCTCGATGCGCTGGGCCCAGGGCAGCGACGCACGCCCGTTGACCTGCGCCCAGCCTGTGATGCCGGGCTTGACCGCCAGCCGGCCACGCTGGCGCTCGGTGTATTGCGCCACCTGCACTGGCAGCGTCGGGCGCGGCCCAATCAGCGACATCTCCCCGCGCAGCACGTTGAGCAGGTTGGGCAACTCGTCCAGCGAGGTGCGGCGCAGGAACGCGCCCACGCGTGTGATGCGCGGATCGCCCGCGTTGATCGCCAAGCCCGCCCCCACATGCTCTGCGCCCGGGATCATCGTGCGCAGTTTGAGCACGTCGAACTGGTGGCCGTGCAAGCCGCTGCGCGCCTGGCGATACAACACCGGGCCGGGACTCTCCAGGCGGATCGCCAGCGCGGCCAGCGCGAGCACGGGCGCGGCCAGCGCAAGCGCAACTGAGGACACCACGATGTCGACCCCACGGCGGATCACCGCGCGGGACAATAGGGCGTCAGCGCGTACCCTCGGCGGCCTCCCAGTGGGCGTCGGTGCCGCGCCGAAGCCAATCCCACAGCCCGGCGACCAACGAGGTGGTGGTGAGCACGTAGTAGCGAGCGATCAACAGCGGACGAAGGGGCAGCGCGCCGGCGAGGGCGGCGGCGAGCAGCAGCGCGATCTGCGCAGCAAGCGTGGCGACGTACAGCGTCTGCGCGCCGCCGCTGGCGAGCACCACTAGCGCGACGTTGGCAGCAAGGGCGAGCACGTGCAGGCCGGGCGTGGCGTAGCGCAGCAGGCGGTGGGAGAGGATCATCAGCGCGTATCCGGGTGGGTAGCCGCGCGGCGAGAGCATGCCGCCGCGCAACACGATCGGCCAGGTGTGGCTCATCATGCGCCGCTTGCGGGCGAACTCGCCACCGAGCGAGGAGACCATCTTCTCGCTGCTGTGGGCGCCTGGGACATACACGGCGCGAAACCCCCGCTTGACCATGTTGAACGGCAGCGATAGGTCGTGACCCATGATCGGGTCGACCACGATGTAGGAGTCGCGGCGGGTGGCGTAGATGGCGCCGTTGCCGCCGGTGATCGAGGACAGGCGCGACTCGAGGGCGCGCAGGGCAAGCTCATAGCGCCAGTAGACCCCCTCCTGGTTGGCATCCACGCTCCTACCCACCGCTCCGCCCGCCCCTCCAGAAGAGGTCGCCGCCTGGGGCAGGTAGCGGACCTGCCCACAGGCATAGCCGACGCGCGGATCAGCAAAGGCGGCTACGAGTGAGAGAGCGGCGTCGGGCTCCCACAGGGCGTTGGCGTCGGAGAAGGCGACGATCTCCCCCCGCGCGCGCTGAACGGCGGCGTCCTGCGCGCGAATCTTGCCACCGCGGGGCAGGTCGAGCACGAGGTCGGCGCCGGCGTCCCTGGCGCGAGCGGCAGTCGCGTCTGTGCACCCGTCGCAGGCGACGATCACCTCGAGCAGCTCACGCGGGTAGTCCAGGCCGAGCGTATTGGCGACCTTTGCGGCGATCACCGACTCCTCGTCGTGGGCGGCGATGATGAGCGACAAAGTGGGCAGCTGTGGCGCAACGTGCGAAGGCACCGGCCGATCCGCCTCCCCGAGCACGCGAACGAGGACGGCGAGGACGGCGGCGTAGCCGAGCTGCGTCCACACGATCAGCCCGCAGGACAGCCAGAAGAGGATGGCCAGAGCGAGCACGGGCAGGCATTGTTGCGGACGCGCGGTTCGCGCCGGACCGGGACGCGGTGCCCGTAGCACTGATCATCGGTCCAGCAGCTGTCGATACAGCGCAAGCGTGCGCTGCGCGATCGACTCCCAGGCATAGGGCCCAGTTGCCGCAGCACGGGCGCGCTCGACCATGTCGCCCAGCGCGGCCTGGTCTGCCAGCAACTCGCGCATTGCCGTGCCGAGCGCCGCCGAGTCGCCGGCTGCAAACGTGCGCGCGGCGCCGGAGGCGGCGATCTCGGGGAATCCGCCAACGTCGCTGAGCAACAAGGGGACCCCAGCTCCGAGGCCAGTGAAAGCCACGCCCGACTGGTCGATCTCGCGATAGGGAAGCACGAGCAGGCTGGCGCGGCGCATGACGGCGAGCATCTCCGCGTCGGAGATAAAACGGGTCAGCCAGCGCACGCCCCCTGGCGCAGTCGCGCGCAGCGCAGCCAGGTCCATACGCGGCATGCCGACGATCCACAGTTCGGCACCCTGCATGCCCCGCCAGGCGTCGAGCAACAGGTCGAGTCCCTTGTAGGGGCGCACCAGCCCGAAGAACAGCACGACCGGGCCTTGGCCGTCGCCGGCACCCAGCTCAGCTGGCAGCGCCGCCTCGGGAGATCCCTCCCAGGGTGCCAGCACGCCATGCGGGAGCACATGCACGCGTCCAGGCTCGACGCCCAGCTCGCCGATGAGGCGTGAGCGGCCGTACTCGGAGTGAACGACCACGGCGTCGAAGCGGTCATACAGGCGCCGCTGGGCCGCGAGTTGACCGGGACGGGGCTCGCGTGGCAGGATGTCGTGGGCGGTGAGAACGAGCGGTCGCCCGCGCGCCAGCAGGTGCCCGTCGAGGTGCTGGACGGTCAGCCATTGGAAGTGGACCACGTCGGCTGCGCGCGCCGCGCGCCGGTAGCGCAGCATGTCGGGGACGTGCTCGGCGAGCTTGACCGCGCGGCGAACGCGAGGGTCGCGGACGTGGCCGGCGGCCCGGTAGAAGGCATCTTGGCGTGCGTAGCCGGCGGGCGGCGCGACCGCGCCGTACGCGAAGCGGCTCGTGTAGAGGCTGACCTCGGCGCCGACGGTGCCGAGCGCGCGGCAGAGGGCGTGGTCGTAGGGCGGCGTGTAGGCCGAGGGATCGACGACGTGGACGCGCATGTGCTCAGAGACGTGCGCCCGCAACGGTAGCGCGATGCCAGCTGACAGCCGGCAGGCGAGGCCACCGGATTACGAACACAGCGCGGCGTACAGCCCCCGGGCCGTACGCCTGTCAGGCGACGGCCGCGTGCACGCGCTTGGGCGCGGGCGCGCGCCTGCGCACAACGCGCACCGCCGCACCTCCGCGCGGAGCCAGCGTGGGGCCGCGCGGCATCGGGCGCGCTGGGTGTGGCGACGTCGGTGCCAGCTCCACGCTGGCGAGGATCTCACGCAGGACGATCTTGATCTCGAGCAGCGCCAGCGACGCGCCCAGACAGCGGTGGGCGCCGCCGCCGAACGGCAGGAACGAGTAGCCGTCGGGTGGTTCGTCGATAAAGCGCGTCGGGCGAAAGACATCCGGCTGGGGATAGATGTCGGGGTCTCGGTGAATGCCGTAGGCGTCCACCAGGATGGGCGCCTCGGACGGGATGGTCCAGCGCCCGACGGCGAACGGCTCGAGCACGTGACGCCCTCCGCCGATGGGCACCGGCGAGCGGATCCTCAGCACCTCCTTGGCCAACGCATCGAAATACGCGTCGTCGCCCCCGCGTGCCTCGGCCATCACGGCGGGGTTGTGCGCAAGCAGTTCCACCCCCCAGGCGATCGCCGTCGCGGTGGTCTCGTGGCCGGCTGCGATCAAGGTGACCAGCTCGTCGCGCACCTGCTCATCGCTCAGGCCCTCGCCCTGCTCATTGCGTGCGCCGATCATCATCGCGAGCACGTGCTCGCGCTCGGCCAGGAGCGGATCGGCGCGGGTGGCGGCGATGTGCTCGAACAGCAGAGCGTCGAGCTCGTCTTTCAAGCGCCAGGGGCGCCTGGACAGGAGGTTCCACGGCGCGCGTCGGCTGAGCGCGGGCACGAACATCGCGAAGGCGTTCAGGGGCGTGTTCAGCGCGTCGAACAGGTTACGCAAGCGCGTGCGCACGGTTGCGTCGGAGACCCCGAGCACGGCCTGCAGGATCACCTCGAGCGTGAGCGTCTGGGCGAAGGACTGCACCTTCGGCGTGTCGCCGGGGCGCCAGCGATCGAGCTCGGATGCGACGAGCCCCTCCATCAGGCGCGCATAGGCCTGGACGCGCTCGCCGTGGAAGGGTGGCAGCAGCATCTTGCGACGCGCGAGGTGCGCGGCCGGCTCGAGCACGAGCAGCGACTGCTCGCCCACAAACGTGCGCAATACGTCGTTTGCGTGGCGCTTGGCCAGCGGGTCGCCGGTGAACAGCCGCCGGATCGCGTCGCGGTCCTTGGTCAGCACCGCCGGCGGCACGCCGCCTACGCGAACCGTGAAGGTGTCTCCGTAGCGCGCGTGGCCACGGTCGCTCAGCTCGCGGTAGAACCACAGCCGCATGGCCGCCTGCACCGCTCGCGGCAAGCGCGGCCCGGGCGGCAGCGAACAGGCATCGCCCTCATAGGCGTGGGTCACAGCCGACATCTGCACGTCTTACGTTATCCCGATCGACAGAACCCGTCAAATGACTTGCCGGCGCGGCGCCATACCGCAGCCGCACGGGCCGGATGCGCGCGACCGCCCGAGATCGCTTGCGCGTGAGCGCGAATATCTGGCAGTAGGGTCCGGGTGTGCCCGACGTCGAGCTCACCTTTTGCATCGTCAACACCTCCCAGCGCGAGCTGCTGCTGCGTGGACTCGATGCGATCGCACAGGAGCGTGAGAGCGTGCCGTTCGCCACCGAGACGATCGTGCTCGACAACGGCTCGCGCGACGGTTCCGCGCAGGCCGCGCGGGCGCACCCAGCGGTCGACGAGACGGTCGCGATCGATTGTCGCCGCGGCAAGGCGGTCAACGACTCCGAGCTGCTGCAACGCGCCCGCGGGCGCTACGCGCTGCTGCTCAACGAGGACTCCGAGCTGCTGCCCGGAGCCACGCTGGCGCTGTGGCAGGCGCTGCAGAGTCGCCCCGACGCTGCCTGCGCGGGCGCGAAGCTGCTGCGCCCCGACGGGCGTGCACAGGCTTGCGCTTGGCGCTTTCCCACGCCGCTGACCGCGCTCGCCGGCGCGCTGTTCCTGCACCGTCTCTACACGGTCCAGAGCAGGGGCGAGCGCACGCGCAAGGTCGACTGGTGCCAGTCCTCGGCGCTGCTGGTGCGCCGTGAGGCGGCCGCACAGGTCAGCTACCTAGACCCGAGTTTCTTCGTGTACTCAGACGAGGTCGACTTCGCCCGGCGCCTGCGCGACGCGGGCTGGTGCAGCCTGTACGTGCCCCAGGCGCTGGCTGTCCATCACGAGCAGCTGGCCACGGGTGCGGCCCCCGAGCGGCGGATCGTGGAACTGGCGCGCAACCGCGACCTGTACATGCGCAAGCACCACTCGCCCGCGGCCGCCCGCGCGGTGCGCTGGCTGACCGCTTACAGCTATGCGCTGCGCGCTCTCGCTGCGCTTCTCCTACCCGGACACTCGCCGCGGCGCTACTGGCGCCACGTGACCGCCACGCTCATGCCGCGGCGCGGCGAGGGCCTGCGCGAGGCGGCCGATGAGTACAACCGCGCGGCCGATGAGGGCGAGCCTACGGGCCGCGACTGAGCCCGCCGCCCAGCAGCGCTCACTTCAGCTCGAGCTCCTCCAGCAGTGCGTCCACCACGCGGACGTCCAGCTGCGTATCTGCCACTCTGCACAGCTCCTGCGCCGCCTCCCGCGGCGAGCGCCCACGGCGGTAGGGGCGATCGGTGATGATCGCGTCATAGGTGTCGCAGGCGGCGATGATGCGTGCCGCCAGCGGGATCTGCTCGCCCGCCAGGCCGTCGGGATAGCCGTCGCCGTCCCAGCGCTCGTGGCTGGCGCGCACCGCGGACGCCAGGTGCGCAAACGCGTCGATGCGCCCGACCAGCTCTCCGCCGATGGCGGCATGGCCGCGCATCGTCACCCACTCGTCGTCGGTGAGCGGGCCGGGCTTGAGCAGGATCTCGCTGGGCACAGCCACCTTGCCGATGTCGTGCAGCATGGCCGCGTAGCGCACGTCGCGCGCGCGGCTGCCCGACAGCGCCATGCGCAGCGCGACCCGCTCGGCCAGTTCGGCCACGTCCTCGCCATGGCAGGCGGTGTAGTCGTCCTTGGCCTCCACCGTGCTGGTCAGCGCTGCAAGCGCCGTCGTGAACGCCCCCTCCAGATCGCCCACCAGCCTGGCGCGGTGCAGCGCCGCGCCAAAGCTCGACGCGATCGCCTCCACCAGTGCCGCGTCGGTTTCGCTGAGCACACCGGCGTCTGGCGCCTCGATGTTGAGCACGCCCCACACCGACCCGTCCACCAGGATCGCCACCGACAGCTCCGAGCGGGGGTCTGTCTGGGGGTCGCGCACGATGTAGTCCGGGTCGGCATGCGTGTCGGTGACGAGCGCTGTCGCAGCCGAGCGGGCCACCCGCCCGTTGACCCCTTCTGTGACGGACTGCTCGGTCAGCAGGAACTCGGCCATCACCTCGGCAAGCGGACCGCGGCCGGCGATCAGCCGCAGCACGCCGTCGTCATCCAGGCGCTGCACGGCGGCGAGATAGAAGGCGAACGTCTCGTGCAGCTCGTCGACGACCAGCTGGACCATCTCCTCGACCTCGTTCTTTGCGGCAAGCCTCGCGGTCAGCCTGGCCGCCAGACGCAGCTGCTCGCGTAGGTAGGGCACCTCGCCGACCGCCGCCACGCTCTTGTCGCGCGCGTCCGCGCGATAGCGACGCAGCGCCTCCGCGCGCCGCTGGCGCTCCTTGGCGCCAGCTTGACGGGATCGTTTGACAGAGAGCTCAGCCATACTCAGACTCCGATCGGCCGCAAAAGCCGCATTCTTGAGCCAAGAATCGCGCGAGTCGACAATTCCCCTCGGCTGCCCGTAGGACTATCGCCGGCAGTTGGCTGCTATCAGAGGTCTCTAAGGGGGTCCTCGGCGTACGCCTCGACCTCGCCGTGCCCGGCGCGGTAGGCGCTCACCCTGCGGCGACCCTCGACGACCAGCGCACGGGCACCACCGAGCTCGTGCGGATGAAAAAAGCGCGTAAGCAGCAGCGCGGCGGGCACGAGCGCAAGCCATGCGGCGCGCAGAAGGAGGCCCGCCAGCCCGTGGGTCGGCAGCAGTAGATCGCCCGCCACCGCCACGCCTGCGAGGATCGCCGTCAGATGCGCCAGTCGGCGCCATTCGAAGCCCACCCTGAACAGGCTGCGCGTCAACAGGTACATCGCTATGAGCATCGCCACGTAGGCGCCGCACAGCGCGATCCCTGCGCCGGTTATTCCCAGGCCGGCTCCACTGTGGGGCACAAGTGCGATCAGCAGCGCCACGTTGACCACCAGCCCTGCCGCTCCCGCGCCGAAGTTGCGCGACGTCACGCGCGCGCGCCCCGCGATCGCCACGAACACCAGGTACAGGCCATACAGCGCCCAACCGAGCGCGAGCCAGGGCAGCGCGCGGTAGGCGCCGAAGTATTCGTGTGCGGCCAGCAGCCGGACCAGCCAACGCCCAAGCAGCGCGACGGCGCATACGACCACGCCTGTGGCCAGCGCGTAGTAGGTGGTCACCAGCGAGTACAGGCGCGAGGCCTCCTCGTCGCTGTCGATCGAGTAGGCCAGCGGCGGCCACGCGTACTGAAAGCCGCGCACGGCCACGAACACGACGGTTGCGAGCTTGATCGCGATCGCATACTGGCCGGCGGCACCCTGGGAAAAGACCCTGAACAGGTAGAAGCGGTCGGCCACCTGCAGCGCGTACACGCTCGCGTCGGCCGGAACGGTGGGCAGCCCGAAGCGCAGCATCGCGCGCAGGTCCGCCAGCTTGACCAGCAGCGAGAAGCGCCGGCGCAGCACCCACCACAGCCCCAGCACGACCAGCGCCGAGGCGCCGAAGTTGCCCAGCAGAAGACCGCGCGCGCCCTGGTCGGCGAACACGACCAGCGCGGTCGTGAAGGCGACCGTCATGAGCACGTTGGCGCCCGACGCGTATATGTACGTGCGCGCGCGCTCGTCCACGCGCAGCTGCGCGTAGGCCATCTCCAGGTTGGTGAACGCCCACAGGCCGAGCACCGCGCAGTCGAACAGCAGCGGGTCGCGGAAGCTCAGCAGCAGCTTCGACAGGGGACCCGCAAAGGCCACCGCGACCAGGGAGGCGATCGTCGTCGTCCACGCGACTGCCGCGGTGGCCGTGCGCGCGATGCGCGCGCGCCGGGCCTGATCGTCGTCGTCGAAGTAGAAGCGGATGAACGCCTCGCCGACCCCCACGCGCAGCAGGATGCTCGACAAGATCACCGCCGTCAGCAGCGATTCGGACGCTCCGTAGGCTTTCGTGCCTACGTGGTGGGTGTATAGCGGCAGCGTCAGCAGGGCCAGGCCCTTGGCCAGGATGTCCCCGAACTGGTAGGCCGCGCCCGTGCTGACCAGGCGCTTGAGGTAGCCGAGCACCGCTCAGAAGCTACTGGCCGGCGCGCCCGCTCCCGCTGCGCCCGCGCCAGTCGCGACCGCCTCGGTGCCCGGGTCGTCCTCGGCGTACGCGGCCGCGGCCTGGCGTGCCAGCGCGACGCCGATCGCCAGCAACGTCCACGTAAACGGGTCCTCGAGGAAGTCGGCGTAGGTCCAGGTGTGCAGCACCAGCGCCGCGAAACACGCGGCGATTGCCATTCGCGGTGGCGAGCGCCCCGCGCCGCGGAACAGCACGATGAAGGCGCTGAGCAGCAGCGCCGCGTAGACGGCCAGGCCGAGAATCCCCTGCTCGGCGGCGATCGTCACGGGGATCGTGTGCGAGGCCGACGTAGCGCTCTGCGCGTCAGCATGGCTGTGGCGCTTGTACTCGGTTACAAACGAGCCTGAGCCGTAGCCCTCGAGCGGCCGTTTGGCAAACAGTTCCAGGCCGCCCGACACGAGCGAGGTGCGCCCGTTGGTGGCGTTGTTGGTCGAGCCGCTGGAGCCCTTCAGGCCGAAGTGCAAGCTGGCGGGCGCGACCAGCAAGACCAGCGCACCGAGCGCGAGCACCGCCGCGGACACGTACACAGTCCAGACCACACTCCAGCGCCACGCTGCGAGCACGGCCAGGCCGAGCAGCAACGCGGCGATGCTCGACTGCGAGAAGCTTGTCACCAGGCCGGCGAGCAGCCAGGCCAGCGCAACGGCACCCGCAATCACCACGCGCCTGTTGCGATTCCACAGCACGAGCGTGCACAGCGCGATCATCACCAGCGCGAGGAAGCGCCCGTAGATGCTCGGATCGAAGAACACCGAGTTGACCCTGAAATAGTTGTCGTACTGGTCAGCTGCCACCACCTTGGGGTTCAAGAACAGCGACTTGCGGTCGTACTCGACGAAGCCGACCCCCGCGAACACCACGGCGAGCGAGGCGAGCGAGACGAGGCAGCGCATCAGCAGCTCGCGTGTCCAGCGCACCTGCACCAGCAGGGCGAACAGCAGCGCGAACGGCACGTAGAAGAAGGCGATGTTCTCAAGCGCCTTGACGCGGTCGGCCGAGTAGGCAATCTGCAGCGCATACAGGCAGACGGCGCCGAACAAAAGCCAGGTAAGGCCCCGTGGCGAGGCCCAGAAGGCGAGCTCGCGCGGCGTCCGAGCGTCGACCCCGGGCGCCACCTCGCCCGCGCCCTGGCGGGGTACCTCGCCCGCGTACGCGGCCGCTCCCCCGCGCTGTGCAAGACGCGCGAGCAGCGCGGGCAGCAGTCGCACGAGCGTGCCTGCGGCGACGACCAGATAGATGGGGATCAGCAGGTTGACGGTGCGCCCGTCGGCGGAGATCGGCAGCCTGAAGGGCAGCGCGACGATCGCCAGCAACGGGAGTGCCTGTGCGTAGCGGCGCATCAGCCAGGCGAGCACGGCGATCGCGACGAGCGCCGCGGCCAGGCCGCCCACTATCGTGCCAGCGCTGGGCAGGCTGGTTGCCACCGGCACGGGGCTCAG
This sequence comes from Solirubrobacteraceae bacterium, assembly GCA_035602785.1. Classification (GTDB taxonomy): domain Bacteria; phylum Actinomycetota; class Thermoleophilia; order Solirubrobacterales; family Solirubrobacteraceae; genus Palsa-744. Next base: position 15,088 of record DATNLQ010000181.1, read on the forward strand.
GACGCTCGACGCCGCGCCGACGCGCATCAGCGACCCACCAGCGTGAAGCTCCATGGCGAGAGCACCGTGCGGCTCTGGCGGCGCAGGCTCACGCGCACGCGGTATTCGCCGGGGGGCGCGAGCGGGCCTTCGTTCTCAGCCACGAGCAGCGCGCGTCCGCTGGCCGTCTCAAGGTGGCCGTAGCGATGGGCGATTCCGCGACGGCCGTTCCAGCGCAGCGAGAACTGTTTGTAGCGCGCCAGCGGCCGATCGCGCACGAGCGTGGCGACCACGTCGCCGCTGGAATCGATGATTGCCACGGTCGCTTCGTCGGCGTTGGCGAGCTTGAAGGAGATCTCCTCGAGGTTGCCTGGCGCCGGGCCGGCGGGCGTGAAGGTCGGCGTGCGCTCGAAGCGCTGGACGACGGTCGGCGTGTGCTTGAGCCGCTGCGTGACGAAGAACGCCGCGAAGCAGGCGACCACGAGCAGCGCAAAGACGATGCGTGCCAGCGCCGGCGCATCAACGCCCTCCGTCGGGCCGTCCGCCAGGGCGCCGTCGACCCCGCTCAATCCCCGCCGCCCAGCGCAAAGCGCTCGACCGTGTCAGAGCGCAGGCCGAGACGCAGCGTCTCCAGCGACAGCACGTCGGCGGGCGCAATGTTGCCGAGGTTGCACTCGGTGCCGAACTGCTTGAGCAGCCACACCTGCTGCTTTTGCAGCGGCGCATCGAAGATCAGCTTCTCCTTGTCGATCGAGTGGACGATCTCGTCGATCAGGCCGGTACGCACCTCGCCGTTTGCCCGGTAGATGCCGGCGGTGCCCGACTCGCGTGCCTCGGCGATCACCTTCCACGCGCCGGCGTCGAGGTCGCGTTCGATCTGTTCCACCCACACGTAGGGAGCCATGATGAAGTCGGCATCCTTGCTTCCCACCTCGGCGAACACGGTGAACTCGCGCGCGAGCCTTTCGATCAGCTCGCGCTTGACCGCGGGCTCGATCTCGATCGTGCCGTCGGAGATCTCGACGTGGCGCAGGCCGAGCTCGTGCAGCCACGCGATCAGGCCGTCGACCCTTCCCTGGCGGATGGCCAGCTCGGTCAGCGTGCCCCCCAGCACGACCGGCACGCCGTGGGCGCTATAGCGCGCCAGCTTGGGCTTCAGGTTGGCGCTCACGAGCGCCGTGCCCCAGCCGAGCTTGACCACGTCGACGGCGTCACCGGCCACCTCCAGCAGGCCGTCTACCTCGGCGACCGACAGGCCCCTGTCGATGACGTGCGTGATGCCGTGCTCGCGTGGCTTGACCGAGCGCGCGGGGATGTCCAGGAAGGCGGCTATGGGACCGTCGCGGCCTTGTCAGCGCCGACGATCACCACCACGTTCGCCGATCCCGCGAGTGACGCCACGGCCGATTCCAGCGGCTGCACGCGGCTGACTTCGAGCGAGTGCGCCACGCCTTCGGCTTCGGCTTGATGGCCGCTTGCGTACTGCACGACCGTGACCTGTCCCGAGCCCGGCGGGCGACCGTTCAGCGGCTGTGCCTGCGAGTAGCCGCTCTGCTGCAGGTCGGCTGAGATGTGGTGGGCCAGCCCCGTCGTTTCGGTGCCGTTGAGCACGGCCACGCTCGTTTCCGCGGGGTTCACGGCCGGGGCTTTGGGCGCAGGCTTCGACGGCGCTTTGCTGTGGGTGGTCGTGTGGTGGGCACTCGTCTGCGACACGCTTGTCGTCGACGGCGTCGACGCGTTGTTCTTGGTAGACGAGCCGCCGAGCGAGGTGAGCGCAACGACGGCGACCGCTACGACGATCACCGCACCGGCGATCAGCGCGAACATCCGCGCAGGCGAGCGGGCGGGCTGGACGGGCAGCTCGGCGGCGGCGCCCCTGGTGCCCGGACGCACGACCCTCGTGCCCCGGCCCGTGGACGCCGCGGCCGCGGCGCGCTCGGACTGCGCGCCAGTCGCGGGACGGGGTGCCGAGCGGGGATCCCCCCCACCGGCTGTCGGGGCGGGCGCGGGCGGG
>DATNLQ010000190.1:0-3245 GCA_035602785.1 Solirubrobacteraceae bacterium
GTTCGCGACCAACCTCCCCCCCACAGCCCACAACACCCCCTGCGGCCAAAAACTCACCATGCCCACCAGCCTCCAAGCCCAAAACGGACAAACCATCCACCAAAACACCCCCATCACCATCACCGGCTGCCCAACAAAACACACAACAAAACACAAAACCAAAAAGAAAAAGAAGTAAACAGGTCCGACTCCCAAGACCGGCCAACGCGACCGCCGGCCACTCTACCGCGGCGATCGGCGTGCTACTAGCGCTGGTCCGCGCGGGATAATCGGAGACACCGAACCCTGAAGATCAGGCTTGGATCGGCACGTCAGCCTGATCCGCTGGACCGAGAACCGCGGATGCCAGATAGTTCCGGGCCGCATGTCCCGACACTCGCTCGCGCTGGCGGCCATAGTGGTCGTCGCCATCGGCATTCGGATCACCTACAGCGTCACCACCGGAGACACCCTGCGGATGACGCCGCGAGACGGTCAGATGGCCCACAACATTCTCGCGGACGGTCGCTGGTTCTCTCTCAACATGGTCAGCGACGAATACGTCAGGGAAGTCGACGATCGCGCCGGGCGGATCCTCGATCCGGCTTCAATCCACTATCCCCCGGGGACGCGTGGCCGCTGGTTCGCCGAAGACAACGAGTCGGTGGGCGCAGGCGCGGTCATGGCCGGACTGTGGGCCGTCACCGGCGACCAGCGCTTCATCCAGATGCAGGTGCTGCAGGGACTGCTGGACGGGCTGGCGACGCTGCTGGTGTACTGGATCGCCGTGCAACTGTTCAAACGCAGGGGGGCCGCGCTGCTGGCTGCCGCCCTGTATGCCGTGTATCCGCCGATCGCGTGGGACACCGCTGACCCCTACACCGACATCTGGGCAGTTGACTTCACGATCGCGGCCGTCGCCATCTATTTTGTCGCCGTCAAATCTAGCCATCGCTGGCGGTGGTGGATCGCCTGCGGCGTGCTTGCGGGCATAGGCGCCTACTTCCGTCCGCAGGTGATACTCATCGCCCCCGTCCTCGCGCTCGTGATGGTCGCGGCGACGGGCCGGCGCGAGGCGCTGCGGCGCGCGCTCGTCACGGGTGTCGTGGCCTCGCTGGCGCTCGTTCCCTGGACGATCCGCAACTACGAGGACTTCCACGCCTTCATCCCCACCCGTTCCGCTTTCTGGCAGACGATGTGGGGTGGACTGGCCGAGATACCCAACGGCTTCGGAGGAGACTTCAAGGAGGGGCCGATCGAAGCCGCCATTCATCGTGCGCATCCGAACCTCATGCCAGAATCGCCCGAATGGGATGCGTATGTAAAACCCTATTTCATTCATGCGGTCGAGCAGCATCCCCTCTTCTACATTGAGGTTCTCGCCCATCGCGCGGCCTTAGCGACGGTCCTGGTGCATGAAAACCTGTGGATGCGCCGCGGGGCGGGGGCGGTGGTCGGCTACAGGGGCGGGGTGCTCGCCTTCGTGGTGAAGCACCCCTTCGAGGCGCTCGAGTACGCGCTTCAGCCGCTCGTCTTCCTGCTGGCGATGCTGGGACTCGCCTTCACCTGGCGTCGCTGGCGAAGGCAGAACGCGATCCTCTTGGCGGTGACGCTATGCGTCCTCGTGCCCTACCTGGCAATGCACGTCGAGGAGCGTTATCTCCTGCCGGCCTTCTTCGTCTACTTCATCTGGATCGGCCTCGGCGCCGATCTGCTGATCGAGCGCGTCCGCCACGCCCTGCGCAGCTCCTCGCGAGTCGCGCGCAACCGCCGCACCCGAGCGGCTCCGAGCACCGCGTGATGCTCGCAGCCCTCAGCTCTCCGACGCGCTCTTGATCGTCGCGATCGGGGCGCCCGCCTGGATCGGCGCGCCCTCGCTGATCGGCAGCTCGACGATCGTGCCCGCCTTGTGCGCGGTGATCTCGTTCTCCATCTTCATCGCCTCGATGATGCACAGCAGTTGGCCCTCGGCCACCGTGTCGCCCTGCTTGACCAGTACCTTCCACATGTTGCCCTGTAGGGGCGAGGGGAGGGTGTCCGGTCCCCCGCCGCTCGAGGACTTGCGCTCGCCGCGCTTTGGCGCCTTGCGTGCGCCTGCGGCTGGGCCGCTGCCGTTCATCGCAGGTCCGGCGCCACCGCCGGCGAACGGCGGTCCGATCACGCGCACGTCGAAGCGCCGTCCGGACACCTCCACGGCGTAGGTCTGCTCGACCTTCTCGGCCTGCTCCTCATCGTCCTCCGATGGCGGCGCGGGCGCGGGGAAGGCGAGCGTCTTCAGCCACTTCTTGTCCTCGAGCAGGTCCTTGCACGTCTCGCCCCTGGCCCACTGCGGGGTGGCGAGCAGCGCCTGGTGAAAGGGGATCAGCGTCTTCAGCCCGCCGATCTCGTATTCGCCGAGGGCGCGCAGCATGCGCCTAGTGGCCTGCTCACGGTCGGCGTCCCACACGATCAGCTTGGCGACCATCGGGTCGTACATCGGCGAGACTTCGCCGCCTTCGCGCACACCCGAGTCGACGCGCACGCCGGGGCCGGTGGGCTCGCGGTAGACGCCGATCTTGCCGGGCGCGGGGGCGAAGTTCTTGGAGGCGTCCTCCGCGTTGATGCGGCACTCGATCGCGTGCCCGCGCAGCTGCACGTCCTCCTGCGCGTATGACAATTCCTCGCCGGCGGCGGCTTTGATGCCCTCCTTGACGATGTCGATGCCGGTGGTCATCTCGGTGACGCAGTGCTCGACCTGCACGCGCGTGTTCATCTCCAGGAAGAAGTACTCCGGCTCCGGGTGGGTGGGGTCTGGATTAATCGAGAACAGGCCCTCGATCGTGCCGGCGCCGACGTAGTCGACGGCCTTGGCGGCGTCGACGCCGATCTTGCCGATGCGCTCGCGCAGCTGCGGGTCGACGACCCACGGCGGCGCGGGCGACTCCTCGATGACCTTCTGGTGGCGGCGCTGGATCGAGCAGTCGCGCTCGCCCAGGTGGATCACGTTGCCGCGGCGGTCGGCCAGCACCTGGACCTCCACATGGCGCGGGTCGTGCAGGTAGCGCTCGAGGTAGACGGTCGGGTCGGAGAAGAACTTCTCGCCTTCGCGACTGGAGCCCTCGAAGGCGCCCTCGAGCTCGTCCGCGGTGAGCGCGACGCGAAAGCCCTTGCCGCCGCCGCCGCCGGCGGCCTTGACGGCGACGGGGAAGCCGACGACGTCTTTGGCAATCCGCAAAGCATCGGCGACCGTCTCGACCGGCTTGGTGGTGCCGGGCACGATCGGCACG
>DATNLQ010000228.1:0-4555 GCA_035602785.1 Solirubrobacteraceae bacterium
TGCGACACGTAGCCGGCTCGGCCGCCGGCACGGTCTTTGCGCTCGGGCTGATCGAGGCCGGCGCGGTGGCGATCCTGACGATCTCCGCCAGCACCGCCTACGCCGCCGGTGAATGCGTGGGCGTCTCGCACAGCTTCAACACCTCGCCGCGCAACGCAGCCGTCTTCTACGGCGCCAACGTGGGCGTGGCGCTGGTGGCCGCCGCGATCATCTTGATCCCCGGCGCGCCGCTGCTGTCGATCGCGCTCAACGCCAACGTGCTCGCCACCGTGCTGTTGCCCGTCAGCCTCGTGCTGATGGTCATGCTCGCCAACGACCGGGGCCTGATGGGCCAGTGGGCCAACAGGCGCTCGACCAACGTGGTCGGCATCACGGTGATCGTGTTCGTCGCCCTGTGCGGCTCAGCCTACGGGATCGACTCCTTCCTCCAAGTCACCCACCTGATCGGCGCGTGAGAGCGGTGCTGGCCCGATGATCGAGCACCCACCCCACGGCCAGGCTCTCGCCGAGGGCAATCTGCAGGCGCAGGAGCGCTTCGAGGACAAGCTGATCATGCACCTCGAGCGCGACCAGTTCGTCGCGGAGACCTCGCGCCCCGTGCCGCGAGCCGCGCTCAGCTCACGCGCCACCGCGGGCCTGTGGGCACTACGGGTGTTCGTGGTGCTCGTCAGCCTGATGGTCATCTACACGTTCGTCGAGCAGCTGCACTGAATCAGTCGGCCACCCACGGCCCGTGCCAGCCGCCGAACTGCGCCGTCATCTCGTCGGCCACCGGCGGTCCCCACGAGCCCTGCGCGTAGCGGTGTACGGGCGGGGGGGAGTCGAGCAGCGGCTGGACGATGCGCCAGCAGGCCTCGACGCTGTCCTCGCGTGTGAAGTGGGTGCTGTCGCCGATGAGCGCAGCGTGCAGCAGCACCTCATAGGGCGTCGCTCCCTCTCCCCCCTCTTCGGCAAACTCCATATCCAGCTCGATCGCTTGCGGGCCAGACTTGTCGGCGCGCTGGGCGTCGAGGACGATCCTGATGCCGGTCGTGGGATCGATCTTGACGACGATCTGGCTGGGCTCAGGGCGCCGGTGCGAAAGCGAGATGAAGCCCAGCCGCGGCGGGTGCTTGAACAGCAGGCGAAGCTCGGTCTGGGTCACCGGCAGGTGCTTGCCGGTGCGGATGAAGAACGGCACGCCCGCCCAGCGCCAGTTGTCGATCTCCAGGCGCAGCGCCGCATATGTCTCGGTGGTCGAGTTTGGCGCCACACCTTGGGTCTGCAGGTAGCCGTCGTACTGTCCGCGCACGTACTGCGCGGGGTCGGCGTCGGCGATCGCGCGAAAGACCGCGAACTTGGCGTCCTTGATCGTGTCCGGATCGCTGCCCGCGGGGGGCTCCATCGCGGCCATCGCCAGGAACTGCATGAGGTGGTTGACGACCACGTCGCGCAGCGCTCCGACCGGGTCGTAGAAGTGGCCGCGGTCCTCCACGCCGAAGCTCTCGGCCATCGTGATCTGCACGCACGCCAGGTAGTTGCGGTTCCACACCGGCTCGAGCATCGAGTTGGCAAAGCGCAGGTAGAGGATCTCTTCCAGGCCCATCTTGCCGAGGAAGTGGTCGATGCGATACAGCTGGGACTCGTGCAGATACTGCGCCAGTTCGCTTGACAGGGTTCGCGCCGAGGCCAAATCGTGGCCGAAGGGCTTCTCGACCACCACGCGTCCGCCCACCAGCACGTCCGCTTCGGACAGGCCCTTGACGACCGTCGCGAACAGCGACGGCGGGATCTCCAGATAGAACACGCGGTCGCGCGCCTGGGCGATCGCGTCATCCACGCGCTTGTAGGTGCCCGCGTCCGTGAAGTCGCCACTTACATAGGACAGCCGCGCGGCCAGCCGCTCGAAGACCTTCTCGTCCAGCGCCTGGCCGGTCGCGGAGATCGCTTCGCGCGCGTGTTCGCGCAGGTGCTCGACCGTCCAGTCCTCCACCGCCACGCCGACGATCGGGCAGTCGAGCAGGCCACGCTGCTCCAGGCGGTAGAGCGAGTGCAGGGTCATCTTCTTGGCCAGGTCTCCGGTTATGCCGAAGATGACCAGCACGTCGGCCTTACGCTGCGTGTCCTCGCTGCTCATCGTGTCTCCTGACTGTCGGATGGCGGATTGTGCATTTGGATGTCGTGTCGAGTAATGCTCGCGCGACCCTGTGTCACACGGGCTGTCAGTCGACCAGCAGACGCACGATCGCAAATATGCCCACCGCGACGATCACCAGGCGCAGCACGTCGGGCGGCAGCCTGCGCCCGTAGCGCGCGCCCAGCTGGGCGCCGACGACCGAGGTGCCCGCGATGATCGCCGCAGGTCCCCAGTCGACGTGCGCGGCGAACGCGAAGTACACGCCGGCCACGCCGTTGGTCAGGCCCGCCAGCACGTTCTTCAGCGCGTTGGTGCGTTGCAGGTCTTGGGCGAGCGTCACGCCGAGGATCCCCAGCAGCAAGATCCCCTGGGCCGCGCCGAAGTAACCGCCGTAGACGCCCGTCAGGTAGACCGCGATCGGCGTCAGCGCGCCCGCCCGGCTCTCCAGGTCGATTTCGCGTCTGATCAGCCAGGCGCTCAGGCGCGGCTGCACCAGCGTCAGCACGAGCGCCGTCGCGATGAACACCGGCACGATCGCCTTGAACGCCGACGCGGGCAGCACCAGCAGCAGCACCGCCCCGGTGATCCCGCCCGCCAACGACATCGAGCCCAACCGCAGCGCGCGGGCGCCCTGTCCAGCGAGCTCGCGCCGGTAGCCGATCGCACCGGACGCCGAGCCCGGCACGAGGCCGATCGTGTTGGACACGTTGGCGGTCACCGGCGCATAGCCGAACGCGAGCAGCACCGGGAAGGTGATCAGCGTGCCGCTGCCCACCAGCGTGTTGATCGCACCGGCCGCCGCTCCTGCGAGCGCGATCGCGGCGACTTCGCCGAGGCTCAAACGACTCTAGGGTTGAGGGCCATGGACGTCGAGCAGGCTATCCGCACGCGCCGCACGCACAAGGCGTTTGGCACAGCGCCGCTGTCGGGCGAGACGCTTGACGAGCTGTTCGAGCTGGCCAGCTGGGCGCCCAACCACCACCTGACCAACCCCTGGCGCTTTCGCGTGCTCGGCGAGCGCACGCGCGAACAGTTGATGACACTGGCGGAGGTCGTGCAGCCGGGCTCGGCGGTCAAGCTCGCGCGGGCGCCGACCCTGGTCGCGGTCACTGCCCACATGAGCGGCGACCCCGTCCAGGACCGCGAGGACCTGCTGGCCACCGCCGTGTCCGCCTACCTGGTCCTGCTCGGCGCGCACGCCCGCGGCCTGGCTGGCTACTGGCGCACGGTGGCGCTGCTGGACGACCCCCGCGCGCGGGAGATCCTCGGCCTCCAGGCGAGCGAGACGCCCGTGGGGCTGCTCTACCTGGGCCTGCCCGTGCAGGAGCAGCGCGTGCCCGAGCGCGCCCCGCTGGCGGCGGTCGTAAGGTACCTGGACTGACGGTGAGTGTCGCGACGGACATCGCCCGCACGCTGTGGCCGGCCCCCGGGGACCGCCACGGCCCGCTCGTGCCGATGATGCTGGCGCTGACGCTGGTGACGGGCGTGGTGGACGCCGTCAGCTACCTGCGCCTCGGCCACGTGTTCGTGGCGAACATGACCGGCAACGTCGTCTTCCTGGGCTTCTCGCTGGCGGGCGCGAGCGGGCTGTCGGCGACCGCCTCGCTGGTGGCGCTCGGCTCCTTCGTCGTCGGCGCGCTGGCCGGTGGCTGGCTTGGCGCGCGCAACCCCGATCATCGCGGTCATCTGCTGCGCGCCTCCAGCGCTGCGCAACTGACGCTGATCGCGATCGCCCTGGCGGTGGCGCTTGCGGCTGACGAACCGCTCGCCGGCGGCGTCCGCTATGGGCTGATCGTGGCGCTGGCGCTGGCGATGGGCGTCCAGAACGCGGCGGCTCAGCGTCTGGCGGTCCCGGAGTTGACCACGACCGTGCTCACGCGCACGCTGACGGGGCTGGCCTCCGAAGCGAGCGTCGTCGGCGGACGCGGGTCACAGCTCGGGCGTCGCGGCGTGGCGGTGGCGGCGATGCTCGTGGGAGCGCTCGTCGGCGGGCTGCTGGCGCTGCACGTCTCGGTCGCGGCCGCGCTGGCAGTGGCAGTCGCGCTCGTCGCGGGCGTGGGCGTGGCGGTGCACGTCTTGTCGCCCTCTGGCGACGCCTGGATCCGCGCCTGAGGCGCCGGGGTTCGGGCCTGTGACCCGGCTCGGACGGCGCGCGCTGGCCTGCAAGATCCGCCGCAGGCATACGTTAGCCTCTGTCGAATGAGACGGCGTGTCTATCCGATGAAGGTCGCGTTGGCTGCGACGATCGTGCTTGCAGCGGGTGTCGCCGTGCTGTTCACCCGCGACCACAAGGTCGGCCAGTTGCTGGAATCGCGCCCGGCGAGCGCCGCGCCGACTGCGCCACTGCCCGTCACCCGCCTGGTCGCGCCGCCGGGACACCACATCGCCAACGGCACCGATCCGCTGACCGTCACGCTGTCGGCGCCCGTGTGGAGCGGC
>DATNLQ010000365.1:0-12596 GCA_035602785.1 Solirubrobacteraceae bacterium
TGACGTGCCTCGGGTGCTTGCGAACGGGTAGGAGGCATCCGGGCTGAGTTCGAGAGTTGTGGTCCTTCCACAGATCACGACTCTTGGAGGTCACAGCCCGGATGCACAACAAGCGTAGGTGGCTACCCCGCTGGCAGCGAATCGAGCTGGTGCAGCTCTGCCTGGAGCAAGGTTGGACGCGGCGTGAGGCAGCGGCGTGGCGGCGCGTGAGCGTCTCCACGGTGCAGTTCTGGGTGCAGCGCTACCGGCAGGCTTCAGAGGCCGACCGGGCGTCAGGGGTTTGGGCTGATGAGCGACCCTCGACACCTCACCGCCAACCATTGCTCTCCAGCGAGCGCACGCATGAGCGTGTCTGTGAGGTGCGCCAGCGCACAGGCTGGGGGCCGAGGCTGATCGCCTCAGAGCTCGGTATGGCCCACGCCACCGTCTCGAGATGCTTGAAACGACGAGGTCTGTCACGGATGGCGCCCACAGAGCGCGAGGAGATCCGTCGCTTCGAGTGGCCATGTCCTGGTGATCTTTTGCAGATGGACACAAAGCGCCTAGCCCGGTTCTCACGGCCCGGTCACAAGGTCACGGGCGACCGCTACCGCACCAGCCAGGAGATGCGCGAACGCGTCGGCTGGGAGTTCTGCCACTCGATCATCGACGACCACACACGGCTGGCCTACACCGAGATCCACCCCGACGAGAAAGCCCCGACCGTCACAGCTTTCGTGCAACGTGCTCTCGCGTTCTACGCCAGCCACGGCATCCAAGCCAAGCGCCTGCAAACGGACAACGCGTGGTGCTACATCCACAACCGCTCACTCGCCGAACTGCTCGCCGCCGAGAGCATCCAGCACCGCCGCATCCCGCCACGAACACCGAAGCGCAACGGCAAGATCGAGCGCTATCAGCAGACCCTCGCCAGAGAGTGGGCCTACGGGCAGCGCTACCGCCACTCAGGCGCCAGAGCCAAAGCGCTACCCATCTGGCTCAACCACTACAACACCACACGCAACCACAGCTCCCTCTCAAACCGGCCACCCATCAGCCGCGTTCGAAAGCAACCGAGGCACAACATCTAGGCGCTGGACCTGACTACTAGAGACAGCAAGTTCGGGCTCTAAGCACGCCCTTCAGTCAAACGCCAACTTCAACCGGCGGCGAGCGCTGTCTCGCGACGGATGCCCGTATCGCGACATCACAAGCGCTCCCCCATCCTCGTGCCCCAGCTGCACGGCCACGTCGGCGTGCGCCGCCGCCCGCTCCAGCAGCATCGTCGCCGCCGCATGTCGCAACTCGTACAGATCCAAGTCTCGGCGCCCCGGAGTCGTCCACGCGATCCGCACAGGCCGCCACGCGTACCAGAGCGAGGACTTCGACAGGCGCCGCCCCCGCACCGTGTGGAAGATGTAGTCGTCGGCCAGCAGCCGCGGCACCGCCAACATGGCCGCGAGTGCCAGCGGCGGCACCGTGATGATCCGCTGCTTGCCGTTCTTCGGCAGCTTCTCGCTCCCCGTCACGTCGAGACTGCGCCGCACATGCAGCTCCCGCTCCCGCGCATCCAGGTCATCCCATCGCAGCGCGCACAGCTCCCCTGGGCGCACGCCCGTGTACGCAAGCACCAGTACCATCGCCCGCGCCTCCAGCCCGTACTTGCCATGGGCGGCCTCGGCCACATCGGCCAGTTCGTGGACCTCGCTCTCGGTCAACGCAACGATGTCCTTGCGTCCGCGCGACTGCCGCAACCGCAGGTTCGACCAAGGGTTCTCCTGGCAAACCCCATCGCGCCGAGCGTCCTCCCACATGGTGCGGGCCACAGCGCTCGTGTTGCGCGGCCATGTGTTCGCCAGACGCCGCGCCGAAGGCCGGTCCAGCTCGTCGAGCCGCAGCCGTCCGATCGCACTGGCGATCGACTTGACCGCCTGCGCATATACCTGTCGGGTCGCGGGCGCGTCCCTGGCGTAGTCGGTGAGCCATATCCGCCCCCACCGCCCCACGGTCGGACCTGCATTTGTCGGCTGTGGCAGGGCGTCAGCCTCGGCGAGGCGAGCCTCGGACTCAGTGTCGAACGAGCCGAGCCAGCGGTAGCGCTTCTCGCCTTGGTCCCATACCTTCACGCCAAAGCGGCCGTTGCGGGGCACGATCGTCAAGGCGCACCTCGCGTAAGTTCGCCGACAAGCAGCTCAAGTGCCGCCACGCGCTCCGCGAGACTTTTCTCGCGCCTCGTCACCGGCTCGCCGGCGCGAAGCCACGCCTCAACCTTGGCGAGGTCGTAACGCCGGCCCCCGAAGCGGTCGGTCGTCGCCTCGACCGGAAGCCCGCGGCGCATCTGCATCTCAACCCAGCGGGTCGAGCGTCCCAGGTGAACCGCGAGCTGCTTCTTGGTCAGCAGGACCGGTCGAGCCGCGGGCAGCTGATAGACGCGAGCGCTCATGTTGACTTTCGAGTCGGTTCTCTCACTCTGATGGGGTATTGACCCCAACCGCCGCAGACCGGCCAAGCAATTCGTCGGATCGCGCCGGAATCCACGCGGCAGCGGCACGAACGCCGCCGAGTCCGAGGGTGACGCAAGGCTGGTCCCGTGGCTTCTACACACCGTCTTTGCGAGGTCCGAACGGCACGCTCTCGACACAGCAATTGCTGTGTGATTGCTGTGCCGTGCATCTAGTCTGTGAGCACGTTCGGCGCCGCAGCGGGCGACGATAGGGTCGCCAGGCTCCGGGCTTTCCGAGCGGGCGGGATCGACCGCTGACGGCGTCGCGGGCTTCATCCGGCGAGGCTCGGACACAGCGGTCGAGGTCTGCCGAAGCTGAGTCATGTGCCCGAGCGTGTTCGCCCGCTGTGTCGCTGGCAATGTCCTCAGAGCGATTCGCCGAACCGTGCGCGGGTTCGCATCCTCGGCCCGTCGCTCAAGTCGGGGCCTCCCTCCCCCGGCTCGGGCCACTCGGTCAGGCAATAGACGACCGCCCCAACCCGCTCGGCCGCGCGTGCCAGCCTGAACGAGAGCGAGAACCACGCCTCGGACGAGATCGAGGACTCGTTGAGCAACTGCATCCCGTCCTCGAGCGCCGCCAAACAGCTCGCCCCCGAAACGATCGGCGTGCTCTGCCGCCAGACGACGAGAGTCACGCCAGAGCCGCCGGTGAGGAGACTCAGGGAGCGATGGCTGCGGCCCATCGCAGATGACGCGGGCCAGACGCTCCCGGCCATCATCCGTAAGTGCCCACACCGGGACGCTGTGGCGTCTCCCCTGCTTGACCTCATCCAAGGCCTCCAACTCACGAAGCAAACGCACTGCCTGCCGCCAAGCGCCCGAGCGACGATTGAGCGCCAGATGATCCGCGATGGAGCCGGCCGACACGTCACTGACTGGCCGGACCGACTGCCTGATCGCACGGTCGATCGCCGCCAGCACTAGCTCGGCGGAGGGCACTTCGGGGTTGCTGCTCATGATCGGTTCCTCCTTGGTCGTGGAGGCTCCGAAAGACGGCTCGTAGCGAGGCACGCGAACCTACGGCGGTAGGCTGCGAGCGCGCCGGGAGTTCGTAGCTCTCGGTGCCACGGGGCCGGGCGCCAACACGTCGCGGCCCCACTTTTCGTATGTGCACTGGACCATAGCGAACTTGGCTGATGTTATAAAGTTGGGATGTAGGGTCGCGCGTGATGACAGACCCCGCCGATGACGCCGACGACACGGCGCGCGACCAGGCGATCCTCGGCGCAGCGATCCGCGCGCTACGCGAACGAGCCGGTTTGACCCAGGAGCAGTTCGGCGAGCGAGCCGGGATGGACGCGACCTACCTGTCCCAGCTGGAGAACGGCCACCGCGGAATCCGCTGGGCGACCGTAATGCGGATGCTGCGCGCGCTGAACCTCGACCTGACCGACCTGGCGGAGGAGTACCCGCGCCACGCGGACTGAACTCCGCGTGCAGCCCTGCACACGCCAGGCCCCACAGCTACGATCGCAGCGTACGCAGCCCTGCGACCACACGAACGTACGCAGGGAGTAATCCAGCCCGTGTTTGCAGGCTTTCGCTTCGCGGGCCTTCGCACCCCCACTACCTGAGAATCTGGTTCAACGGTGCGAAATTCGCGCTTCTTCGCACCACTTACAACCAATGGGCGATACTGGGCTCGAACCAGTGACCTCCGCCTTGTCGAGGCGGCGCTCTCCCAGCTGAGCTAATCGCCCTGGGACCGGCCTGAAAGGGTAGCAACGCGGATGCGCTACGGCTGGGCAAGGCCGTCCCCCAGCAGACACGGCCCGGTGCGGCGACCTGACACCTGGGCAGTGGTGCAGCAGGGACGCCGGGGCGCAGCGGTCTGCTTTACACGGACCCGGGCGCCTAGCACAAGCCTCCCAGCGGCGCCCGGGTCGCGTGCTCGTTCAGGGCACGATCACGTCGGGCCCTTCACGGCCTTCGGATTGGCCTTCGGCTTCGACTTCGGCACCCCGCTGGCCATAGGGCGAGCGACTGCGGTAAGGCGATTCCGAACCGGAGCGGCCTTCCGAGGAAGCCCGTTCCTGCATGGCGGACGCATAGGAGACGCCCTTGCCGGCCTCGATCGTCTTTACGACCTGGGCGACGGTGTTGGAGGAGATGGCAAAGCCGACGCCGGTGCTGCCGGGCTGTGAGCCGGCGACGTCGGCGGCGTCGCTTGCGATCTGTGAGTTGACGCCGACGACATCGCCCTGTTCGTTGAGCAGCGGGCCGCCGGAGTTGCCGGGGTTGAGCGCGGCGTCGGTCTGGATGGCGTCGGTGATCTTGGTGCCGTCGGGCGCGGATATTTCGCGGTCGAGAGCGGACACGATGCCGCGGGTGAGCGTCTCTTCGAGGCCGTAAGGATTGCCGATTGCATAGACCGAGTCGCCGACCTGGACGGAGCTTGAGCTGACGAGCTTGAGCGGCTTGAGTCCGAGGCCGGACGGATCGACATGGATCAGGGCGAGGTCGCTGTTGGCTTCTTCGCCGACGACGGTGGCGGGGCGGGTGGTGCTGGTGGCGCCACCCGCGTTGACGGTCAGGCTGGTGGCGCCTGCGATGACGTGGTCGTTGGTGAGGATCAGGCCTTCTTCATTGAGCACGATGCCGGTGCCGCTGTCCTCACCGTCTTGGGTGACGGCCTTGATGGACACGACGCCGGGCGAGTCGCGCTGGTAGATCTGCGTTGCGGTGAGGCCGGTCGAGGCAACGGTCTGGCGGGTGCCGGAAGCGCCGCTGGGCGCGGACACGACGGTGGTGGTGCGCGCTGCGGGCGTGGAGCGCGGCGAGCTGACGCCCGCGAGCAGCACGGCCGCGCTCGCAACCGCTGCGCCGGCGAGCGCGGCAAGCAGCATGGGTAGGAGTTGGCGCTTCATGGATGACCTCCGGTTGGTGGGGTGCATCCATGGTGTGCGCGTGGCGTGTGCGGACGCTAACAATGTCTGAAAGGGCCGCTAACGAACGACAAAAATATTGATAATCGGATCTCAAGGATCCGTTAAGCGTGCCGGGCGCTCGGCGCCACGAGCTCTGTCCCAGGCGACCGCTCGCGGTGAGCGGCCGCCAAGGTCGATGCGGCGCGCCTGGCCCGATACGCTAAGGAGCTCAACCTGGCGACGTGGCGGAGTGGCTACGCAGCGGCCTGCAAAGCCGTCTACACCGGTTCGATTCCGGTCGTCGCCTTACAGGGCCCTCGTCCAGCTCGGCCCGGCTCGGTCTTACGGATCGCGCGGCCGCTTGATTCCCTTCCATTTGACGCTCGTCAGCAACAGCACGCGTGCGCCTTCTTCTGAGGGGTCGCGGGAGCTCTGCAGTGTCCAGATCACGCCCGCGCCGAGTGGCACCGCCGCATCCAAGGGGCCTTCGTTTTCGCCGAAGCCTTCCTGGTTGCCAAAGTTGACGCGCGCCTGTTGCGCAGTGTGCGTGGTCAGGCTGTAGCGGACCCATGCGGGGGGGCCGTCCCCAAGCCCGTCTTCGTGGTACTGGCGGTAGGCGTACAGCCACGAGCCGGCGATCGTCGGGGTGAGATAGGTGCGCGTGCCGAACGCCGCGCCGCCGCCCGTGTCGATTCGGTCGATCAGCTGTGGCTGCTGCCCAGGCTGCTGGACCCAGAGGTCCGACCTGTCCCATTCTCCCCACGGCACTACGCGGGTGTAGGCGACCCGCGTGCCACTGAGCGCCAGCGCGGCGATTTCCCCGGTGTAGCCGTCGGTTGCGCGCAGTCCGGGTTGTTCCTCGAGTTCCGCGCCCGAGAGCCTGTTGTGCGCCAGCGCCAGCGCCTTCAGGTGCTTTGAGCCAGAGGTCCACTCGAACAGTTCCGCCGGATGGCCTTCGCCGCCTCTTGGCACCACGCGCAGGAACGCGAACGTGCCTTTCCACAGCGCGGGTCGAAACAGCGAGCCGCCGCCAGGCACCGGCAAGTGTTCTTCGCGCGCACCCGGCGATTCGATCGCAAGCAACTCCAGACTGCACCCTTCATGCCGCACGGTGTCGGAGCAGCGCGGGTATACAGCTCCGACCCCGCCGGAGGCGAGCGGCCCGAGACTCACTTCGAACGGCTGTGGACTCTCGGCGACGCCCATCGCCGTGACCTCGCCATTCGCGTTTCGCACGATCAGCTGGTAGGCACTATGCGCGGGGTCATAGCGGCTCCACGCAGCCCAGCCGCCGTAGCTCGCGACGCTGGTGGGGCGCGCGATTGTTTCGAGCAGTTGAGCTCGGAGAGAGGACGGCTGGTTGGGCAGCGGCGATAGTTCATCCGGCGCACCCGCAGCCGCAGCCGTGGGCACCAGCCCCACGAGGACGACCAGCAACGATGCGCGAAGCGCCCTCACGATCGAGCGCACCGCAGCTACCCAGCGGGGCATTCGACCCGTATCGTCGTGGTCTGCACCTCGTCGGTGGGGGTGACCCACACGAGATGAAAGACGTTCTGGGGGCCTGCGAACACAACAGGGTTGGGGGATTCGCGGTGCTGGATGGTGGCGCTGGAGCCGCCGCTGTCGATCAGCGCAATGCGCTGCGGGAAGCCTTCGCAGCCAGGAACGGACGGATGCAGCCAGATCGCCTCGTCAGCTTCGTTCGCTTCTTGGTTTCCTTCGTCGACGGTGGCGATGAGCGCCTGTCCTGCATCGTCGATGGCGCTGGCCCATAGGTAGTCACCGGTATTGAGCGGGTTGTATTCCACAGTCTCTGTCGGCTTCACGCTGCCGGCGCGCGAGACCACTGCCGCGACGACGCTTGCCTTTTCATCGCTCGTCAACGGCTTGGGCGACGATCGAACCGAAATGAGGAGCTGGTCGTTGCCCGACTCCGCGACCTCGAAGCCAGTCAACGCCGTCCTACTCACCACACTCGGAGTCTGGAACCTCGCGGCCCAGCCAGCTCTGCGGGCCACAGCAACCTCGTCGCCTTCCTGGTAGACGAGGATTTCCGATCCGTGCGGCCCACTCAGAGCTTCATTCCCGTAATGGGCCAGCAGCCCGCTGTGCAGGAAATGAGGTGCCCCCAACCGCCCGTCGCCGTAAAGGCGGCGTTCGACCAGGTGTGCTCCCTCCGGGCCGTACAGCGCACGCAGATAGAGCTGGCCGCGAAAGGAGGAGATCTTCCAGCAACCCTGGCACGACGGGCAGCACGTGCTGGGCGATGCGGACTGCGCCGAACGGGTGACCGGGGCGCGCGACGGCGACAGCGATCGGGGCGCCTTGCCCTTCTTCTTGGTTTGCGTGCCACGCCAGCTCGACTCGCCCCTTGCTCTCGACAGCCTGCGGCTGTCCGCCTTCCAATCCCCCACCTGATGAGTGCGACAACCGCTGAACACGAGTCCAGCGCCCGCCAGGGCTGTACTGCGCGACCACGAGCACGCCGCAGCTCTTCTCTTGTTCAGGGACCATGTAGGAACGCGGCGCGCAGCGACCCTCTTCCCTTTCCCCTCCGGGCCAGTAACGGTCTGACGCCACCACCCAGCCGTCTCCGAGCGACATCAGTTCAAGGTCTTCGCCCCGCAGCTTCGGCGGCAGGGCAACAGGTGTGGCATGCCCGTCTTCGTTGATCCTCGTCAGCTCGACACCAACTGGCGTTAGAAACTGCACCCAGCCGCCCCCTACGGGATCCGGCTTCACAGAAAACCCTCCTGCGCTCGCGGTCTGCCCAACCGTAATCGGTGGCGCGAACGCTGCAGATGCGACGACCGCCGCCGCGAGCGCCAACACTACGAATCCTCGCTAAAACGGCTCATCTGTGAGTATCAACCGACCCCACCCCAGGAAAGAGCGGTGCGCGGCTGAGACGCGCACGCGGGCGTACGTCAGCGGCGGGCCAGTCGGCGTCCGCTCTCGGTGCCAAGCGGGTGTAGTTCAGCTCGAAGTGGTGGTAGAGGGCCGACTCGTCAGGGAGGCGAGTGGGGTACAATGGCCAGGAGTGCGCTCAAACAGGTTGCGTAAACAGGTTGCGCGTGCTTCCGTAAGATCAGATGGGAATTGCTCCGTCGGCGCTGAATCGCCTTCGCGCATAGGTCCTCTGCAGCATTGCGCGACCAGCCGGGCTTTCTGGCCCGGAAGGGAGCGAGGAGCAACAAGAGGTTCCACTCTCGATGAGAGCCGTTCGCACGCCGTAAGGCGGGTGCGACACGCGCTCAAGGAGGTCCCTGTGTCTCGCAATTCTGTGCTCGTCGCGTCGGCGTTTGCTTTCGTTTTCGCGCTGCCCATCTCTCTGGGGCAGGCTGCCTCGCCGACCACACCCAACGTCAGCACCGGAGGCGTCTCAAACGTGGGCTACTCCTCTGCGATCCTCGAGGGCTCAGTCGATTTATCCGCTTGACATGTCGGGACACCGGCTATGATGGTTGTGGAGGGCATATAGCGTGAGGTCAGCCCAGCGCGGCGGGCAACACGGCCTGACTTCCTAGGGTTCCACTATCCCCAGGAGGTCTTTATGTCCAACACACTTGTTATCGCCGCTGCGAACGTCCGCCGCAACGATGTGATGGATCACTCGTGGACGCCGATCGGCCCTGCTGTCGGAGAGATAACTGAGACGTTCGATCCGGTCGCCTGTCTGGATGAGCGCATCCGCTATGGAGGCAGACCGCTGGAGCCTGTTGCACCGGGGCGTTATGTCCAGATCCAGGGGCCGGATCGAACGCTTCTCGTCGCGCTCGGCGCCGAGGTCACCCACATCGGTCGCGGTCTGTCAGCCGACCTGCATTTCGCCGATGCCTCGGTGTCGCGACGTCATGCCATCCTCGTATCGCGGCCTTCCGGCCATCGGATCCTCGACGACCGTAGCTTCAACGGCACGTTCGTCAACGGCCGTCGCGTCGAGCAGTTCGATCTGGCAAGCGGCGACGTGATCATGCTCGGCCGAGTCGTGCTTCGGTATCTCGAGTACGGGCCCAAGGCCGGTCGGCTGAGCCCTGGCGGTGAGCCACCATCCACTGAGGCGCTCGCGCTGGCCGACGCGTGAGCCTGGCTCAGGCAGGTGCCGGCGTTCGTGTCGATGGCGCGATCTCTTCGGCGTCAACGAGATCGGTCGGCGAGAGGATGAAGACCTCGCACATCATGTCCGGATCCTGCTGGTTGCCGCTCATGAACCCGATGACCTGCCGGCCGGTAGCGTGCTCGATCACCGCCTCAAAGCGCTCGCGCATCAGCTCCTGAAACGCTATTCGCTGCTCGATCACGGCGGGACCACGGCCGCCTTCGAGCAGTGTCTCCTCCACCCGCGAGAAGCCGCCGCGCAGGACACATACGACCAGGTCATCCGCGTAGTAGGACTTCGTCCGCGTAGGGCCGCGCCCATAGAACTCCTTCAGCAGCGCCACCATGCCGTCCGAGATCGCTGTCAGCACCTCACCGTGGGGCCTCGGCGTGCCGGTGGTGTCCTGCAGGCTCAATGCACAGGCCGTGAATTCGTGGACGGGCGCACGGTGGTAATACTACCGACCGTTCGCGCGGTCCCTCCCAGCGAGCCGCTAGACAAGTGCGTCCTTGGTGGCGCCGTTTGTCATCGGGTACTTCAGCCGCCAGTTCCGGCTCGCCTACGGCTACCCGATGACGTCGTCGTGCGTGGCCAAACAGGTGACCAAACCGATCAGGAATCGAGAAGCACCGGTCACCGAGCCACAACTAGAGTGACCGCCATGAGCATCACCACCACGACTTCAGGAGTGACCATGACCGGCTCTTCCACCCAGGGAATCAAGACCGTGCTGCATCCCGTGTCCGACCTGGCGGCCGCCAAGGCGGTGTACACCGCCCTGCTGGGCATCCCGCCGCAGGCCGACGCGCCCTACTACGTCGGCTTCGAGGCCGAGGGCCAGCACATCGGGCTGGTGCCGGGCGGCGGACCGCAGGGCATGACCTCGCCGGTCGCCTTCTGGCACGTGCCCGACATCGAGGCGAAGCTGGCCGAGGTGACTGCCGCTGGCGCCACCGTCAAGGAGCCCGCGCACGACGTCGGTGGCGGGCGCCTGGTGGCCACCGTGACCGACCCCGATGGCAACGTACTCGGACTGCTTCAGGACCCATGAGCGGTCCCGCCCGCCAGACGGGGAGACGATGAGCATGGCCACGCCGACGGACACGAAGTCGCCTGCGCTGCACGGTGGCGACAGCCACGATTCGATCCGCGTGCACGGCGCGCGTGTGAACAACCTCAAGGACGTCAGCGTCGAGATCCCCAAGCGCCGGCTGACGGTGTTCACCGGCGTCTCCGGCTCGGGCAAGAGCTCGCTCGTGTTCGGCACGATCGCCGCGGAGTCACAGCGGCTGATCAACGAGACCTACAGCGCCTTCGTGCAGGGCTTCATGCCGACGCTGGCGCGACCCGAGGTCGACGTGCTCGAAGGGCTGACCACAGCGATCATCGTCGACCAGGAGCGGATGGGTGCCGACGCCCGATCAACGGTCGGTACCGCCACCGACTCGGGCGCGATGCTGCGCATCCTCTTCAGCCGGCTCGGCAAGCCGCACATCGGCTCGCCACAGGCATTCTCCTTCAACGTCGCCTCCATCTCGGGCGCCGGGGCGGTCACCTTCGAACGCGGCGGCCGCACGACAAAAGAGAAGCGCAGCTTCAGCATCCTCGGCGGCATGTGCCCGCGCTGCGAGGGCCGGGGCTCGGTGAACGACATCGACCTCACTCAGTTGTACGACGACAGCAAGTCGCTGGCCGAGGGTGCGCTCACGATCCCCGGCTACAGCATGGACGGCTGGTACGGGCGGATCTTCATGGGCTGCGGCTTCTTCGATTCGGACAAGCCGATCAAGAAGTTCACCAAGCAGGAGCTCAACGATCTCATCTACAAGGAGCCGACCAAGATCAAGGTCGACGGCGTCAACCTGACCTACGAGGGCCTGATCCCACGGATCCAGAAGTCGATGCTCTCCAAGGACGTCGACTCGCTGCAGCCGCACGTCCGCGCCTTCGTGGAGCGGGCGGTCACTTTTACAACCTGTCCCGAGTGCGACGGGACCCGGCTCAGCGCGCAGGCGCGGTCGTCGAAGATCAAGCAGATCACCATCGCCGATGCCTGCGCAATGCAGATCAGTGACCTCGCCACGTGGGTGAGCAAACTCGAGAGCAAGTCGGTCGCGCCGCTCCTCGAAGCGCTGGGAAAGACCCTCGACTCGTTCGTCGACATCGGGCTGGGCTACCTCTCGCTCGACCGGGCGTCGGGCACGCTCTCGGGCGGAGAGGCCCAGCGCGTCAAGATGATCCGCCACCTAGGCTCCTCGCTCACCGACGTCACCTACGTCTTCGACGAGCCCACGATTGGCCTGCACCCGCACGACATCGAGCGGATGAACAGCCTGCTGCTGGCGCTGCGCGACAAGGGCAACACCGTGCTCCTCGTGGAGCACAAGCCGGAGGCGATCGCGATCGCCGAGCATGTCGTAGATCTCGGCCCTGGCGCCGGCACCGAGGGCGGCGAGGTTGTCTTCGAGGGGACAGTCGAGGGGCTGCGCAGGAGCGAGACGATCACTGGCCGCCACCTCGACGACCGAGCGGCCGTCAAGGGGGAGGCCCGGACCTCGTCGCAGGCCCTGGAGGTGCGTGGCGCCGACACCCACAATCTGCAGGACGTCGACGTCGACATCCCGCTCGGCGTTCTCGTCGTCGTCACCGGGGTGGCGGGCTCGGGCAAGAGCTCGCTGCTGCACGGCTCTGTATCTGCACGCGACGGTGTGGTGACGGTCGACCAGCGCGCGATCCGTGGCTCGCGACGGAGCAACCCGGCGACGTACACGGGACTCCTCGACCCGATCCGCAAGGCGTTCGCGAAGGCCAACGGCGTCAAGCCAGCGCTGTTCAGTGCTAACTCCGAGGGCGCCTGCCCCAACTGCAACGGCGCCGGCGTGATCTACACGGACCTGGCGATGATGGCCGGCGTCGCTGCCCCGTGCGAGGTGTGCGACGGGAAGCGCTTTGAGGCTTCGGTGCTGGAGTACACGTTCGCCGGCAAGGACATCAGCGAGGTGCTCGCAATGGCGGTGACCGAGGCCATGGAGTTCTTCGGCGCCGGCAAAGCGAGCACACCGGCCGCCCACGCCATCCTCGATCGGCTGGCCGACGTCGGACTCGGCTACATCAGCCTCGGCCAGCCGCTCACTACGCTGTCCGG
>DATNLQ010000251.1:0-6316 GCA_035602785.1 Solirubrobacteraceae bacterium
AGGCGAGCCAGCGGCCGGGAGCCTGCGCGGGCTCGCCACCGGGCGTCAGGTAGTAGTCGCCGCGCTCGGGCTGGACGGTCTTGCCCTCCAGATAGCGAGCGTAGCCGCCGCCTTTCGCGGCACCAATGCTGGAAGCGGTCACCACTACCGTTAATGACCGTGACGCCGCCGGAACGGCCACCGAGTTTCGGGTCTGCGCCTTTTCACACCCGCTACTGACCCCAACCACCCACGACCGGCCAACGACTTTTGCGCCGAGCCAGGCATCACGGACGAGGAGGCGAAGCCGACGCCTCCGGTGCAGCTAACGGCGGCCACCCGGCCGTAACCACTCCCGGCGCCCGCGCCACCCCTTCGCCCAGCGTGCCCTACCACGGATACGCGCGGCCCCTTACCGCTGTTTACGGCTCGATCGTCCGCGCGAACCAGGGTCGTCCCGCCCCGGAAAGGACACAGCGCTCGCACAGCACCCGCAGGGTCGTGCATGTGGTCTGTTTGAGCAGTTCGGCGCCGCGCGCCGGCGGGCGAGCAAGCCGCAGCGAGCGGCCTGCAGCAAGCGGCTGGCTTGGATCGGTCGGAGCCGCGTGCGACACTAAGAGCGATGGAGCCGACTCATGTGACGCTCAGTGGGGATCTGTCTGGCGACTACGTGGTGGAGGACCGACGGCCTGACGGGCGTGTCGTCCTGCGCCCTGATCTGAGCGTGAAAGCGATGCTCTCCCGCCACGGCGAGCGCGAGCTGACCCCGGACGAGTTCGAGCAGCACTTCGGCGAGCTGCCGACAGACGGCGAGGGCTGAGCGTGCCGGACACCCCGGCCGGACCGCTCTTTCCGGTCGTCTTCGATGAGGCCGCCATCGCCGAAGACGTCGCCCACCATCCCCCGGTTGCCCGCCACGCACTCGAACTGCTCCGCCGCGAGCTCGACCGTGACGGCGGCATCCCTGCCTCCCGCCTGAAGCGCTGCGAAGCCGAAGGCAACGACGGCACGCGCCTCGCCGGCTGCCTCAAGACCTACGTACCATGGCCCACCGGGCAATTCGGACTCGTCATGGTGCCCGTTGCCCATTCGAGCCGGCCACTCGCGCTACGCGCGTTCGCCTTCGGTGTTCGCCACCCCGCCGCCTTGAAGCCGAGCGTCTACAAGATTGCCGACAAACGCCGAAACTCGTCGAGCGCATGACGCGGTCAACCGGCTGCTCCGCCGTCGGGCCTCGGGCAAGCAGAGCCGCTCTCCGCTCCGAGCCTTCCTAATCCCTCGGCGGATCTCAGAGCGGGCGCAATCTTGAGCATCGCTAACACTCTCGCTATAGGCAGAACGGGTGTTGACGATCGTCACCCCAGCGACCCGATCCGACTGATTTAGACTCGGCGGAATGCCGGGCTGGTTCGCGCTCGAACGGGGAATCGCCTATCACGAGGCTGGCCATGCGGCGGTCGCGTCAGCGCAGAGCTACGACGTGACGGCCATCGACACGCGCGGCGCCGAGGGCGTCGTTCTCTTTACACCGGTCCCGGGCGAGGACGGAGCGGTCGAGGGCCGGCGCCGGCTCCTGAGCGTAGATCTCGCTGGCTGCGTTGCGCAGTCGATCGCCGATGAAGAATGGGACCGCGACGTTGCCGCCGAGCTTGGCGCGGAAGCTGACGAGATGATCGCCGCCGGCCTAGACCGGTACAGCAGGGCGCGAGCGGCTGCGATGGGCTTGCAGGGGGACGCCTACGACGTGGCCAAGCATTTGGACGCAACACCCCCCGAGGAGCGGATTTCGCAGCTACGTGAGGCTCGCGATCTCGCCTATCGAGTCCTCGTGGCCGACTGGGAGGACGTGCGCCAGATCGCGGCATGCCTGGCCGATATCGCCCCCAACATGCCACCGAGGTCGCCCGGTTTGCGGCGCGCGATCTTCGCGGCCGAATATGACGAGAAGGTTCTCCGCGAAATCGATGTCGTAGGGGATCCAGAGAAGAAGGCCGCCGCGCTCAGAGATGGCGATTGGCCCGCATATCTCGATGACTTCTGGATGAGCCTCCGCTGGCTCGGCTTCGCCCGGATTCACGACCGGATCAAGCCGGATGAGCTGTATTGGGAGCGCCTTCGCGAGGTCTGGGAAGCAACAGAAATCCCCTCGACCGATCTCGGATGGTGGCGCGAGATGCTGACCGCCGACCGGCCCGCACGCGAGGCAATGATGGCCGAGGAGGAGCGGCAGCATCTTGCCCAACTCCCTGAGGAGATCGAGATATACCGGGGCGCCGGACACCCTAACTTTGCCGAGGGTCTCTCGTGGACGCTGGATCGCGAGAAGGCAGAGTGGTTTGCGCGCAAAGTCCACGGTGCAGTGGACACCACCGAACCGGTCGTAATCGAGGGCCGCGTTGCTCGCTCGAACGTGATCGCGTTTCTGGAGCGCGAGCTAGGTGAGCGAGAGCTGCTCGTCCTACCGGAGCACGTGACGATCACCGGCCGTCAACCGTTGTAATGGGCTCCGGGGGTCCCCGGGGAGCCGGCGATCAACAAACGACGTGGCGCCCAGCCCGGGCGAACCTAGGGCAAGAGCTTGCGCAAGTAGGCGATCGCGACCGCCGTCGAGGCCAGGACCGCCTCCGCGATCTCCTGCGGAACGTTGTGCGGCTCTTCATCTGCGCCGTGACCGCCCGCCTTGTTGCGCGGCGAGGCTGCGGCGAGGACGCAGAATCGCATGAACTCAGGAACGAGGCCAGCGGCTACGAGCTGGTCGAACAGCTTGAAGGCAGTGTCCTTTTCGTCGTAGGCGATGCCACGATGCTTGAGCACGGCCTTCATCGCGCTCTCCACCGCACAGGCGGACTGATGCACGGACTGGGGCAGGGCACTAGACGTGCCAAGCGCCAGCTCCGACCGCGCCGACTCGAAATGGCCCTTGGCGGACACGAGGCGTGGGTCTTCGATGGCGCTCAGTGCTGGGTGCACTGCCGATGCCGCCACCTGCTCGTCTCCGATCCAGCCGAACCCATCGCTGAGATTGAACTCCCACGGGATGCCGCGCTTGCGACAGATACTCGTGATGCGCGTGATCGTGGAGTTGAGCTTGTCCTTGCTGAATGCCTTGAAGACCGCTACACGAAAGTCCGGCTCGGGCATGTAGAGGAGCACGGCTTCGATCACAGCCTCTTCACTTCGCCGCACGGCGCCCACGCTCGGTGCCGCTGGCTGTTCGTCGGCCGCTCGTTTCACCACGTTGATCAAGCGGTCAGCCGGCCCGTCGAGCCACACTTCTCGAACGGCTCTCGTGTAGTCATCGAAGTTCGCGTAGTCATCGCCCCAGAACCCGTGCAGGGTGTCCTGGTTCGAGCAGCCCTCCAGGGTCTTGAGGATCAGCTTTCGCGCGGCCACGTCCATCCCAGTTGCTGGCCGCTGCGACGCTGTATCGAGCATTGGGTTCGCCGCGTTCATCTCACCCAACGGACGATCGCGCTGTCGTGCCACGCTCTCTATATGGGGCTCGCGCTCGAGTGCGGGGAGTTCCTCGTCTGGGCGCGGCGCCGGACTCGGATGCAGGAATCGGTCCGTCACGTTCTCGCTCAACTCCATCGCCTTCGTCCACCCTTGGACCCAAGATCTCTGGGTAGAGGTCAAGTCCGGGCCTTCGAGAATCGAGATCCGTGAACGCTCTGGAACCCATGTTCGGCCCTTGATGATGATCGGCTTGCCCGCGAGCCACGGATCAACAAAGCGTTGCAGCAACTCGGCCTCGGTCAGGTTGTAGGTCTCCTCCGTGAAGAGAACTTGGCGCTGGAGGCGGACGTGAAAGGCCATTTGGCCTGACAGTCTGAACTGCGGGCCGGACTGCCAGCGTCCTACGAGCTGCCGCTGGTCGGGCCAGCGCGTCAGCCGGCGTAGGGCCCAGGCGTCGAACTCCGTCGGGCTCTCCGAAGCGATGAGCGGTTGGAAGCGGGCCGCGGGCAAGATTATCCCAACCGCGCCGTCATGAGCGTCAGGAAGACCTCTGCGCGGACTCCCTTTCCCTCGTCGGTTTGGGGGAGCCTGCGCGTCTGCTGCAGCGGCCAGGTCGAAGGGGCTCAGCGGGCCGGTTCGGGCTACGTGGGCGCCGTGTTGAGAGGAGCTGACGCTGTCGGGCTCGACAACTTCGGTCTCCGTTTGCTACCCACGGGTGCTACCCACGCTCGGCGCCTGCGATTCTCGACGGCCCCTAGGACGACAAAAACCCCCGGATTACCAGGGATTTTGTCTGAAAGCGGATGAAGGGATTCGAACCCTCGACCTTCGCCATGGCAAGGCGACGCTCTAGCCAGCTGAGCTACATCCGCGCGGTCCGGCCATTCTAGCCCCCGCCGGCCGGGACCGTCCAACCGCCCGCGCGCGTCCAGCAGCGCCACTCAGTCGGGCCGTCGCGCGCGCACCTGATAGACGGCCAGGTCGCCCACCTTGAATCCGTACGCGGCCGAGCGCAGGTACAAGCGCCACACGCGCAGGCGCTCCGCACCAGCCAGCGCCTCGGCCTCCTGCAGACGATCGTCCAGCCGCTTGGCCCAATGGCCGAGTGTGATCTCGTAGTCCTCCCTGAAGCCCTCCACGTGCCCCGTGCGAAAGCCCGCCCGCTCCAGCGCCAGTTGCACGCGCGACAACGGCAGCGGCTCCCCGTCGGGGAACACGTAACGCGTCGAGAAGATGTCCTCAAGCGAATCCGCGTCGGGGTCCAGCGCGGCGATCGCGTGGTTGAGCAGCACCCCGCCAGGGCGCAGCAGGCCAAACAGCGAGCGAGCGTACACGTCGATCTGGTTGTCGCCCACATGCTCTGACATGCCGATGCTCGCGATCGCGTCAAACGACGCCGACGGCAGCCGGCGGTAGTCGGCCACGCGTATTTCCACCCTGTCCCCCACCCCCGCCTGCGCCACGCGCTCGCGCGCCAGCTCGGCCTGGGGCTCTGACAGCGTGATGCCGGTCACGAGCGCGTCGTGCTCGCGCGCTGCGTGGATCGCGAAGCTGCCCCACCCGCAGCCCACGTCCAGCACGCGCATCCCCGGCTGCAGGTCCAGCTTGGTCGCAATCAGCTCCAGCTTCGTGCGCTGGGCCTGCTCGAGCGTCTGGGCGCCACGCGAGAAGATCGCGCAGCTGTATGTCATCGAATCGTCCAGGAACAGCGAGAAGAACTCGTTGCCGACGTCGTAGTGGTAGCGCACCGCAGCAGCGTCGCGCTCCTCGGTGTGCAGCTCTCCGTCGAGCATCAGCTCCAGGCCCGGCCGGCGCGGGACGCCGCCTGGCAGCGCACCCGCCGCCATCGCCAGGCCCAGGCGCACGCGGTCGGAGTTGGTCAGCTCAGGCGGATCCCACTCGTCCACCACCAGCAGCGCCCTGTCCAGGTCGTCCACCGCCAGCGAGCCGTCCACGTACGCGCGGCCGAGGCCCAGAGTGCTCGGGGCACGCAGGAAGTGGGCCAGCGCAGAAGGCCTGCGCACGATGAAGCTCGGCGCCTGCGCAGGCGTCGGCGCAACCGTGCCCCCGTCGGTCGCCTCCACCACCACGCCGTCCCAGAAACGTACGTGGAAGGGCCGCGAGGGGAACACGCGACGGAGCTCGCGGCCGAGCGGGCCGCTCATGCGGATCAGCGCCACAGGCCGTACGATCGCACAAAGACGCTAGCCCTTGAAGGTAGAACGTCCGACGTCTCCAAAAGGCTCGTCGCGCTCGCGCACCGCCTCGCGAAAGCCCGCCTCCGCGGCGCGTCGCTGGAAGGCGTAGCCCTGCTCGGTGTGGCGGGCGATGCCGTCGAACACCGTGCCCAGCACCTGGGTCGCGTGCAGTCCCTGCGCGTACAGCGTCTGGTTGACCAGCAGCTTCATCATCATCAGCTGCTCCAGCGGCATCCGCGCGATCCGCGCCAGCAGGATCTCCGTGCGCTCCACCAGCCGATCCGCCGGCGGCGCCTCGATCGCAAGCCCCCACTCCAGCGCCTCGCGCCCCGACAGCGAGTCGCCGGTGAACAGCAGCCGCTTGGCCCGCTGCGCGCCCACGCGGTGCGCCCACAGCGCCGTCGTCGGCGAGCCCCACACGCGCGCCGGCGGGTAGCCGATCTTGGCGTCCTGCGCTATCACCAACAAGTCAGAGCACAGCGCCATGTCCGTGCCGCCCGCCACGCAGAAGCCGTGCACGCGACAGACCACCGGCTTGCCGCAATGGAACAGGCTCATGAAGCCCGCCACGTTGCGGCTCATCATCGCGTAGTCCACCATCGCGTCCCACGGCCGGGCCGGATCGTGGTTTGCCGCCATCACCGCCGGGTCAACCGGCGAGCCAGGCGGCGCCGCCTGTGCAT
>DATNLQ010000372.1:0-16613 GCA_035602785.1 Solirubrobacteraceae bacterium
GCTCGGGTGCGCTCGCGCTGATCGCCGCGGTGTCTGACGACGGCCGGCTGCTCCAGGCGCAGCGCGGCGTCGTCCACGCTGTCAAACACCCCGGCGCCGACGCCTGCGAGCATCGCGGCGCCCAGCACGGTGGTGTCGGCCGGGCCCACCAGCAGATCCATGCCGAGTGCGTCCGCCTGGAGGCGCAGCAACGTGGGATCGGCGCTGAGGCCGCCGTCGACGCGCATGCTGGTCACGGGGCCGGCGGCTGCCATCGCCTCGACGATGTCCGCGACCCGCCACGCGATCGCCTCCAGTGCCGCCCGTGCGATGTGCGCCGGGCGGATGCCCGCATGCAGCCCGGCGATCACGCCGTGCGCCTGCGGCTGCCACCAGGGCGCTCCCAGGCCGGCAAGCGCAGGCAGCACGATCGCGCCGGCGCTGTCGTTCACACCCGCCGCGGCCGCGACAAGCGAGGGCGTGTCGCGGGCGAGTCCGAGGTCACGGGAGAGCCAGTCGAGCAGGGCTCCCGCCGCGAACACGCCGCCGTCGAGCGCGTATGCGACCTCGCCCAATCCGTCGGTCGCGCCGATCTCGGTGGTCGCGACCCTCTCACCGGCCGCACCCGGCCCGACGCCTGCGCCGGGAGCGGCCCATGCGACGGTTGGCAGAAGTCCCTCGGCGAGCGTCGGCCCGTCGCTGCGCCCGAGCACGAACACACCGGTTCCGTAGGTCGCCTTCAGCTCTCCCGCTGCGACCGCGCCCGAGCCGGCGAGCGCGGCCTGCTGGTCGACGAGCTGCGCGGTCAGCGCCAGCTCCTGTGGCCAGCGCTCGTGGCGCAGTCGGCCCAGTGAGCCGAACGTGGGCCCGATCGTCGGCAGCCACTCACGCCGCAGTCCGAACGCCGACAGCAGCTGATCGTCCCAGTCGCGGCCGGCGAACGCGAGCAGCTGCGTGCGCGAGGCGGTGGACAGGTCGGTGGCGAAGCGGGCGCCGAGGCGATCGACCAGGAAGGCGTCGACCGTGCCCAGGCGCAGCGAGCCCGCGTCGCGCGCGCGGCTGACACCCTTGTCGTGCTCGAGCAGCCACGCGAGCTTGCCGGCAGAGAAGTAGGGGTCGAGCGGCAGGTGCGAGCGCTGGCTGACGCTTGGGTCGACATTCGCCAGCAGCGACTCCTGGCGCTTGTCCTGCCACACGATCACCGGCGTCAGGGGACGGGCGCCGTCGGCGTCCCAGGCCAGCACCGACTCGCCCTGATGATCCAGCCCAGTTGCCACGACCTGTCGCCCGGCGGCGTGCTCGAGCACCTCCGCGACAGCGTCCACGACCGCTCCAACGATCAGCTCGGGGTCCTGCTCGACCCAGCCGGGCCGCGGATGCGCCAGCGCCACGGTTCTTCGTGCCTGCGCGACCGTGTTGAGCTCGCAGTCGAACAGGGCCGCCTTGACCGCGGTGGTGCCCTCGTCGATACCCAGCAGCAGCGGACCGCTCACCGCCCAGACTCCGCCGAGCGCTGCACGGCGCGTTGCCACCAGGGCGCCGCAGCTCGCGGCGCATCGCCACCGGGGAACCGCGGCCGCGGGGAGGGCGCGTGCGGCGAGCGTGTGGCGCCGGGGCCAACCGTGCTCTCGTGCAGTGCGCCGAGTTGGATCGCGCACCGGCATGCGAGCATGTCGGTGACGTGCTCGCCGATGCCCAGGGCGCCGGACAGTCCGGTGGAGCGGATCGCGGCGACATGGATCAGTCCCGGCAGCGTGCGCGACGGCTCGATCACATAGTTGGCATTGCGTCCGGCGGGTCGCAGGCCGGCGTAGGCGCCGATCTCGCGGGCGTGCGCCAGCGGCGGGTACATCGCGCTGGCGCGCGTGAGGATCAGCTCGCGCGCGTCCGCCTCGACCGACCAGTCGTGCTTGTCCTCGCGCTCGCGAGCGGTCGGGCCGGCGATGAGCATGCCGTCGATTGTGGGGAACACGAGCACCCCCTTGCCCAGCGCGGACGGCACCGGCAGCAGGATCGGCGGCAGCGGCTCGGAGGGCGGGGGAGAGAAGACGAGGAACTCGCCCTTGCGCGGATACACCTGC
Organism: Solirubrobacteraceae bacterium; assembly: GCA_035602785.1. Classification (GTDB taxonomy): domain Bacteria; phylum Actinomycetota; class Thermoleophilia; order Solirubrobacterales; family Solirubrobacteraceae; genus Palsa-744. The sequence continues at coordinate 2,061 of DATNLQ010000372.1, forward strand.
AGGCAAGCCTCGCCGGCCAGGCGCGCGACGTCGTCGGCGAACAGCCCGGCACAGTTGACCACCGCGCGCGCTCGCAGCAGCTCGCTGTCCGAGACGTCGATGGCCAGCACTCCGTCGGGCTGGCGGGCCAGTCCGCTGACGCGCGCGCCGAGCACCACCTCGGCGCCGCTCGCGCGCGCGGCGCCGGCGAGCGCGTACACGTAGGCGACGGGGTTGGTGACGGCCTCGCCGGGGACCGTCAGCGCGCCGTCTCGCTGCAGGCGCGCCTCGACGCCGTTGGCACGGGCGTTGGCCGCCAGGCTTGCCACGGCGGCTTGCTCCTCCTCGCCGCGCGGTGTGAGCCGAGCTCCGCAGGTGTGCACCTCGACGCCGAGCTCATCGTGCAGCTGTGCGCCCAGGGCCCTCGAGCGCAGGATCAGGCGGGTCTCCAACTGTCCGGGCTCGGAGTCAAAGCCGGTGTGCAGGATCCCGGAGTTGGCGCCGCTGGCGCCGTAAGCGAGCTCGGCCTCGGCCTCGAGCATCACGACGTCCACGCCGTGGCGCGCGAGCGCGTGGGCGACGGCGCAGCCGACGACCCCGCCGCCGATGACTGCGACCTGGGTGTCGGTGGGGGCCATCGCCGCAGGGACTCTACGGGGCGATGTCGCGCCAGACCAAGCTCGTCAGGACAGCACCACGCCGGCGCCAGGCCGACCCGGGACCGGGGCCGACGCCGGGCTCATCGAGGTCTCACGTGGATGTTGACCTGCCACACGAGGATGAACTGCGGACAGGCGCGCATGGGCGGGCAGACCGGGCGCTCGAACGCGCGCAGCGCCGTATGGCCGGTCTCGACGGCCCTGTAGGACTCTTCGATCGTGCCGGCGCCGGCACGGGTGGAGCCAATCGGTCGCAGCAGCCGTGGGCCGACCTGGGACAGTCCGCTCCACGAACTGCTGGCAGCGCGCAGGGAGACGTCGACCGTCGTGCCGATCGTGAGCGTGACGGTCTTGCCGCTCGAGGCGGGCGTGAGGCATACGATGTGGGCGCCGGGGACGCATACCCGCGCCGGGAGGGCCTTGGCCGAGAGGGATGCCTGTGGGCCGGAGGACGCCGTCGCGCCTCCGGTCGCACATCCGATAAGCAGCAGGAGGACGCCAACGGTCGCAGCAGCCGAGATCGCGCGATGGTGGCGCATTGTGGCGCCAGTGTAACTCTCGCGAGCTACACTCTCGAGGGCGATGCCCAGCAAGCACCCACGAATCGCTGTGACGGCCGACCCGGAGTTGGGGGACGCGCTTGAGCGCGTGCGTGCAGCTACAGGCACACGGGAGGCCGATGCGTCGCTGGTGCGGAGGCTCGCGGTCGAGGGGGCTGAGATCGAGTTGCAGGCCGGACGGGGTCGCCGTGAAGCGATCGAGGCACTGTTCGCCGAGATGGACAGAGACGGGCTCGATCTGGACCTGGAGGAGATCGATCGGGTCAATTCGCCTCCGAGCAGCGTGTGAGCGTCGAGCTATGGGATGGCCGGGGCTCGGTGCTCGCAGACACCTCTGCGTGGATGCTCGCGCGCCGGATGCCCCGGGCGCGAGAGCTGCTGTTCGCCGCTGCTGAACGCGGCGACATCGCTTGGTGCTGGCCGGTGCGCTATGAGCTGACGTTCGGTGCGCCCAGCCCCCAGAGAATTGCCGCAGTTGAACGCACACTCGCAGCCTTGCGCGAGATCGCGGTCGATCGTGCCGTTCAGCGAGGTGTGCTCTCGGCGATGCGCGAGCTGGCGGACGAGGGTTCTCACGGAGCTCACCGCCTGCCTCTGACCGACCTCACAGTCGCCGTCGCGGCACAGGTCTCGGGGTTGGACGTGCTGCACTACGATCATCATTTCGAGCGCCTCGGCGAGTTGCTCGGCGTGCGGGTGCTCTGGATAGCCGAGCCATCCGCCTGACGTATGACATGCGATTAGCATGTTACAATGCGATTAGCATGTCTTCGATGATCCAGATTCGCAACGTGCCTGACGCGCTGCATCGCGAGCTGAAGGTCAGGGCGGCTCAGACGGGTATGACGCTCTCTGACTATCTGCTCGCGGAGCTTCAGGCATTGGCTGTACGACCTACGATGCGGGAGTGGCTTGCGCGCAGCGAAGGTTGGGCGCCGGTTGAGACCAGCGAACCGCCTGCAGCCGCGATTGCAGCGGAGCGCCAGCGCACCGCTGCGTGATCGTCGCCGACGCGAGCGCGATGGTGGAGGTGCTCCTCGCGATGCCACGCGCCGGCGAAGTGCGTGCGGCACTCGCGGAGCATTCCGAGTTGCACGTGCCCGAGCACTTCAACGTCGAGGCGCTCTCGGCGCTGCGGCGCTACGCGATTCGAGGCGAGCTCACCCAGCTGCGAGCTGCTGAGGCGCTGACTGCTCTACGTGATCTGCGAACGCTTGCCTATCCCGTGATCGAGCTCGCCGCCGAGATATGGGAGCTGCGCGACACGCTGACTGCGTACGACGCAGCGTACCCGGCTCTCGCTCGTCGGCTGGATGTCGGGCTGGTCACGCTCGACGGAGGTCTGGCGGCGGTTGCGGCTAAAGAGGGACGTCTCGTGCAATTGGAGCCTGGTGTAAGGCCAGATGAGTCGTAACGGGTCCACGCAACAGCCGAGCACTAGCTGTTACCTTGCGGCGGTGCTCGAGGGTACCTCCCGTCTGGCGCTATCGTGATCCGGCCGCGACGAGGGCTCGCCACCGCAACCACATCGCAATTTGGCTCTATAACAAGCTTGCAATGGCAATAAGCACCAACCAATGCTGAAACGTGTCTAGAACGTATTAGCCCATCGGACGGGAACATGCTGGCGATTGTGAGCAGCGGCGGCAATCAGGCTAGATCAGCCTCCGATGGGCTTCCTCAGTCCAAGATCCAGCTTGCTGATTCGCCACCCGCTGGGCGTCTTGACCAGCAGAACCTCATGCGGTCTGGTGCCCGGTTTGGTGACGGTCACCGTAGCCCGATCGCTCATTAGCGTCACCGCACCGATCTCATCGCCCGCTAGTTTGCGCATCAAGGCAGCGTGTCTGCGCACCATCGTCGCACAGTCGGTGACGGGCTTGAGGTCCCGAAAGAGCTTTAGCGGGCTCACGACTTCTTCCTTCGCGCTTTCGCTGAGCAGCGCACAGGCCGACGCGCCGTTGCCGCGCTCAAGAGCTGCGTAGTATCGCTGGACGACAGAGCGAGCTTCGCTGCTACTGGACGGCCTTGAAGCACTGCAGGCTCCCAGCATGACCGAAACTACGGCGAACGCAGCGACAAGCGCAGCGCGAGCGGTGAGGCGCCGGGGATGATCGTCATGTCTATGCCGACGAGTGACCCTATCCACCAGCTCCCGAGCACCGGGCTGACGATGACGGGCAGGATCAGGAACGGAATCGGGGTGGTTGCGGATTCCTTCCAAAGACACGTACCTTAATCGACGTAAGAACGCGCTGTTGAACTTGACCAAGTATCCAACGGTTGGGGGAGGCATATGGGGCGAAGCGGACGTCGCCGGTGCGACGGCTCACGTGCGCGCAGGTCGCTCGATCTACGTTGGCGGTAGGCGGTGGCACCCAGAGGTCGGAATGCGGCAAGCGAGCGGCCTGAGAGGCTTCGGACGGACTCCTGGACATGCCGGATGATGAGTCAGTTTGAGGGAGTGGTCTGCGACGCTGGGCGCGGCTGGCGTCTCTTGCGCCAGCGATCCAGCGTCGTGCGGCGAGCCGTCACCTGTCAGCCGACCCGACGGAGTAGGGCGACCGGCACGAAAATGATCCGCTCCACGGAGTCGAGCGGAAGCGAGGTGATCTCCACCATCGCCACATTGTCCTCGCGCAGCTCGAGCACTCCGCCACGAGCACCAGCCGGTATCCCTTCGGCTGGCGCGGTCAACTCGACCAGATCAGATGTAGCGATGTCGCGTACGGCTGGCATGAGCCTCATGCTAGAGGGTCGGGTAGGCGGTGACCAGGCGTGGCGCGTCGCCTGCCTCGGCGTAGTGCCACGAAGTGGTCACCGGGGCCGTCCGTGCGTTCAGCGTGAGCGAGAAGGCGACGCCGCACACGATGCCGAACTTGCCTCGGTCGATCACGCGGAAGATTGGAGCGTCGAGCGCGGCGTGAGCAATCGCGCTCCATACGCGTTCGGAGTCCTCTGCGATGCGAAAGACGCGTGTCCATTCTCGTCCGTGTCCATGATCCGCGAGAATCCATCTCAGCTTCTCGGGTGTCATGTGGGCATCGCCGGCGCGGGGTAGCGGATGCCCGACGGTCGGCCAAGGCGGGTGAGCAGGCATCAGGGGCGCACGCTACTCGGCGCTTGTGACGGAGTCCGACGAGCGCGGGGGCAGCTATCGTAGTCACGCCGTCATGGCTTCCAGGCGGCGCCGAACCACATCGAGATTTGGCTCTAGAAGGACTGATGCGACCTGATCAGCACAAATCAATTCAAAAACGGCAACCACATCGAGGTGGACGGCACGGTCTTCAAGATCCTCGAGTTCCAGCACGTCAAGCCGGGCAAGGGTGGGGCGTTCGTGCGCACGAAGCTGCGCAGGGCGTCGGACGGCAACGTGATTGACCGGACGTTCAGGGCGGGCGAGAAGTTCCGCTCGGTGCGCACGGAGGCGCGCAAGATGCAGTTCCTGTATGCGGACGGCACGGACGCGCACTTCATGGACAGCGAGTCCTTTGAGCAGATGGCGGTCGCGGAGTCGGCGGTGGCGGACGCGCTGCGCTGGATCAAGCCGAGCAGCGAGGTGGACGTGCTGTTCATCGACGATCAGCCGGGGGACCTGCAGCTGCCGAGCGCGGTGGAGCTGGAAGTGACACAGGCGGATCCGGGGCTGAGGGGAGACTCGGTGTCGGGTGGCGGCACCAAGCCGGCGACGCTGGAGACGGGGGCGGTCATCCAGGTGCCTCTGTTTGTGGAGCAGGGCGAGCGCATCCGTGTGGACACGCGCTCGGGCGACTACATGGCGCGCGCCTGAATGGGGCCGAGGCTGCCCACGCCCGGGCGCTCAACTCTGAGGCGCTCGTGAGGCGCTCAGACCAGCGCAGGTCAGCGGTGGTTGCGGTCTACCAGCACGACCTGACGGGGCGCCCGCTGGAGCAGACGCTGGATGCGAACGCATCGCCGTTCGTGCGCGCGCTGGCGCATGCGGCGGTGGACCGCGCACAGGAGCTCGACGGCGTGATCGACCGCCACGCCCACGGCTGGACGGTCGCGCGCATCCAGCCGCTGGAGCGCAGCATCATGCGGGTGGCGCTGGTGGAGATGCTGCACCCGGACGCGGCTCCGGCACTGCAGGCGATACCGCCGGAGGGCGCGGTCGAGGAGGCGGTTGAGAGCGCCAAGCGCTTCTGCGGCTCGGATGCGCCGGCGTTCGTCAACGGGGTGCTGGGCGCAGCGCTGCGCGAGGTGCGAGACAATGCTCACATCTCATGACAAGCAGCGTGGAGCGACTTGACGATGTGATCGCGCGCCTGGAGCGCGCGGCCGAGCAGCTGCGCTCGGGCGAGCTGTCCCAGGATGCGGCTGCGGGGATGGTCGAGGACTGCGCGTCGCTGGCCACCCAGGCGGCTGCGGAGCTCGAGCAGCTGACGCGCGCGGAGGTCGCGGCGCCGGCGCCCGGCCAGGACACCCTCCTGTAGGTGGGCGCGCGTCCCGCCCGTTCGTCCATCCGCCGCGCCGGCGCTCCCTGCGCCCACGCGGGCGTTCTCCGCGGCGGGCGCGTGAGCACGACCTACCCGGAGCATCTGCGCGAGGAGGTGGAGGTCTACCTGCGCGAGCTGCGCTTCTCCGAGGAGGCGCTGACGGCGGGGCTGGATGAGGCGATGCGCTACTCGCTGCTGGCCGGTGGCAAGCGCATCCGCCCGGTGCTGGCGCTGGCGACCGCGCGCGCGGTGGGCATCGAGCAGCGCGACGTGTTGGCGCTGGCGGGCGCGATCGAGCTGATCCACACCTACTCGTTGATCCACGATGACCTGCCGGCGATGGACGACGACGCTCTGCGTCGCGGCCAGCCGACGTGCCACGTGAAGTTCGGCGAGGACGTGGCGATCCTGGCGGGCGACGGCCTGTATGCGGAGGCCTTCCACCACCTGCTCACGCATCAGCGCGCGGCGCCGGAGCGGGTGCTGGCGGCGGCGGCGCAACTGGCGGCGGCGACGGGCGTCAACGGGATGGTGGGCGGCCAGTACGCGGACGTGATGGCCGACAGGGGGCACACGGCTCGGAGAGCTGGGTCGGGCGCGCTCGAGCTGCGGCGCCTGCACGAGCTGAAGACCGGACGTCTGATCGGTGCGTCGGTGCTCTGCGTACTACTGTTGACGGGGATCGAAGATGGACAACGGATGGCGCCCTTCCGTCGCTTTGCGACAGAGCTTGGCGTGTTGTTCCAGATCGTCGACGACATACTCGATGTGACCGGCACTGACGATGCACTGGGAAAGCCAAGAGGAAGCGATGAGCGCCACGGGAAGCACACGTACGTGAGCGAGTTCGGGATCGATCGCGCCAAGGAGCTTGCTGAGGAGTCGCATCGGCTGGCCCGCGAGGCGCTTGACGAGGTGGCGGCGGGCGACGCGACGGCGGAGCTCGAGGGGATCGCGGACTTCATCTACACGCGCACGTCATGAGCCTGCTCGAGCGCATAGACGGTCCCGAGGACCTGCACGGCCTGTCAGAGCAGGAGCTTGCGCAACTGGCCCAGGAGGTGCGCGAGCACATCATCGACACGGTGGGCGAGATCGGCGGGCACTTCGGTGCGAACCTGGGGACGTGCGAGCTGGCGGTGGCGCTGCACTCGCTGCTGGAGTCCCCGCGCGACAAGATCCTATGGGACGTGGGCCACCAGGCCTACCCTCACAAGATCCTCACGGGCAGGCGCGACCAGCTGGCGACGATCCGCCAGTACGGGGGCCTGGCGCCGTTCTGCTGCAGGGCCGAGTCAGAGCACGACATCATGGGCGCGGGCCACGCGTCGACGTCGATCGGCTACGCGGTGGGCATCAAGGAGGGCATGCGCCACCTGGGCGCGGAGGGGGCAGCCGACCAGGACGGCAAGGTGGTGGCGGTGATCGGCGACGGCGCGATGACGGGCGGGGTGGCGTTTGAGGCGATCGGCCAGGCGGGCGGCCTGGGCACGCCGATCGTGGTGGTGCTCAACGACAACGGCATGTCGATCGCGCCGAACGTGGGCGCGCTGTCGCGCTACTTCAACCGCGTGCGGCTGAACCCCAAGCTGTGGCACGCGCGTTCGGGCGTGGAGGGCGGCCTGAAGGGCCTGCCGATCGGCATCGGCGCGGCGTTCGAGCGCCTGGGTCCGCACCTGAAGGAGTCGATCAAGGCGTTCTGGGCGCCGGGGCTGTGGTGGGAGGAGCTCGACTGGGCGTACATGGGCGTGATCGACGGCCACGACGTCAAGGCGCTGCGCGAGGCGCTGCGCGAGGCGCTGGCGGCGCAGCGCCCGGTGGTGGTGCACATTGCGACGGTCAAGGGCAAGGGCTTTGCGCCGGCGGAGGACGGCGGCCTGGAGGGGATGGAGAAGTGGCATGCGGCCAAGCCGCATTCGATCAGCAACGGCATGCCCACCCAGCCGGCGACCAAGACGGGGGCGGACGGGCGGTCATCCTCGCGAGCGGCCAAGCGCAACGGCGAGCGCACGCGCATCGCGCAGGCGCCGCCGCCCCAGTACACGCAGGTGTTCGGCGAGGCGCTGGTGCGCGAATGCGAACGCGACGAGCGCGTGGTGGGGATCACGGCGGCGATGAACTCGGGCACGGGCCTGTCGATCCTGCAGAAGTCGATGCCGGATCGCTACTTCGACGTGGGCATCGCAGAGCAGCAGGCGATCCTGTTCGCGGCGGGTTTGGCGCTGGAGGGTTGCAAGCCGGTGGCTGCGATCTACTCGACGTTCCTGCAGCGTGCGTATGACCAGATCGTGCACGACGTGTGCTTGCAGAAGCTCAACGTGGTGTTTGCGATGGACCGAGCGGGCCTGGTGGGCGACGACGGCCCGACCCACCACGGCGCGTTTGACATCGCCTACCTGCGCTGCCTGCCGAACATCGTGCTGATGGCGCCGCGCGACGAGGCGATGCTGGTGAACATGCTGGGCAGCGCCCTGCGCTACGACGACGGCCCGATCGCGCTGCGCTACCCGCGCGGCGAGGGCACAGGCGTGCAGCTGCCCGACCAGGCGCAGCCGATCGCGATCGGGACGGGCGAGATTCTGCGCGAGGGCGAGCGGCGGGGCGCTGACGCGGCGGGCAGGCGCGTGGCGCTGATCGGCTACGGCAGCGGCGTTGGCAGGGCGCTGGAGGCGGCGGAGCTGCTGGAGCGCGAGGAGATCGCGCTGACCGTCGCGGATGCTCGCTTTGCCAAGCCGATCGATGCGGGTCTGATGGCCCAGCTGGCGGCCGAGAACGATCTGCTTGTGACGATCGAGGAGGGCGTGCTGGCGGGCGGCTTTGGCTCGGCGGTTTGGGAGACGCTCAACGAGGCGGGCGTGACCGGCCCAGGGATCATGCGCGTTGGTTTGCCCGACCGCTATGTGACGCACGGCAAGCCTGCGCTGTTGCACGAGGAGATCGGCTTCACGGGCGCGCGCATCGCCGAGCGGGTGCTGGCTGCGGTGTCTGATCGCGGGTCGTCACCGCGCACGGGCGGCTCGGCGATCGTGGGCGCGTGAGGACCTTTTGATGGAGGCGCCTGCCGGCGCCTGGACGGGTCGGCCGAGGCGGCACGGACGCTCCGTTAAACGAAACGGCCCGCTGGGGTAAGCGGGCCGTCTCAGGGGAGGAGGGATTCGGAGAGATGACGTTGCACTCTCGATCACGATCCATGATGCCCTCAGACGACGTGCCCGTGTGTGATATCGCGCACAGAAGTGAGCGGCGGGCACGAGTGTGCAAGGGTGCAGCGATGGCAAAGCGGCGCCTGGACACGGTTCTGGCCGAGCGCGGGCTGTTCCCCTCGCGCACCAGCGCGGCCGTGTCGGTGATGGCCGGAGAGGTGCTCGTCGGCGAGGGGCGCCGGCGCGCGCAAAAGCCCGGCGAGCTGGTCGACCCGGCGGAGCCGGTGAGCGTGCAGGAGCGCCCGCAGTTCGTGTCGCGCGGCGGGATCAAGCTCGCAAACGCGCTGGCTGCGTCCGGCGTGCCGGTGTCGGGACGCAGCGCACTGGACGTGGGCGCTTCCACTGGGGGCTTCACCGACTGCCTGCTGCAGGGGGGAGCGAGCGCGGTGATCGCCGTGGACGTGGGCTATGGCACGCTCGACTACGGCCTGCGCACGGACCCGCGCGTACGGGTGCTGGAGCGCACCAACGCACGCGCGCTGACGCCGGCGATGCTGCAGGCGCCGCTGCCGGACGTGGCGACGATCGACGTTTCTTTCATCTCCTTGGCCAAGGTGCTCGGCCCGGTGCTCGGCTGCCTGGCGGGCGGCTATGACGTCCTGGCGCTGGTCAAGCCGCAGTTCGAGGTTGGCCGCGCACGGGTGGGCAAAGGCGGGGTGGTGCGCGACGCGAGCCACCGGCGCGAAGCGCTGGTGGCGGTGGGCGAGGCGGCGCTCGAGTGCGGCGCTGCGGTGCTGGGCTACCACTCGTCGGGGCTGCCCGGCCCGAAGGGCAACCGCGAGACGTTCATCTGGCTGGCCGACCCCGCGCGGGCAAGGGGAGCGCCCGACACGGCGGAGCTGGACAAGATGGCCCGCCAGGTGGAGCCATGATCGCGACGGCGGTGGAGCGCTCGTGAGGGAGATCACGGTACTGACTCACCGGCTGCCCGACGAGACACGCGACACGCTGGCGCGGCTTGTCGCAGAGGCGGCGCGTGCGGGCGTGACCTTGCGCCTGGACGACGAGGAGACACGCAAGCACTGCCTGCAGACGGGACCGGGTCTGGAGCTGAACGCGCCGGTCAACGACGACGTGGAGCTGTGCTTGGTGCTGGGCGGCGACGGCACGATCTTGCGTGCGCTGCAGCTGTATGCGGGCACGCAGGTGCCCGTGTTCGCGATCAACTTTGGCGCGATCGGCTTCCTGGCGACGGTCGAGCGCGGGGACATCGATGACGGCATCCGCCGCGCGCTGGAGGGCGACTTCGAGCTGCTGCGACTGCCTGCGATCGTGGTGGATCTTGACGGTGGCGCCCAGACTGCGATCAACGACGTGGCGATTCACCGCAAGGTGGGAGAGCGCGTGGCCGACCTGGCATACGCGCTGCAGGACGAGGAGGTGGGCAGCGTGCGCTGCGACGGGCTGGTGGTGGCCACGCCGGCGGGCTCGACGGGCTACAACCTGGCCAACGGCGGGCCGGTGATGGCGTGGGGGGTGGAGGGCTTCGTGGTGTCGTTCATCGCACCTCACTCGCTGACCGCGCGTGCGCTGGTGGTGGCGCCGGGAGATCGACTGAGCATCCACAACCGCTCGCGCGAGCCGCTGGACGTGGCCGTGGACGGGCGTCCTGCGGGCGAGATCCCGCCGGGGGAGTCGATCGATGCGCGCTTCATGCGCGACGTGGGCACGATCGCGCAGCTGCCCGGCTCATCGTTCTATCGCCGCCTGCGCGACAAGTTCGGCCGCCTGGCCAGCTGAGCCGGCGGCCTGGGGCGCCCCGGTGCGCGGGTGCCGGGACGGCGATGGCCGCGAACGCGGCCCAGATCCTCAGGCGACCCTGGCGCTGTGCGGGCTGGCGATCTCGACGCCCGAGCTCGTGCTCGCGCTGTTGCGTTGCAGCGAGGTGATGAAGCGGTCGAGCTGGTCGCGTGAGAAGCGACGCTGGCCGCCGGGTGTGCGATAGCAGCTGACGTGGCCGGCGTCGGTCCAGCGACGGATGGTGGCCAGCGACACGCCCAAATAGCGAGCGGCCTGCGAGCTGGTGAAGACCAGCTGGCGGTTGTCGTGGGCGTGTATGGGGCTGAGCGGCATTGGCGTGACCTCGCGTGTGGTCTGGTCGTCGCTGCGGACGGTGGCGGCATCCGAGGCCCCCTTCGGCCTTCGATCTGCCTTGGATGCTGCATGTGTCGGCCGCGTGACCCGCGAACTTGAGCCGCGAGCAGCTTTGTGGACGTTTGCGTGCGCTGCAACGAAAGCTGCACAAACCTACGCAAACTGGACACAACCTCCTCATCCCGCTAGCATCGTGAGCGAAGTTGGCCATATCTGCAGTGCATGCAGTGCAGTTGCCGGATCTAGGGATGGACAACTAAGGCGCCGCTGGCGGCGCGGACTGGAGATGGAGTCACCATGCCTGAATATCACAGGGGCTAGACCCACAATTCGGTCGTAGAAGCAGGACCAGAGGGCGTCATTTTGACGCCCTCAGTCTTTGTTGATCACGCGCGTCCGCAAGCGATCGACGCTCGCGCGCCAGTTGCGGTCTCCAGGGCGTCGCTTGGGGCCGCGCGTCGCCAGCGTGGATGTGTGTGGCTCGGCCATCTGACGTACTCGCCGCTCGAAGTCGAGCTCAGTCTCAAAGTCGGCGTCCTGGGCAAAGGTTGGTCCTTCACGCGCCAGCAGCGCGACGAAAGGCTCTACCAGCTCGGCGTCCAACTGGCCGTTCTCGGCTCCGCGGCGCAACTCGGCCATCGCTTCCTCGGGCGTCATCTGTGCGCGGTAGCTCTCGCGCGCGGTCACCGTGTCATAGATCGAGCAGATCGCAAGGATCCGCGAGGCCAGCGGGATCTCCTTTCCGATCAGGCCAGCCGGGTAGCCGCGGCCGTCGACGCGCTCGTGGTGGTAGAGGATCGCGTCCGCCACGTCGCCATAGCCGTCGAGCGCGCCCACCAGGATCGAGCCCTCTTGCGGATGGCTCTTGACGATTGCGAGGTCCTCGTCCTGGATTGTCTCGGCGTGCAGCACCCGGTCTGGCCAGGTGAACTTGCCGATCTCGTGCAGCAGTCCGGCTGCGTGTATGACATCGCATTCCTCCTCGTCACAGCCGATCTCGCTCGCCAATGCCTTGGCGTAGCGGGCGACCGACGCGGCGTGGCGTGCGCTCGTCCTGTCGCGCATGCCAAGCGCCCGCACGAGCGTTCTCAGCACGCCGAGCTGCAGCCCGACGAGCTGGCGCGAGCGCGCCTGGAGCGCTTCTGCGCGATCCTCGGAGCGCAGCAGCGCGACGGTCAGCTGTCGCAGGATCAGCAAGACGACGATCGAGCCGATCAGCATCGGCAGGCCGATGCTCTCGTACATGACGGCAAGCACAGTCGCGAGCACGCCCGCGGCCAGCTGGCCGGGAAGCAGGGGCAGGAACAGCTCGCGCACCTGGCGTCCCAGCGGACGTCCGTCCTGCAGACGCTTGTGCAGGGCATACAGCGCGAAGTTGAGCACGACAGTAGCCATGAACGCCCCCAGGACGATCAGCCCGAAGACGATGCTCTGAGCCTGGTGGGCGTTGTGCAGGACGTGGAAATGCAGGGCCAGCTCGCGCATCGACCAGCCACCCGCGAACGGCACGACCGCGAAGGTCGCGACGTTGTTGAGGAATTGCGCCGCGGGCACTCGTCTGGTCGCCGAGTTCAGGATCGTCCCGGCCACGCTGAAGGCCATGGCCGGCACGGGCCCGAGCAGGGCCATGACCAGCACGATCGCCACGAGCGCGCAGCTCAGCTCGCCTCCGGGCGTCTCGATGCTGAGCCAGTCACCGACCAGCGTGAGCACCAGCAGCAGCGCCACGAGCGAGAGGGGCTGCCATTCATCGGCGTGTGAAAGCCACACCGCCGCCGCGAGCGTGCCCGCGAACAGCAGGAGCTCGGCCGCCCAGAACAGGCGTCTGGTGAGCTTGGGCGCAGGCATCGTGGTCTGTCGTCCTTAACGGCCGACAGACCGATGCACTTAAGGGTCTGCCACTGCGCTCATACGCCGCCGGCGTCGGCTTGGCCGTCGACGATCGCCCCGCCGCCGGGCCCTTCTCTCTCCGGTGCGCCAGTCGCGGGGCGCTCGCGCGCCAGGCGCATCAGCACGGCGGTCGTGGCGATGGCGCCGAGTCCCACGATCGTGAAGGCCGTGCGCGGCGAGCTGAGCACGACCAGCGCGCCGCCCAGCGGCAGCCCGATCGCCCGGCACAGCGCGCCCAGCGATTCGACGGCGCCCATCATGCGTCCCTGCAGGAGTTGGGGGGTGATGCGCTGCACGATGCTGATCAGCGATGGCAGCTGCAGGCCGTTGCCCGTTCCGCCCACGAACGCGGCCACGCACGCCAGGGCCAGTGAGGGGGCGACCGAGAAGCCGACGTAGGCCAGGCCGATGGCGATCGTGCCCGCGGTCAGCATGCCGCCGGGCGGCCGGCGAAACAGGCGCGCGAAGACGACGCTGCCCACGACTGCGCCCAAGCCCCAGGCGGTCAGCAGCAGCCCAATGCCCCGTTCGCCGGCGTGCAGGGTCGCCTCGACATAGGTCACCTCGATCGGCGCGCCGGTTTCGAAGAAGACCAGCGCGACCGCCTCCGCCGCCAGCAGCGCGCGTAGGCGCGGCGCCTCGTTGATGTGCCGCCAGGCCGCTGTCAGGCGGGCGCGCACGGAGTCGCCGGCGGCCTCCTCCACATGGGGATGCAGGTCGGCCAGCAGAGCGGCGCACACGAGGAACGAGCCGACGTCCACCAACAGCGCTACGGGCGCTCCAGCGGCTGCGACGAGCACCCCGCCCAGCGCAGGTCCGAGCACGAAGGTGATCGAGAAGGCCACATTGCGCGCGGCGTGCGCCTTGCGCTCGGCCTCGTGGATCTGCTCCTCGGCGAGTGGGTCTCCGCCGTTTGTGGGGTCGCGAGCGCCGATGCCGAGCTCGGATATGACCTGATCGCGCGCCGCGCGGGCGATCTCGGCGCGCAGCAGCGCGCTTCCGGCGAGCGCTGCCGTGCCGTCCAGCGCCGCCAGCACGAGCACGGCCGGCAGCGAGAACCAGCGCCAGAACAGCAGTACCAGCCCGGTCGTGGCCAGCGCCTCGAACAGCAGCAGCCCGGTCAGCTCGCCGCGCCGCCGCGACGCCTCTACGCGGGCCACCACGGCAGGGACCACGAAGGCCGGCACCGCGTCGGCGGCGAATGTCAGCGCTGCGACAGCCAGCGCGCTGTGCGTATGCGTGTACACGGCCGCCAGCAGCGCCACCAGGCCGATCCACGTGCCCAGGTTGTTGATCGTGTAGGCCGCAAGGATCCTGCGCAGCCGCGGCGACTGAAGCGGCGATCGCACGCCGGTCACGCTAGCGACTGCCCGAGACGGTTGACTGCGCTTGCCGACCGTCAACGTGCTCGCGCTGGCGGGCGTGGGCGTCGACCCCGCACGATCGTCCAGTGCGCGGCGATCGGTCCTGACCAGCAGCTACCGTGTCTCACAGATGGACGACGGCATGCCAGGGGTGACCAGGCCGATCGACGTGATCATCGCCGACGATCACACGGTCGTGCGCGACGGCATCCGCGCGGTGCTCCAGCGCGAGGCCGGCGAGTTTCGCGTCGTGGCCGAAGCCGCCGACATCCCCTCGATGATCCGCGAAGTGCGCGAGCACAAGCCCGACCTGCTCACGCTCGACCTGACCATGCCAGGCGGCT
>DATNLQ010000271.1:0-9702 GCA_035602785.1 Solirubrobacteraceae bacterium
TAGTCCCCGTATTGGCAAATCTCGTGCGATCCTTAGACGTGTGGGAGTGATTGCCCGACCCCGAGCTGCAGATGCTTTGCGTCTCGCGCAACGCAGGTTTCTCGCGCCAGAACGCATCGACATGGGCGTGCTCGCCGAGGAACTCGACATCAATCGCGTGACGCTCTATCGCTGGTTTGGCTCGCGCGACGATTTCCTCGTTGAGGTCGTTTGGTCGCTCGCGCTCCGTACGTTCGACTACGTCAAAGGGAAAGTGAGTGCTCAGGGCGCTGAGCGGGTCGTCGCGGTGGTGGTCGGCTTCCTTGACACAATCATCACCAATCCAGGCGCTCAGCGGTGGCTGGGCGAAGAACGCGAGCACGCCATGCTCCTGCTGGCCGGCCCGCAGACGAACTTCCAGCATCGGCTTATCAACGCGCTGCAGGACTTGCTGGAAGAAGAGGTCAAGGCTTCGAGACTCGATCTCGCCGTGGACCTGCACGAGTTGGCTTACGTGATCGTGCGCGTCATTGAGTCCTACGTGTATCTCGACCTCATCACCGGCAAACAGCCAGAATTCGAGCGAGCCGCCGAGCGCGTCGAGCCGATCCTGAGGATGCTGCTGCGGGCAGACGCGTAGCTCGCTCTGCTGCACATTTGACGTCGACCGGGCCTTTACAGCTCGTTGAGAAGCACCGGGGGATGGCCGCCACCATGTGGCGGCCATCCCCCGTTCGCGTTTTGGCCCGGCGTGGGGTTCGCCGGCGCCCGATTACGAGCCGATGCCTACCAGTTGATCGGCGGCGGCGGTGTGGCGGTCATTTCGATCGTGTTGCCCGGTCCGGACATCGTGGCCGAGAGGATCGGCCCGAACAGGCCACATCCGCCGAATTCCGGCACGGTGACCGTCGTCTTGAACGAGAAGCCGCCGGTGACGAGCTCGTTGACCGGCTCAGAGATGCTCAACGGCAGCTGGATCGGTTCGACGGTCGTGCAGCCGATCGGGACCGTGAAGATCCCGACCCCGACCGAGCCCACAAGCTCGTTCGCCGAGCCGCTCGCGCTCTCGCTGAACACGCCGCCATTGGTCAGACCCACCGTGCCGTGAATCGTGCCGGTCGGCGTGAGCGCACCCTTGACCGTGATCGGAATGCCGAGGACGCTGATCGTCTGATCGATCGGCGGTATCGACAGTGTCGCGGTGAGCGCGCCCGAGGTGACGTCCCCTTCGGCGCTCAGCGTCGAGCCTTTGGGAACTTCGACCGAGATGCCGCTCTTCTTCTCAGTCACCTTGCCTTTCAGTTCCCACGCGGGCAACGGGATGATCAGATCGCCTGTCTCGGGCGCCAAGCGAGCCGAGGACGGTAGCGTCGCGCTCGCGGAGTGATCCCCGCACGTGCTCGGCGCCGTCTTGCCAGCAACCCTTTCTTCGATCCACTTGATCACGTTGCCGATGGCCGTGGGGTCTGTCAGCAGGTGATCGCCTGGATACAGCTGGAAGTCGTCCTTTACGCCCAGTTCACACCATTTCTGGTGCAGTTCGACGTCCTGCTTCACCGGCACGAACTCGTCCTCGAGGCCGTGGTAGTGGTAGACGGGCACGGGAACCGATTTCGTCCCCAGTTCCTGTTCCTTGAACACTTTTTCAATAGCCGGGTGTTCGGCCTCGAGCTGCGTAAACGACTTGTTGCCGATGGTGTATTCGTCGCTGTTGACGCCGCGGAATTCCGCCAGCGACTGGATCGCGCACTCGCTCAGCAGCTTCCCGGCCGCTGCAAGACCAGCCGCATTGCTGAATTCGGCGAGGTTGAAAGCTTCCGGGTAGGCCTCGCTGAGACCGATCAGTCCGTCCAACCCGAAAGCGGTCCCGACCGACGCGTTGTCGAATCCACCGACGGCCTGCAGGTTGGAAGGGGTGCCGCCGGCGGCGAGCCCGATCGTTTTCACGTCGGACGCGTAGCTGGACTGCAGCTCGGCCGCCCAGCTGGCGGCCTGGCCACCCTGCGAGTAGCCCCACACGATCACCGGATCTTTTTCCGTGATGCCGGAACCCGGGACCTGCCGTCCCGCACGCACCGCGTCGAGCACCGCCTGACCCTCGGCCTTGCCGGCCGAATAGGTCGGGACCGCACCGTTGGTGTAGCCCTGGTAGTCGGTGACGGTGACCGCGTAGCCCTTTTTCAGGGATTCGATGATCGCGCCGCCGTCGTACTCGGTGCCTTCCGTCATCTGCAGCGACGGCGCGCACTGGTGCGCGAGCCCCTGCGTGCCCTCGGCATATGTGACGACCGGCCGTTCACCTTTTCCGGTCCACTTGGCGGTCGGCGCTATCACGGTTCCGGTCACCCAGTCGGGCTGACCCTGCTGACCCGTCGACTGATACAGCACCGTCCACGCTTTGACGGTCGGAAGCGTCACGTTCAGGTTGAGCGTCGCCGGCCGATACCACACTAGTTCGCCCGCCGTACCTGCCGGGGAGGGCGAGGGGGGCGTATAGAACGCCGACCCCGACGGTCCTTCCACGGGCGTCGCGTCCGCGCCCGACGGCGCTGCCAGAACTACGAAAATTGAGAGCGCGAGCGCAGCCCGCGCCAAACCCCTTAGATGCATCGACCCCATCTCCTCTCACTCCGTTGTATTGATCTCAACGCCTCCCTGCTCTCGCGCCGAGGACGCCAAGAAATGGCAGCCGTCTGCGGACATTGGGAGGCCTCAAGGGCCCCAATGTAGCATGGGTGGCCCCAAATTGCATCTGTAGCATCACCCAATTAATGTTGCATTCGGCTGCGGAGAGAGTAGGCTGCACCGTTGCGTCTGATCTCGGACGTATCACGTACCGAATACAAGGAGGGACCGCCGATGAGCACGCAAACGACTATCGACAGCGATGAGCTTTTTATCGGGGGTGAGTGGATCAAGCCGCAGGGCTCGGACCGCATATCCGTCCTCGCCGCGAGCACCGAGGAGCTCGTTGGGTCAGTGCCGGACGGGACCAACGCCGACATCGACGCGGCGGTGAACGCGGCACGTGGGGCGTTCGAGG
This sequence comes from Solirubrobacteraceae bacterium, assembly GCA_035602785.1. Taxonomy (GTDB): domain Bacteria; phylum Actinomycetota; class Thermoleophilia; order Solirubrobacterales; family Solirubrobacteraceae; genus Palsa-744. The sequence continues at coordinate 3,023 of DATNLQ010000271.1, forward strand.
ATCCGCGCGGGTGGTCGTCCTGGTCGGCTGAGGATCGTGCGCAGGCGCTGGAGCGACTCGCTGGGGCGCTGGAGCGCCGCGGCGAGGAGACCGCATATCGCGTCTCGCTGCAGAACGGCATGCCGATTTCGATCTCGCTGCAGATCGAGGCCGCCTTCCCGGCCGTGCTCGCGCGCTATTACGCGGGGCTGATCCGCCAGACCGCGCTGCAGGAAGACCGCCCGGGGTTGCTCGGAGGCACCATTCACGTGCTGCGCAAGCCGGTCGGCGTCGTCGGGGCGATCGTGCCATGGAACTACCCGCAATCCCTGGCTTTGTTCAAGCTCGCGCCGCTACTTGCGGCGGGATGCACCGTCGTGATCAAGCCGAGCCCCGAGACCGTGCTCGACAGCCTGCTGCTCGCCGAGGCGATCCTCGAGGCCGAGTTGCCGGCCGGTGTCGTGAACATCGTGCCCGCTGGTCGTGAGGTCGGGGCTTACCTGGTGGAACATCCGGGCATCGACAAGATCGCGTTCACCGGGTCCAGTGCAGCGGGTCGCGTGATCGCGCGGCGCTGCGGAGAGCTGCTTCGCCCCGTGACGCTCGAGCTCGGCGGCAAGTCCGCCGCGATTGTCCTCGACGACGCCGACCTAACAGAGGCCAGCAAAGCCCTGTTCACCGCGACGCTCATGAACAACGGCCAGACGTGCAACATCGGGACGAGAGTGCTCGCCCCTCGCTCGCGCTATGACGAGATCCTGGAAGTCTTCGGCGACCTCGCGGGCGCGCTCGTGGTCGGTAACTCCCTCGACCCGGCCACGCAGATCGGTCCCCTGGCGAGTGCCCGTCAGCGCGAGCGCGTCGAGGGGTACATCGCGAAGGGACGCGCCGAGGGCGGCCGGGTCATTGCTGGAGGTGGTCGTCCGCCGGAGCAGGATCGCGGCTGGTTCGTGCAGCCCACGATCTTCGCCGACGTGGACAACAGCTGCACTATCGCCCGCGAGGAGATCTTCGGACCGGTACTCGCCGTGATCCCCTACGAGGATGTCGACGATGCTGTCGCGATTGCCAACGACTCCGAGTTCGGGCTCGGCGGCAGCGTGTGGACCCACGACACCGAACGCGGCCAGGACGTCGCTAGGCGCGTACAAACTGGCAGCATCGGGATCAACCACTACGTGCTGGACCCCGCCGCCCCGTTCGGTGGAGTGAAGGCGAGCGGCATCGGACGCGAGCTCGGCCCCGAGGGCCTCGACGCCTACTTCCAGCTGCAGTCGATCTACGAGGCTCGACCGCAGGCTCCGGACGCTCCCTAGTCACAGTGCGGCGCGCAAAATCAGGCGGTCGCGGTAACGCCCTTGGGTCAGCGAGCGCACATGGCGGACCTGAACTAGGCTCGCCGGCCGTGCGCGATGCCGTGATCTGCGAGCCGCTCAGAACCGCCGTCGGAGGTTTCGGCGGCGTTTTCCGCGACGTGGCGCCCGCGACGCTTGCAGCGACGGTCATCCGGGAGCTTCTGCAGCGCACCTCGCTGCCGTCCGAGGAGATCGACGATGTACTTCTCGGTCAGTGCTATCCAAACGGCGAGGCCCCGGCGATCGGCCGGGTGGCTGCGCTCGACGCCGGACTGCGGATCGAGGTGCCGGGGCTTCAGCTTGACCGGCGCTGCGGCTCTGGCCTGCAGGCGATCATGCTCGGCTGCATGGAGGTCCAGACCGGGGTGGCGGATCTCGTTCTCGCGGGCGGCGCCGAGAGCATGAGTCAAGCCGAGTTCTATGCGATGGGCATGCGCTGGGGTGTCAAAGGTGGTGGCGTGAGGCTGGAGGATAGGCTCGCGCGGCCGCGAGTGACGGCCGGCGGCATCCACCATCCGGTGCCCGGGGGCATGATCGAAACCGCCGAGAACGTACGCCTGCGCTATGCGATCTCGCGCGAGGAGCAGGACGAGCTGGCGCTGCGCTCGCACCAGCGCGCGGTCGCCGCTCACGAGAGCGGCACCTTCGCGCAGGAGATTGTCCCCGTGGCCGTAGAGAACCGTGGAGTGGAGCGGCTGATCGACCGCGACGAGCACCCGCGCGCGGATACGACGCTCGAGCGGCTCGGCACCCTGCGGCCGCTGATGCTTCAGAGCGACCCCGAGGCGACGGTGACCGCGGGCAACGCTAGCGGTCAGAACGACGGCGCGGCGGTTTGCGTCGTCACACACCCGGACAAGGCAGCCGAGTTCGGCTTGCAGCCGTTCGCGCGCCTCGTGACGTGGGCGGTCGCGGGCGTGGCACCGGAGATGATGGGCATCGGCCCAATCCCATCGACGCGGCGGGCGCTGCAACGAGCCGGGCTGAGCATGGATGACATGGACCTGATCGAGCTCAACGAGGCGTTTGCGGCGCAGGCGCTGGCGGTCCTGCACGAGTGGGACCTGCCAGACGGGCTGGAGCGCGTCAACGTGCACGGGTCGGGCATCTCCCTGGGTCATCCCGTTGGAGCGACGGGCGCCAGGATCCTGGCCACCCTGCTACGAGAGCTGCGCCGTCGCGGTGGACGCTATGGACTGGAGACGATGTGCATCGGGGGTGGTCAGGGGATGACCGCCATCTTCGAGAATGTGGCACCGGCGGGCGTGTAGGTGGCGCTTCCCTCGATCATCGGCGTCGTAGGCGCCGGCACGATGGGCGCCGGCATCGCTCAGCTGGCTGCCCAAACCGGCGCTCAAACTCTCCTGTGCGATGCGATGCCCGAGCAGCTGCAGCGCGGGACAGAGACGATCCACCTGGCGCTCCAGCGCCAAGTGGACAAGGGCCGCATCGCGGCCGATGATGCCTCGGCGATTCGAGCGCGCGTGCAGCCGGTCGTAGACCTCGATGGATTGGCTGCCTGCGAGATCGTGATCGAGGCGGTGCCTGAGCGCCTGGATCTCAAGGTCGAGCTATTCGGGCGCCTGGCGGACATTTGTGGGCCACGGTGCGTCCTCGCAACGAACACCTCCTCGCTGTCGGTGACCGAGATCGCCGCCGGGACGCCGATACCCGAGCGAGTCGTCGGCCTTCACTTCTTCAACCCCGCGCCGGTGATGCGGCTGGCCGAGGTCGTCCCCGGCATCGCGAGCTCTCCCGAAGCGGTGGCGATGGCTCGCGCGGTGGCCGAGGCGATGGGCAAGCACGTCATAGATGCCGCCGACGTGCCCGGCTTCCTCGTCAACCGCGTCAACCGACCGTTCTTTCTCGAGTCGCTGCGTATCGTTCAGGAACAGCAGGCCACGATCGGGCAGGTGGACCGGATCATGAGGATGGCCGGCGGCTTTCGCATGGGCCCGTTCGAGCTAATGGACCTCATCGGCATCGAGACGAACCACGCGGTGGCCGAGGGCTTCTACCGGCAGAGCTACGGAGAGCCCCGCTACCAGCCGTCGCCCCTCGCTGCCCGCATGGTCGCCGCGGGACGCCTCGGCCGCAAGACCGGGCAGGGGTGGTACGAGTATGGCGAGCGCCAGGCGCCGGCGGACCCGGAGGTGCCCACGGCGGGTGGTGGGAACGAGCGGGCCCTTGCGATCCAAGGCAGCGGCGCAGCGCTCGATGCGCTACGACGCGACGCGCAGGCAGCCGGTTGGCACGTCGCTGACCATTCGCAACCGTGGCTCGCGATCGGTGGCGCATCCGCAGGCGCGAGAGCCGTTGTCGTCCGGGACGGCTCCCTTCACGACACCGATCCCGAGGCGGCCGGCCTGCACCTCCTCCCGCCGCTCGAGGGGTCACTGCTCATCGAGCTGACACGCACGCCTCGCACCGACCCAGTGGCCGCCGAGCGCCTCGAGGAGTTCGTGCGCACGCTCGGGCGTCATCCCGAGTGGGTCGGCGACGGGCCGGGCCTCGTGCTGGGTCGCGTGGTAGCCCAGCTCGTCAACGAGGCGGCCTTCCTGATCGGCGAAGGGAACGGGACGCCCGAGGACATCGACGCCGGCCTAAAGCTCGGAGTCAACCATCCCCGCGGACCCGTCGAATGGGCAGGGATCGCGGGGCTGGCAGATCTGCTCGGGATCCTCGACGCGCTGCACAGGGAACTCGGCGAGGCCCGCTATCGCGCGGCACCGCTGCTGCGGCGGTGCGCCGCCATAGGCGACGGGCTCGCGAGCCCGTCCAGGAGATAAGCGATGGAGCACAACGACTTGCAGGACATGGTGCGCGCGGTAAGGCAATTCGTGCGCTCCGAGGTAGTCCCGGCAGAGACGACGATCGAGGAGGACGACGCGATCCCCGATCGCATCCGTCAGCAGGCGATCGACATGGGCCTCTATGGGTTCGCGCTTCCGATCGAGCACGGCGGGCTTGGCATGACGATGACCGAGGAGGTGCAGCTCGTGTTCGAGCTGGGCTACACGACACCGGCGTTCCGGTCGATGTTCGGGACCAACAACGGCATCGCGGGCCATGTGCTGATCGAGGGCGGCACGGACGAGCAGAAGCGCCACCTGCTCCCCGGTCTCGCCTCCGGGGCGGTGACCGCCGCGTTCGCGCTGACCGAGGCGGAGGCCGGCTCTGATCCGGCCGGGCTCGTGACGCGCGCTCGACGCGACGGCGTCGAATGGATCATCGACGGCGCCAAGCGCTACATCACAAACGCGCCCAACGCCGACCTGTTCATGGTCTTCGCCCGCACCAGCAAGGCCGAGAAGCCCAGCCAGGGGATCTCTGTGTTCATGGTCCCGCGCGGCGCCGCCGGACTCAGCGTCGCTCCCAAAGACACAAAGATGGGTCAGGCCGGTGCCTGGACCGCCGACGTGTACCTCGACGAGGTCCGCGTGCCCGAGTCCGCGCTCGTGGGCGCCAGCGAGGGCACCGGATACCTGACCGCGATGCGGTGCCTCGCGCACGGGCGGCTGCACATCGCGGCCCTGTGCGTCGGGCTGTCCGAGCGGCTCGTGGATGAGTCGCTGAGCTTTGCGCTCGACCGCAGGCAGGGCGGCAAGCCGATCGCAGAGCACCAGCTCATCCAGGGGATGCTCGCCGACTCACAAACCGAATACCTGGCGGCCCGTGCGCTCGTGCTGGAGAGTGCCCGCGCCTACGACAGCGGCGCGGACCGGCGCATGGCACCCGCCGCCAGCAAGTACTTCGCCAGCGAGGCGGTCGGGCGCATCGCCGATCGCGCCGTACAGATACACGGCGGCGCGGGCTACATGCGGGGCGTCCCCGTCGAGCGCCTCTATCGCGACGCACGCCTGTTTCGCATCTACGAGGGAACCAGCCAGATCCAGCAACTCGTCATCGCCGGGCAGATGCTGCGCAACGCGACTCAGCGCGCGGGCGCATCGACCTGACTGCAGCTCAACCCGCGACGAACATTGCTCGCTCTCGCTCAGGACGAACCCTTGCTGGTCAGCCACGTTGGCGGCCGACCAGCATGTGTCCACAGGACGCGCTCTTGGTAATGAGCATTCTCGGGCTGGTCGATCCAGATAAACGACGACGTCCCGTCAACCGCCAAAGGGAACCGATCCATGTCGAGCACGGTAGGCCAGCACGACCACACCGTCGAGCTCGCCGCCGAGGCACTGCTGCGCGAGCACCCCGACGCCCTCGTGTGTGGTTTGGCAAGCGATGGGCTGATCGTGGAGATCCCGAAGTCCGTGCCGCTGTGGGGTCAGGCGGCGTTTGAGGGACGGGCGGTTTTCGACGGCGTCGTGGCGGCGGATCGAAAAGCGATGGTCGACGTCTGGCTGCGCGCCAAACGAGTGGGGGCTGGCGAAGGGAAGGTGCGCATGCTCAAGAGACCCTCTCGCTGGATGACACTGCACTTCCTCAACCTCCTAGAGGCCGACAACATCATGTTGTGCATCCTGATCCCGACGGACGAGGAGACTGACGAGGAGCTAGCCAGCGACGAGCCGCAGCCCGCGACGCCCCGCTTCTCCACCCTCCTTGAGGACGAGGGCGGCACCGTTTTGGACTCCGACGAGGCGTTCACGCAGATGTTCGGATACACAGCCGTGGAGCTGATCGGCCAACACGTGCTCGACCAGATCCACCCCGAAGACCAGGGTCGCGCGGTCGAGGGATGGCTCACGATGCTGTCCACGCGCCGCGCCCAGCAGATGCGCTGTCGCCGCAAACGCAAGGATGGCAGCTACATGTGGATCGACACGACCCTGCACAACTTCCTCAACGAGCGGGATCGCAACCACGTGCTGGTCGAGATCATCGACGTCTCGGCGGAGATGGCAGCGCTCCAGGAGCTGGAGAGGCGTGCCACGATCGATGCCCTCACCCAGTGTTACAACCGCCACTCGATCCTGGGTGCGCTGGAGCGTGAGCTCGAGCTGGGCGACTCGGCGCACACGGCTGTCATCTACCTCGATCTCGACGGCTTCAAGGCCGTCAACGACACCCTCGGCCACGCCGCTGGCGACGAGCTGCTGGTCTTGGTCGCGGAGCGTCTGACGGTAGCGAGTCGCGACGGCGACGATACCGGGCGCCTGGGAGGCGACGAGTTCCTCGTGCTCATGCGGGGTATCCCGGGGCCCGATGTAGCCATGCGCGCAGCGCAGCGGATGTGCGAGGCGATCGGCAACAGCTTTGAGCTCTCGTCTGGGACCGCCGAGTTGCGCGCGAGCGCCGGGGTCGCCTGCGCAGACACTGACGCACGCACGGGCGAGGAGCTAGTACAGCGCGCCGACGCGGCCATGTACAGATCAAAGGATCAAGAAC
>DATNLQ010000273.1:0-3310 GCA_035602785.1 Solirubrobacteraceae bacterium
CGCGGCGAGCACAGTCGCGTTCCAAGTGCGGAAGTCCTTAGCGGTGAATGGGCCACCTGACTTGCGCTTCAGATAGGCGTTGACCTCTTCGGCCGTCAGCTCGCGCCAGCCATCCACAGCACGATAGGCGAGCAGCTGTGAGCCCGTGCGCCGCCGCTTGAGCGCGGCGAGCATCGCAAGCGCCTCGGGATCGGCGATCGCCTGCACCCGCCGCTGCCTGGACTTCGCCGGGAAGTCAAAGATCACCTCGCGCTCGCCCACTGACACATGCTCGCGCAGCATCGTCGTCAACCCGTAGGACTCGTTGCGCTCCGCGTAATCCTCCGAGCCGATACGAAAGAACCCGAGATCCAACAGCCGCACCGCGCACGCCAGCACCCGCCGCTCCGTCAACTGATCCAACCGCACACGCTTGCCGTCGTCGACCTTCAAGTCGTGCGCCACACCGCGACGCAACCGCGGTAGCGCCGCCCCAAAAGCGAGCATCGAGTCGAACTTGCGCCGATCGCGGTGAGCACGCCAACGAGCGTGGTAGAGGTACTGCTTGCGGCCAGCCGCATCGACCCCCGTGGCCTGCAGATGCCCACGCGGGTCCATGCAGATCCACACATCCCGCCAAGCCGGCGGGATCACCAGCTCCGCGATCCGCTCGAACACCTCCGGGTCATCGACCCGATGCCCGTCGGGATCCAGGTACTCAAAGCCACGACCGCGCCGCCGCCGCGAGATGCCCGCCGCCGCGCAATTGCTACGCCTCAACCGTGGGATCGCCGCGCCCCCGCCAATGCCGCCAGCCCCTCACACACCGTTCCACAGTACCCAGCGCCCGACCGCCGCCAAACCAGCGCCCTTCCAGCCTGTCCGGTTCGTGCCGGCTCGAGCGGGTAGTTCCCAGGACGTGAAGGAAGGGAGCAAACAATGGCGACCACTGCGTTGTGGCGAACCGCGATGAGGCTCCTGGCCCCATCGCCGAAACCTGCCGGCATCCACCTGGAGCTGATGAGCAACGAGGACCCTCGACCACTGGCTCGAGGAACACCGCATGACCTGACCGAGCAGGTCTCACCAAAGTCCGGGGAGCACAGCCGGTTGCGTCCGGCCGTCGCCGGGTAAGCGATCACCAGAAACCGTCAGCGTAAGGGAGCCGCCATGTCGGCAGTGAAAAGCAGCACCGGGATACTCGCCGAGGATGCCCGCGAGGAGCGCGAGCGCATCACCGAGATGCTCACCAAGGCGTACTGGATGGAGATCGAGACCGTGATGAGCTATCTGGCCAACTCCGTCAACCCGGACGGCGTGCGCGCACAGGAGATCATCAAGTCCCTGGCCGAGGACATCCAAGAGGAGCTCGGGCACGCCACCCAGTTCGCCAACCGCATCAAGGAGCTTTACGGGATCGTGCCCGGCTCGATGGACTTTCAAGCCGAACAGTCCTACCTGCAGCCGCCCGAGCGCCAGACCGACGTCGTGCACGTCATCAAGGGCGTGATCGAGGCCGAGACAGGCGCGATCGACTACTACAACCAGATCATCGACGCCACCGAGGAGTCAGACCCGGTGACGAACGACATGGTGATCGCGATCCTCCACGACGAGGAGGGCCATCGCCGCTTGTTCGAGGGGTTCCTGCGCGAGTATCAGGACCAGTCGTGACCAGCACGACGCCCGCCGGTCTCGCGCCCAGGCATCCCAGCAACGTGGCACGCATGCTGAGCCTCACCCTCGACGACGGTCCCGACCCAAGCTGGACACCGCAGATCCTGCGGCAGCTCCAGTCCTGCCACGCAGCCGCGACGTTCTTCATGGTAGGCGAGCGAGTGCTCGCCTACCCCGATCTCGCACACCGGGTACTCGCCGCCGGACACGACATACAGCTTCACTGTCACCGTCACATCCGTCACACCGAGCTCACCGAAGCAGAGCTACAGCACGACAGCGAGTCGGCGCTCGCCGCGCTAGCGACCCTGGGGGTGCGGCCACGGCTGTGGCGGACACCGTGGGGCATCCACACAGACGCCACCCACCGTGTTGCCGGCCGGCTCGCACTACAGCTCGTGCGCTGGTCGATCGACACACACGACTGGCGCGGCGATCAGCCGCAGGCAATGCTCGCCCACGCGCGCACCCAGCTCGCCGACGGCGGCGCGGTCCTGATGCACGACGCCCTCGGGCCCGGAGCCAGACGAGCCGGCTGCCAGAACACCCTCGCATTGCTGCCGGCGCTCACAGCGGCAGTCCGCGCTCACGGTCTGCTGCTCGCCCCGATGGGCTGCCGCCGCGCCCTCGCGAGTGGAGTCCCAGCGTGAGCGTCCAGGCGCCGCCGGAGCGCACACGCGCCACACCCGTCGAGAGCCTGGAGCAGACGCTCGAGCGGATCGCCGCCCGGGCAAGCGATCTTGACCGCGAGCCGCGTTTCCCCATCGAGAACTTCAGCGATCTCGCCACGGTCGGCGCCCTCGCACCCCCGTCGGATGGGCTCGCAGGCGAAGTGCGGCTCGTGCGCGCTGTGGCCGCCGCGGATGCTTCGACTGCGCGCATTCTCGACGGGCACCTCAACGGCATCGAGCGCCTCACGCTCGCCGGCCCCGAGCCGCTGCGCTCCGCCGAGCTCGCGCAGATGGGAGAAGGCAGGCTGCTGCTCGGCGTGTGGGGCGCTGACCCAGCCGCCGGCGAGGGACCACCCGCCCGACTCGAGCAAGTCGACGGCCAGATGGTGCTGCGGGGCGTCAAGACGTTCTGCTCCGGCGCTGGGGGTGTGCAGCGCGCACTCGTCATCGCCGCCGACCAAGACGGCTCCCGGCGCCTCGCATATATCGACACGACCAGCCGCGTGAACATCGACCGCGGCTGGTATCGCGCCTCGGGCCTGCGCTCCTCAGAGAGCCACCGCGTCGAGTTTCACGCCACGCCTGTGCTCGCGCTGCTCGGCGCGCCCGGCGAGCTCTCGCGCGAGCCCTACTTCTCCCGCGACGCGATCCGCACCTCAGCAACCTGGGCCGGGCTCGCCGACCGCATCCTCACCGAGAGCCTCGCCGCGCTCGACCCAGCAAGGCTGGACGCGGTGCAGGCACACAGCCTCGGCCGGATGCGCATCGCCAAAAGCACGATCAACCGTTGGCTCGACCACACCACCACCGTGCTCGACCAACCATTAGACACCCAGCCCACCATCGACCCAGCCGTGCTCGCCGTCGAATGCCGCATCGCACTCTACGAATCCGCGCTGCTGATCTCAGGCCAGGCAGCCCGGATCTGCGGCTCGCGGGCGCTGATCGGAGCCAGCGCCCTGGACCGCGCCCGACGCGACCTC
>DATNLQ010000293.1:0-4816 GCA_035602785.1 Solirubrobacteraceae bacterium
GATCTGTGCTTCCAGACGCGCGAGCGGGGGTTGCGTGTGATGTACGAGCCGGAGGCGGTGGTGGTGCACGTCGAGGGTGCCACCGCCGGGACTGATCCGAACGCCGGCCACAAGCGCCATCAGGAGCGCAACCGCAAGAAGTTCGTCGCGAAGTGGCGCGAGAGGCTGGACGCCGAGCACAGGCTGCCATCTCTCGAGAACGCCAAAGCCGCAGCGGATCGCCATCGCGGCCCGCGCGTGCTGGTGATCGACCATCGGGTGCCGATGTGGGATCGGGACTCAGGTTCTCTGCGAATGCTGTGCATGATGCAGGCGCTGATAGGGCTCGGCGCTCGCGTCACGTTCCTGCCCGACAACCTCGCGGGCGTGCAGCCATATACGCGCCGGCTGCAGCGCCTGGGGATCGAGGTGCTGTACGGAGGGTTCGATGTTAAGGCCGAGCTGGCGGCGATAGGAGCCTCCCTGCACGCGGCTATCCTCTCCCGGCCTCACGTCACCAGCCATTGGCTGGATACGGTGCGCGAGGTCGCCCCGGCGGCCAGGGTTGCATATGACACCGTCGACCTGCACTGGCTGCGCGAAGCTCGCAAAGATGGGCTGGTCATCCCTACGGGCGCGGCTGCTCCAAGCAACGGCAGCATAGACGTCGGCTCGATCACACCAAAGGCCAGGGCCCTGCGGGAGCTCGAGTTGGCGATGATCCGTGCGAGCGACGCGACACTTGTGGTAACCGACGAGGAGCGCGGCCAGGTCGAACGCGATGTGCCGGGCACGAGGGTGCTGGTGGTGCCCAACGTGCACGACGTCGAGCAGAGCGTCTCGCCGGCGGAGGATCGCGCAGGGATCCTGTTCGTAGGGAGTTTCGAGCACGTGCCGAACATTGACGCGGCGAGGCGCCTGGTCAGCGAGATCATGCCGGCGGTATGGACCGAGTTGGGCGACGTGCGCGTCACGATCGTCGGCTCGGACCCGCCGCCCGAGGTGCAGGCGCTCGCCTCGCCGCTGGTGGACGTTGCCGGCTGGGTGGAGGACCTGCGGCCGTTGCTGCAGCGCTCGCGGCTGCTGGTGGCCCCGCTTCGCTATGGAGCGGGGATGAAGGGGAAAGTCACACAGTGCCTGGCGGCCGGGTTGCCCGTGGTGACGACCTCGATAGGGGCGGAGGGCCTCGTCGCCAGGTATGTCGAAGGCGAGCTCGTCGGGGCATCCCCCCTGCTAGTCGCCGACGACTCTCGCGCGATCGCCGCCGAGACGATCAGGCTGTGCACCGACGATCAGTTGTGGCGGCACCTGTCGCACGCTGGCCAAGAACTCATCGCTGAAAAATGTTCGAAGGGTGTCGTATCGCGAGTGCTCGGCGAGGTCATCTACGGTGAACCGTCGTCGCCAGGCGCCGGCGGAGATGAGCGAGCTGCAGTGCGACGCGTACCGCTTTCCTCTCACGAAGATGTTGATAGCGAGCTAGTGCGTCGTCCAGCCTGAGTCGAAGCTCGGCGTTTTGCGAAACGTCATCTGGTCGTGCTTGGCTGGGTGTTGACGTGCCGTGTATGCGCCGCACCCACAGCGAACCACCGCCGTCTTTGTACGTCTCGGGATATGCTGGCAGCACGGATGCCAATACGTCTGACCGATACTGACTCAGCCAGCCGACTCCGATGAGTATCTCGAACGCTGCGTTGAACGCAAGAAAGGCGCGCACGGCATACTGCTCGTTCCACGCCCTCCCCGAAAGTACCCATTCGATTGGGTAGTCCCAAGGGAGAAAGATGTCGTGAATGTGCACGATCACCCCCGCTGCCAGACGTGGGAGTATCTCTTGGAGCAGGAATACCACATCCCCTCCTGTCTTCACCGTGTGGGACGTATCGATGAAGAGGAAGTCTCCATCCTTAAGCTCGAGAAAGGTCTCTACAGGCACCTGCTCCACAGGTGAGACCAGTAGGCGAGTGATCCCCTCGATTCCGTCGGCGATGAAGTCCGGCGGATAGGGCTCGATGCAAGTGACATCGATAGAGCAGTCGAAGCACTCACGGTTCACGCGGGAAGTCATCAGAGAAGACCAGCCGCATCCTACTTCGATGATACGTCGAGGACGGAAATATCGCAGCATCGCCTGAAGCATCCAGGCATCGAGCCTGGAAAACATCGTGTTGTCAGCGTGATAGTCGCGGGAATCTCCAGTAGGGCCATCCGGGATGGGAAAGTCGACTTGTTCCGCCAGGGCTAGTACGAGTGCGACCTGGTGGCCCGGTCTCCAGTCAATACCTGGATTGTCGGGGGCGTCGACGGGCCACACACGCGATCGCGCAGGCTCTCGGCTGAGTGCTCGGGTATTAGCGATTGGGCTGTAATAGTGATCGAGCGGCCAACAGATAAGCTCAGGCTCGGCTCGCTCGATGGTTTCGTCATGCGGCACGCGTCCAGCGTATCGCGATCGGCGGCAGGATGCTGAGGGATTCTGTGCAGGTACTGGGGATGCCTAATTGACCTTGCCACAAGCAGTCTGGAGACGTTGTGGTTCACCACCGGGTATGCTCATCCGCATGCCTGTTGCTCGACAACCGCGGACTCTGATGAGGAGCAACCGTGTATATAGATGACCTCGTGGGTGCGGCTGACGCCCAGATGGCACGTTTGAGGGCCGCGCGCGCGATTGTCGGCGACGATGTCCCCTGGTATCCATACGACATACTCGGCAATCTCTTCCACATCGACAAGATGCTCACGGGAGAGAACCGCGACCTGGACAGGCTCGCGCATAACCTGCCAGTCGCCGACATCGGTGCAGCGGACGGTGACCTCGCCTTCGCGCTGGAGGACGTTGCTGGCTGGCAGGTCGACATCATCGACACGGCAGCCACCAATATGAACGGTTTGCGTGGAGCACGGGCACTGCGCGACCATCTCGGCTCGCGCGTCCAGATCCACGACGTTGACCTCGACCGCCAATTCGCGGTACCACGTGAGCGGTATGGGCTCGTGTTCCTGCTCGGGATCCTGTATCACCTCCAAAATCCGTTCTATACGCTGCGGGAGTTGGCCTCGCGATCTTTGTACTGTTTGCTGAGCACCAGGGTCGCACGCTTCGCGGGACCTGCGAGGACGCCGATCGCGGATCTTCCCGTCGGCTATCTCGTCGCGCCCGACGAGACCAATAACGACCCCACGAACTACTGGATTCTCTCGCCCACAGGCTTGGAGCGTCTCGTGGGGCGTGCAGGCTGGAACATTCTTGACCGTGCGAACGTGGGTAATACGCTCGCGTCCGATCCGGCCATGCCCGAGAATGATGAGCGAATGTTCTTGCTTCTGCAGAGCACGGTGCAACGGCCAGCTTGATGTTCGAGCCATGAAGGCTGAGACAGAGCGCTCACCCCGCGGTATGGGGACTGGCCGGTTCATCGCGCTGCCCTTCGCGGCAATCGTCCTGAGCGCGATCGTGTGGATCACCGCCGTCTCGCGCAGCGGCTTCTGGGCCGACGACTTTCTCAACGTCACCTATTTTAACCGATCCTTGGGAAACCTGTCGGACGATCACATCAATACCGGCAAGTACATCGCCAACTTCTTCTGGGCGATCGGTACCGAGGCCTTCGGGGCGGGATCCGTCGTGCCTTTCCTGATATTCAACTCCCTTGTGTTCGCGACGGGACTGGTCATCTGGTTGCGGGTCGGAACCAAGACCAGATGGAGTTCTGTCGACGCATGGTGGATTGCCGGCCTGTTCACCGCGACCGCGGCATGGCTTCCCACAGCCCTTTGGTCATCGAACATCGTGCACTCTGGCGGCTTTCTGGCCCTTGGTGTGGGCCTGTTGGCCCACGAACGCGCCATGAGCGCCAAGACTGCAAGGAGCACCGTAGCCTGGTCTGCGGCCAGCGGGGCCGCGTGGACATTCGCGGTGGTCAGCGACCTGCTCTACATCGGCCTGTTGGTCATTGCGCTCTACTGCTCTTGGCAGCAAACCGACAAGCTTCGACGTCTTGGATCGAAGACGTCGACGGTCCTCGCGCGTGTTGGGTTTTGGAATCTACTGTTGCCAGTTGTGTACTTCGTCGCAGTGGCGTATCCGGCCACGACATCCAGTACGGCATACGCGAAGAATGGCCTTCAGTTTGTACACGAGAACCTCCGTTACTACAGATCGCTGTTGGCTCCCTCGGATCTACTCACTGCAGTGTATGCCGCGCTGTTGGTTGGCGGGATCGCAGCGGCTTTCGCTGCGCTAAGGCGTCGAGATTTCTTTGTGATAGCCGTCCTCGGGGCTGCGGGAGCTACGGCGTTGCCTGCGCTTGTGCAAAGCCAGCAGCGGGACATTCACTACATGGCGATGCCACTCCTTCTATTCTTCAGTGCGCTTGCTGTTGGAATGCGTCCGGTCTTGCTCGGCGCGTCGGCGTGGCTGAAGGGGGCTGCGTTGCTGGCCGCTGCGCTGACGCTACTGCTCGTGTTCCGACAGGGTGCGGATTTCCGCGCCTTCTTTGTGACGAGCCCGTACGGACACGATCTCGCGACGTTCCGCTCGCAGGTCGCCTCGTTGACACTCGAAGGCGGAACTGTCTGCGCGAACCTGGATGTTGACCCTTCCAATCAAGCAAAGTTTATCGCGGAGATGTCAGGTGAAAACGGGTTCCTGGTGCCGCCGATCAGCGCGGCTCGCGCATTTCTCCTATCCGGGAGCGCGCCCTGTCCGGTGACCGGTGGGATTGCAACCCACGTCACGGTTAGCGTGAACGCCCGCGGTAACTTCGTCGCATCGGGCTGAGACTACAGCCCGCCCGGGCCGGCTGACATCGGACACCGCTTGCGAGCCGCGATA
>DATNLQ010000374.1:0-3411 GCA_035602785.1 Solirubrobacteraceae bacterium
GGCTGCGACGGCGCCGGCGGTGACGATCGCGGCGGCGGCCAGCCCGGCGACGGCCTTGGTGGCGATGGCGCCGGCTCCGGCGGTGAGCATTCCGCCGGCAAGGCCCGAGCCGCCGGCTGCGCTGGCACCGGCGACTGCGCCCGCTCCGACCGAGGCGCCGGCCCCGGCCCCGGCGCCTGCGCCCACGCCGGCGCCGCCGGCGACGTGGGCGCCGCCGGCCGAGGCGGTCGTGCCGAGCTTGGTCAGCAGCAGCTTCTTGGCGAGCAGCAGCGGGCCGACCGGGAAGATGGCGGCGAGCGCGTGGTTGTTCTCCTTGAGCTGCGCCTTGAAGGATCTGCAGCGATCGCAGCTGCGCACGTGGCGGCGGGCGGGCGGGCTGAGCTTGCTCAGGCCCTCGGCTGCCTCGCCGAGCTCGAGGCGGACCTCGTCGCAGCTGAGCTTGCGTGCCTCGGCGGCCTCGGCCAGGGAGATGCGGGCGCGCACGAGCAGCGACTTGACCGACGGCACGGTCGTTTCCATGGCGTGGGCGATCTGGTCGTAGGACAGCGCGTCGATCTCGCGCAGCAGCAGGGCGGTGCGCTGGGTCTCAGGAAGCTCATGCACGTCGGCGACGAGCTCGCGAAAGCTCTCCCTGCGCAGGACCCGGTCGCCGGTCGACAGGCCGTTGTCGGCGAAGTGCACGTCCATCGAGTCCACGCCCACGGCAGACGCCCGGCGCAGGTGGTTGAGCGAGCGGTTGCGGGCGATCCGATACAGCCAGGGGCGCACATTGATCTCGCGCTCGTCTGCGAGGACGGCGTTGAACGCGGCGGCGAACACCTCCTGTAGGACGTCCTCGGCGTCCTCGCGCGAGGACAGCATGTGCCGGCAGAAGGACAGCAGGCGCGACTGATAACGAGAGAAGAGCGTCTCGAAGGCCGCATGCTGGCCGCGGCGCGTGAGGGCGATCAGGCGCTCGTCCGATTGCAGGCGCAGCAGCGGTGACGGGCCACGCAGGCCCGAGACGCTCCCTCGGTGTGTTAGGGCGGAGACCTCCATGGAAATGTCCGATCGCTGCCTTGCTCTCCCCCTAAGACACGGTAGCAGCGCCGGAGTTGCGGGTTTCCGCGTCCAGGCAGCCGTGTTTGCGGGGCTGCAGGCCCTTTACCCGGGCTGGGCGCCTTCTACCCGGCCATGCGTCAGGGAAGCATCTCGCTCATGCGTCAACGGACGCATGGATTGACTTACATAAACTGATCTCGGCCCAATTGCCCGGGTGGCGGAATCGGTAAACGCAATCGACTTAAAATCGATGGCCCAGGACGGGCGTGTGGGTTCGAGTCCCACTCCGGGCACTGCGCACGTGGCGCAAGATGTGGGGATGCTCGCGGCATCCCGTGAGCGCGCTTTTAACGTCCTGCGGGCGCGTTGAGGGCGCGAAAAGGTAGAGTCGCCGTCAGTGTCGACCGACAGCATGCAGGACACAAAGACCTTCCATGGCGGGCGCCTGGTGGCGCGCAGGCTGAAGGCCCACGGCGTGAGCAAGCTGTTCACGCTGTCGGGCGGGCACCTGTTTTCGATCTATGACGGCTGTCGCGAGGAGGGCATCGACATCGTGGACGTTCGCCACGAGTCGACGGCGGCGTTCGCTGCGGAGGGCTGGGCGAAGGTGACACGCGAGCCGGGCGTGTGCGCGCTGACGGCCGGGCCGGGCGTGACCAACGGGATGAGCGCGATCGCATCGGCCCAGGCCAACCACTCGCCGATAGTGATCCTGGGCGGGCGCGCGCCGGCGCTGCGCTGGGGGCAGGGGTCGCTGCAGGAGATCGATCACGTGCCGTTCGTGCGCCCGCTGGTCAAGCTGGCTGCGACGGCGCAGAGCACCGAGGAGATCCCGGGGCTGGTCGACGACGCGTTCGCGGCTGCGCTGGCGCCGCACGGCGGGGGGGCGTTTGTGGACTTCCCGCTGGACTACGTGTTCATGGAGGCGGCCGAGCAGGAGGGCCTGTACGAGCAGGATCCCTCGCAGGCCGCCCAGCCCGGCAACGGACGAGCCGCAGGCGCGGGCGGCCGGGTTGCGGACGCGCGCTCGATCGAGCGCGCGGGCGAGCTGCTGCGCGCGGCGGAGCGGCCGGTGATCATGGCGGGCACAGACCTGTACTGGGCCCACGGCGAGACGGCGCTGGCGGACCTGGCGCAGACACTGCGCATCCCGGTCTTCCTCAACGGCCTGGCGCGCGGGTGCCTGGCGGCCGATCACGAGCTGTTCTTCTCGCGCGCGCGCTCGCAGGCGCTGACGGGCGCGGACGTGGCGCTGGTGGTGGGCGTGCCGATGGACTTTCGCCTGGGCTTCGGCGGCGCGTTCGGCGAGGAGACGGAGATCGTGGTGATCGACGCGGCCGAACCCGAACGTAGCCCCGCGCGCGCGGTGGCGGCCGAGTGCTACGGGTCGATCGCTGCGACGCTGGCGGACCTGCGCGGCGCGGCCGGCGCGGCGGCGCTGTCGAGCGAGCCGTGGATCTCTGGGCTGCGCGCGACCGAGACCGAGCGCCGCGAGGCGGAGCGGTCAGAGCGCGAGGACGATCGCGCGCCGCTTCACCCGATGCGCCTGTATGCAGAGCTCGCGCAGGTGCTCGATCGCGACGCGATCGTGGTGGGCGACGGCGGCGACTTCGTGTCGTACGCGGGGCGCGTGGTGGACAGCTACCAGCCCGGCTGCTGGCTGGATCCCGGGCCGTTCGGCTGTCTGGGCACCGGGCCGGGCTATGCGCTCGCGGCCAAGCTCGCCCACCCCGAGCGCCAGGTGGTGGTGCTGCTGGGCGACGGCGCGTTCGGCTTCTCCGGGCTGGAGTTCGACACGCTGGCGCGCCATGGGGTGAATGTGGTTGCGGTGATGGGCAACAACGGCATCTGGGGACTGGAGAAGCACCCGATGGAGTTCCTGTATGGCTACTCGGTCGCGGCGGACCTGCGTCCGGGCACCCGCTATGACAGCGTGGTCGAGGCGCTGGGCTGTCACGGCGAGCTGGTGGAATACCCGGCGGAGCTGTGCGGGGCGCTCGAGCGCGCGTTTGCGGCGGGCAGGCCCGCGCTGGTCAATGTGCTGACCGACCCGACGGTGGCCTACCCGCGCAAAGCCAACCTGGCCTGAGCCGCCGGCGGGCGCTGAGGCCTCCCATGGCGCTGGGCCCTCGCGCGGGCGCTACGAGGCTTGGCGCCAGCGCCGTTGTGGCGGTCGCGGCGTGGGCCGCCCGTCACCCGGAGCCGGCCAGGCGGAGGGCTCCTCCAAACAGGATGTCGTGCTCTGAGACCTCGACCTGGTCGAGGTCGAACGCGCGCATTGCCTCCTCAAGCAGGATCATGCCGGCGACGATCGTGGGCGCGCGATCGGGGTGCAAGCCGACCACCTGGCGGCGGCGCTCTTCGTCCATG
>DATNLQ010000342.1:0-13961 GCA_035602785.1 Solirubrobacteraceae bacterium
CAGCAGAGCGCCGAGCCGCTGGTGCACCTGCCGAGCAGCGCGTGGCTGCTGGGGTCGCTGGACCCGGTCGAGATGGCTGTGGCGGACAGGAGCGTCATGCTCGTGCCACGGTTGACCGTGGACGTGCCCGATGACGGATTGGAGCCCTCGCGCGAGCAGATGGAGCGGGTCGGGCGGATGGAGCCGACGATCGTCGGCGTCGATGCGAGCGATGGCGCCGCATCCTTCCTGGACTGGTGGCAGGGCCACGTCGAGCAGACACTCGGGTCGCTGGACGCCCGCCGCAGCGGCGAGCGCCCGGAGGACAGGCCCTGGCTGGCGCGCTTTTTGGAGCTCGCGCCGGCTCGCTTCGCGACGGCCGTGCTCGATGATCCGGGCTGCAACCTCAACGTCTGGAACCTGCACGCGCACACGCTCACAGGCCCGCCTCAGGCGCCGCTGGTCGATGGACGCTGGCCGCTGCGCTTTGTGCACCTGCCGGGCTTTGACCCCGCTCATCCGCATCGGCTGGGCGCGAACGCGACCCGGGCGCGGGTCAGCCGCTCGCCCGTACTGCACGAGCTGTGCGCCGGCTATGCCGCCGAGCTTCACGCGTGCGGCTGGCGCGATGTAGACCACCACGCCGACGTCGGCAGGGGGCTGCCGGGCGGTCTGGTCTACGACGAGTCGATGCGGGCGGCCTACGCCACCGCGCTGGCGCTCGGGGAGCCGATCGAGGATCTCTTCGACGGCCCGTCCGGCGATCGGTTCGTCGCCTGGCTGGAGGGACCCGCGCCGCGGGGCGGCGCGTACGGCATCAACCGCTACCTGTTTCACCGCGTGGCACGCGAGCGCCCGGACGTCGTGCGCGCCTATCCCGACCTCGATGGCCCCGACGGGGCCGAGTACGTCGCCTGGTGCTGGGCCTTCGGGCGCGACGAGCTGGGCATCCCCGAGCGCTTCATGCCCGCGCGGCCCGGACACGCTCCGGAGGGCGCGCCGGCGTCAGCTCGCGCCGCCACGCCGCAGACGCCCGCGGGGATAGCCCCGCTGGAGCGCAGGCCCTCCCTCGCCGTGCACGAGCCGGCCACCGGAGACGCCCTCGCGGTCCGCGTGACCGGCTACCTGGGACACACGCTGGGGCTGGGCGCCGCGGCGCGCGGCTATGTACAGGCGCTCGGCGCGGCGGGCGTTCCGGTCAGCACCGTGAGCGTGCCCCTGCACCACCTCGAGCTGCCCGTCGAGCTCGCCGCCGAGTACGGCCGGCATGGCTTCGAGGACCTCGTCCACGAGGGCGCGCACGGCTTTGAGATCGTCGCGGTCAACGCCGAAGAGCTTCCCGACCTCGTCAAGCGCCTGGGCGATGACTACTTCGACGGGCCGCGGATAGGCATCTGGGGCTGGGAGACGAACACGATTCCGCCGCGCTGGCGGCGCGCGTTCGCCCTCGTCGATGAGATCTGGGTCTACTCGCGCTTCATGGCCGAGAACATCGGCGCCGTTGCTCCAGTCCCGGTGATCGCGCTGCCCCCGCCCGTGCAGCCGCCGCCCGATCCGCCCGAGTCGCTGCGGCTGGGCGTCCCCGAGGGCTTTCTCTTCCTGTTCGTGTTCGACTACCTGAGCACGGTGCAGCGCAAGAACCCCGTCGGGCTGATCGAAGCCTTCCGGCTGGCCTTCGCGCCCGGCGAGGGGCCGCAGTTGCTGATCAAGACGATCAACGCCCCGCTGCGCCCGCTCGCCGAGGAGGAGGTGCTATGGGCCGCACATGGCCGCGACGACATCCACGTGATTGATCGCTCGCTGACGGGACAGCAGCTGCACGCGCTGATGGCCGCCTGCGACTGCTACGTGTCGCTGCACCGCTCGGAGGGCTTCGGCCTGACGATGGCCGAGGCGATGGCGATCGGCAAGCCGGTGATCGGCACGGGCTATTCGGGCAACGTCGACTTCATGAATGCCGACAACAGCTATCTGGTCGACTTCACGATCTCCCGCGTCGGCCCGGACTGCGAGATCTACCCGCCCGAGGGCGAATGGGCCGACCCCAGCGTCGAGCACGCCGCGCAGCTGATGCGCACCGTACACGACGAGCCGCAGGAGGCCGCGCAGCGAGGCGCCCGCGCCGCGCAGGACATCGCCGCAACCCTCTCGCCCAAGGCGACCGGGGCGGCGATGCGCCGGCGGTTGCAGGAACTGGCGGGCGGGATCGGCGGGCGCAGTCGCGAGCCGGAGGCTGAGAGGGCTCGAGCGCCGGCTTGAGGTGGAGGGCTAGCGTTGCACGACGCCCCGAGCGAAGTCGACCAGCTGGCTTGCGCGACGGATCGCGCTTGCTCGATCTTGGCCTGAGACGTTCAGGAAGCTGTAGTGAGCCTTGTCCTTGAGGCCCACGAGCCGCTCGAAGTTGCTCGCCGCTGTCTCGCCGCCGGGTGTGATTCGCCGTACGACCGTGGCCGCATCTCGATGGTCTGGTCCACGAGAGCTCTCGCCCAGCGCCTTGCAGCAGGCGGCGTCCGCGGCCGCGATGCCGGCGAGTACCGCGAGCCCGACCGCGACGTTGTGGGACTCCAGCGCGTCTTCGGTCGCGACGAGCTCTGCAACCTCCAAGTACTTCTCTGCGTCTGCCAGTCGCTTGCGGGCGTCGGCTGCATCGCACGAGCGCGAACGACGGTTCTTCGTGGTCAACCTGCTCATCGTATTCTTCCGAGCAGCTGGGTCAGCGGTGTCCCGGCGAGGTCCACGGCATCTTCTCGAAGTCCCTGCAGTACCGGCGGATCCGTGTCGACCATACGTCCGATGTCCGGCTCGGCGAATTCGATGATGCCGGCGCGATTCCCGGTCCATGCCGGGACGGCCTCGCCGAGGTGCGTCAACTGCTGAGTCCACGTCGTGTCCTCGGCGTCCACGCCAGCGGGCCGAACGATGAATATGTCGATGTCGCTGTCGAGGCCGCCGTCCCCCCGTGCTGCCGACCCGAACACAGATGCGTGCACAGGGGGAATGCTCCAAGACGAGAAGGCCTGGCGCAGGCGATCGAAAAGCTGGGTGCGGATCAGCGCCAAGGTTTCGACGGTTGAGGCGGCGACATGCCGCCTGTTGAGCGTGTACAGCGACGCAGGCGGCGCCTCCTGGCGCAGGACGAGCCCCTGGCGGACCAGGCGGTCGAGCGCGTTGGCGACAGCGGCTACCGAACCGCGCCGAGCGAGCCGAGCGACCCGGCGCCCCGTGAGCGGTTGCGTCGTGCCGGCAAGCACGACCAGGACGTCTCCCTCCACAGTTGGAGCTACGGCGCTGTAGGCACGGGACACGTTCACTGATGTTCATCTTACCACGCATATGTATTGAATACCCTACATTTGTCTTGATAGCCAGACATCTAGGCGGAGCTCAGGGTGCCAAGAGCGCGTCGGTCGGCGCGCCCCCCGGCCTGAGCAGCTCCAGCCACTGATAGCCGACGGGGGCGGCGCACAGCTGCGCCATCCTGGCGGCCGGAGCCACCCAAACCCGGTTGGTGTCTGAGGTTTCGCGGTTGAAAACGATCGCGCCGATCGTGCGCGCGACCGTTTCGGTCGCGGGGTCACCACTGCCCGGGTGCAGGCTGCCTCCTGCGCGCACCAGTCGCAGCGTGTGCCTGCCGGCCCGCAGCGTCTGAGTGGTCATCAGCAGGAATTGGTCTGGGTAGCGCTCTTCATAGCCGATGCTGGTCAGCCGTCTGCCGTCGAGGTAGACGGCCAGCGGCCGGCCCACGGATCCCTGCAGCCAGATGCTGTAGCGGCCGGGAGCCGGAAGTCTGACCTGCATCTGGTCGCTGCCGGCGCCGTAGGCGGCGAGCGTGGATGGGCCGAGCGGTTTCCAGTAGTCCGGGTGGATCCCTTCGACCGGGTTTACGACAGCCACCGTCGAGGTCTGCGCGTAGGCCACCTGCGCGTCCGGGCCGGCGGCCCGCGCCTGTGCGCTCACCACGCGACACAGCGCAGGTGTGCGTTCGTGCGGCCCGCTGGAGAGGGGAAAGTGCGCGATAACGGTGCTCGACGGGCGGTCGCGGCGCCACACGTCGTAGTAGGTCGTCTGCTCGAGCAGGTCGTAGTTGCTCGGGGCGCGTGACGCCGTGGGGTTGCGCGGTTGGATGATCAGCGGGAAGCTCTGCACGTAGCCCAGCTTGAGCTGGTTCAGATCCCAGTCGAAGCTTTGCCCGCCCGGCGGGGCGGGCACTTCCGGGCGCACTTCCAGCCTGAGGTTGGCCGGGTTGACGAGCGTCGAGCCCATCTCGCTGCGCAGGAAGTACTCGGCGTACTCGTCGAAGGTGGGGTCGAGCGCGGGACCCTTGCCCGCGTAGCGGGCGGCGATCGCCGCGAGATCGTGGTAGCGCGCTGCGGGAGCCAGCGGCGTGTCGTGGTAGATCAGTGCGTTGCCATACAGCACGCCGGCTGCCACCGCCGCTGCCGCAAGCCAGCCCAGGAGGCCCAGCAACCGGCGCCCGCTCGCCTGCAGCGTGGCGGCGCCGGCGAACGCCAGCATCAGCGCAAATGCGGCGGTGACCGTGAAGGCCTTGAGCTCGATCCACGCACTGCTGTGCTGCACGAAGTAGTACAGGGCGATCGGGGCGGCTGCGCCGATCAGCACGATGCCCCAGCGCCGGCGCGCGGCGGCGGCGAGCACGCCGAGCACGGCGAGCGCTATGACGAGGACGTCAAAGGCGTGGCTGGCGGTCACGTGGACGAGCGGGTAGCGGTAGTCGCCTGTCAGGTACACGCCGGCGCTCGCCCACCGCGAAACTGGCGCGGCGAGGTTGCCCAGGCCCAGTTCCACCACGCCGCCCACCGCCGTTTTGGCGACGTTGAACAGTTTGCGCGCGTTGACCACTTCCGGGATCGACATCACGATGGCCACCGCCGCGAACACCGCCCAGCTCTCGAGCACATGCATGCGGCGCGGCCCTTTGACCAGCGAAACCAGGAACGCTCCCGCGAGCAGCACCCCCAGCCACGGGGCGATGCCCAGGCTGAAGGCGGCGAACGCGCCGGACGCGGCGACTGCCAGCGGGATCACGCCCTGGCGCCGGCCCGAGCCGGGCAGGCCGTTGGTGAGCACCGCCACGACCACCAGCAGCAGCGAGGTCGTCGTCAGCTCCTTGATGCCGGCCTCCAGCGCGTACCCGTAGAGGATGTTGGGCTGGATCGCGACCGCGGCGCCGAGGAATCGCATCGCGCCGTTGCGCGTGACGCGGCCGAGCACCGAGAAGATCGCGATCGCGCCCATCGCAGCGGTGAACGCGAGGAATGCCTGGTAGCACCAGGCGACGTTCGTGCGGGTCAGCTTGGCCATCACGCCGAGCGTCGCTTGCGAGCCGCCCGGGTAGCCAATGCCCAGCAGCTTGGCTGCCACGATGTTGAAGGACGAGGCCTGGTTGGGCGGTATCACCCGCCCGGCTTCTGCCAGGTGCTGGGCGAGATCCATCTGGAATGCGATGTCGACGATCCGCGTATAGCCGGTCCAGCCGACCGCGCCGGTGAGGAAGACCGGCCCACCGACGACGGCAAACCCGGCCAGCCCGGCCAGCGTCGGCCATACCCAGCTGCCGAAGCGCAGGCGCGGAGCGGGCAGGCCGTGCGCTCGCATCTCCAGCCCAAGGCCCGCGACGGTCGCCACGACGATGATCGGCACGCCAGCAGGCGTCAACCAGCCATACGAGGTCGTAAACGCACAGATGACCACCACGAGGGCAAACCCCACGGGGACGACGAGCAGCGCCGACGGCTCGCCAGCGGACGCCCGCCGTACGAGCAGGCCGCACCCGAGGCTCGCCACCAGCAGCACCAACGGGAACAGGACCCACGCGCTGAGGAACGATCCGAACAGACGCGCATGTATAGCGTGTCAGCGCATGGCCGGCGACGCAGACTACCCGCAAGCTGCGACGTGGTTCGCCGTCGTGCTCAGCTGGAACGGGCGCGAGGACACCCTGCGCTGCCTGCAGTCGCTGCTCGCCGTCGACCGCGCCGACCTGGAGATCGTATGCGTGGACAACGGCTCCAATGACGGGTCCCAGCAGGCCGTGCGCGAGCGCTTCCCGAGCGTCACCCTGATCGAGGCAAGCGAGAACCTCGGCTACTCGGGCGCCAACAACCTCGGGATCCGCCACTCCCTGCAGCGCGGCGCTAGGTGGGTGATGCTCGTCAACAACGACGCGACGGTCGCCCCCGACGTGATCGAGGGGTTCCTCGCAGCTGCGCGCGAGCGACCCCGTGCGGGCATTCTCGCCGGCAAGGTCTACTTCGCCGATCGCCCGCACACGATCTGGTTCGCCGGGCAGCGCGTGAGCGAGCTGCTCGGCTACTCGGGGCGCCCGCGAGGCTACGGGCGCGCGGACGGTCCCCGCTACCGGAGCGTTACCCAGACCGGGCGCGCGGTAGGGGCATTGATGGCCATCTCGCGCGAGGCGATCGACGCGGTCGGCTTGCTCGACGAGGACCTGTTCGCCTACGTCGAGGACGTCGACTGGGCGCTGCGTGTGCGCCAAGCCGGCCTGGAGGTGGTCTTCGCGCCGGGCGCCCGCGCCTGGCATCGCGTGTCTGCCTCGACGGGTGGCGAGGCGGCATCGACGCACACGCTCTACTACGGCGTGCGCAACACCGTGACCGTGCTCGAGCGCCGCCGGCCGCTCGGGCGCTGGGCCACCGCGCTGCGAAGGGTCGTGATCGTGAGCACGTTCGTCGCGCACGCGCTCACCCGCGCCGATCGCCGCGCGGCCCTGCATGCGGTCCGCTGCGGTTTTGACGACGCGCGCGGCGGACGACTCGGGCCCAGGTAGAGATTCAATCGCGTCGCCAGTGCGACCGCGCCATCGCGAGCGCCACGCCCAGCAGGCCGTCGACCCCACCAGCCCGGCAGGCGGTAAACCCGTATCGGGCCGCAGCACCCCACTCCCGGCGGGCGGCCCGTTGCCGCGCCTGGCCGAGGACGATCGCCGTGGACATGGTGCGCGCACGTCCCTGCAGCTCGGGATAGCGCGCGGTCACGATCGCCATCGTCATCAGACCCTCCTCGAAGGACACGCCGGACTGCTGCGCCCGCGTGGTGAAGTTGTCGCCGTGTCGGCGGTAGCGCACGAGCGGCTCGTCGATCGCCGCGCAGGGGCCATGGCGAAAGACCTCGATGTCGAACAGCCAGTCGTTGGTGAAGGTGAGGCGCTCGTCGAATCCCCCCGGCGGGCACAACCCCGCGCGGATCATGGTGGCGGACGGGAGCATCCGGTAGGTGGGGTCGAACCACAGCCCGATCCCGCCGCTGCGCAGCGGGCGGCCGTTGGCGTCTGCCGAGAAGCGCCCCAGCGAGCGCCCGCTGTCTGAGTCGAACATCTCGGCGTCGTGGGTGCAGCCGGCAGCCGTCGGGTTGGCGTCGAGCACCGCGACCTGGCGCCCGAGCTTGTCGGGCAGCATCACGTCGTCGCCGTCCAGCCATGCGATCAGCTCGCCGCGGCGGATCGCCAGCGCGCGATTGAGCGCGAACGGCTTGCCCTGGTTTCGCTCGGCGCTGATCACGCGGATGCGCTCGGGGTCGTGCGCAGCCAGCGAGTCGGCGATCGTGAGCGTGGCGTCCGTGGAGCCGTCGTCGGAGATGACGATCTCGAAGTCCTGGAAGCTCTGGGCGAGCACGCTCTGCACCGCCTCGGCCAGGAACGGCTCCTCGTTGTACACGGCCATGATCACGCTCACGCGCGGCTTGTGGCTCACGGGCGCATCATGCCCGCGACGGCCCCGGCGTGCCCGCAGATCTACCTCGACGGACGCTCAAACCCAGGAGCGGCGCAGGCAGCGCGGCCGCCATGGAGAGGCGGACAGGGCGCGCAGCGCCAGTGCGTTGCGCGCGTAGCGAACCGCCTCGAGCATGCCCTTGGGCGGATAGGAGGAGCGGCCGCTGGGCGCGTCGGTCTCGTAGGTCGCCGTCAGCGAGGTCGCGCGCAGGCGTCCGTGGTGGCGCATGTGCGCCGCCAGGCGCGCCTCGAACACGTGCGCCTTGTGGGCGCCTGGATAGGACAGCCGCACGATGCAGCGCTGGCTGTAGATCGGCGCGGCGAGCGCCGCGCGCGAGGCCAGGAAGACCTGGTCGCTGAAGCCCTCGCCGAGGGCGAACCCCCCGCGCGTCTCGCTCGCCTCGTGTTCGACGCCCGCTCGCCTGCCGGCGGCGTCGGCGGCTTCCCAGCTGGGGTTGGCGACGATCACGCGCGCGTCGTCGCCGATCAGCTCCAGCGCGGGGGTGACCCAGTCGACGGGCTCTGCCAGCCGCGCCTCGGGGTCCCAGTACAGCAGCCACGGGCTGCCCGGCAGGGTCACCGCGACGAGCGGCCCGTCGCTGTAGTGCAGCAGCGGCTCCAGCTCGCCACGACGCAGGTCGACGGCGCGCAGGGCGCCGTCGAGGCGATCGGCGATGAAGTGAAGCTCGTCGATCTCGCCGTCCGCGAGCAGCGCCTGCGCGCGGGCCTGTGCGTCGGCGCGGTCGTCGACGTTGTTGACCAGGACGGTGCGGCGGGCGAACGCGAACCGGTTGGCCTGCGCGATCGCCGCGATCGCCCCCGGCTCCAGGGCACGCCGGTAGGTGCGCTCGAAGACGTTGACGACCAGGTCGACGGCGCCGCGGGAGTCGGCGGACATCGCTGCATGATCGCAAGCGGCAGTCGGCCCAACCTCCTACTCTGGCCGCTATGGCATCGCCCGACGCCACGATCGCGCCATCGCCCCACCTCGAGGCGGCACGACCCGGCTCGATCTCGGCATGCCTGGTCCTGCGCAACGAGGAGGCTGTCGTCGAGCGCTGCCTGGCCAGCCTCGACGGTGTGGTCGACGAGGTGGTGCTGGTGCACGACGGCGAGTGCGAGGACCGCACGCTCGAGATCGCCGAGCGCCATCGGTGTCGCATCTACGTGCGGGAGCTGGTCGGCCACGCGGAGGCGTCGACCGTGTTCGCCTACGAGCAGGCGCGGGGAGAGTGGATCCTGTCGATCGACGCCGACGAGTATCTGAGCGAGCCGCTGCGAGCCCGGCTGCGCGAGCTGGTCGGCGACGAGCGCGTCAACGGCTATGCGCTGTTGTGGCGGATGTGGGACGGCCAGCGCTACATCACCGAGAACGGCCCCTACAAGCTCGCGCTGTTTCGCCGCTGCAAGGTGCACCTGCTCGGCATGATCCACGGCGTCGAGCGGGTCGATCCGCCGGTCCGCAGGATCGAGCTGCAACTGGAACACCGTCCGCGCTACAACAACCTCGCGCTGGCGACCGTGTTGACCAAGTGGCGCCGCTGGGCGCGCATCAACGCGCGCGAGTTCTTGATGGCGTATGCCGACATACCTCGCTTCAACTGGGACGGTCCGGTGCAGTGGCCCAGGCGCCGGCGAGTCCTCAACCGGCTGTCGCCGCTGCTCTTCCTTCCCTACGCGCCGGCGGTGTTCGTGGTCAACCTCGCTCGCGAGCGCAGCGTTTACGGCTGGCGGGAGAACGTGAAAATGTCCTTGGGGCAGGCAATCTACGCGGCCATGGTCCAGTTCTACGTCGCCCGCTATCTGTACCTGGGCGCGCGCGACGGCGAGCGCGCCGCGCGCGAGCCGCCTCGGCCTGCTGGCGCCGACGGCGCCGAGTCGCCCTCGCGCGAGCTTTGACTAATGTGAGGCCCACGTGAGCATCTCCGATCCCGCCGTCGCGCCGGCGCCGCAAGCCACGGCTGCGCAGACGCGTCCGATGATCTCCGCGTGCGTGGTCGCGCGCAACGAGGAGCGCTTGATCGCCCGCTGCCTGGCGAGCTTCGCCGACCTGGTCGACGAGATCGTGTTCGTGCACGACGGCGAGTGCGCCGATCGCACGCTCCAGATCGCCGAGCAGTACGGCTGTCGCATCTTCGTCGAGCCCTATCGAGGTCATGCGGATGCTTCGAAGGTGTTCGCCTTCTCCCAGGCTCGCTACGAGTGGATCCTCGGTGTGGACGCCGACGAGTTCCTGTCCGAGGGTCTGCGCGAGCACCTGCACGAGCTGGTCAGCGACCCCGACGTCAACGGCTACCGGCTGCTGTGGCCGTTCTGGGACGGGCGCCGCTACGTGTCGAGCCCGGACAAGAGCTGGCGCAAGCTGCAGCTGTACCGTCGCAGCGCCCTGCACGCGGTGGGCAACCTGCACCTGACGATCCATGTGGACGAGCCGGTGGTAGACGTCGACCATCACCTCGAGCACCGCCCCGAGTACAACAACTGGACGCTGCGCACGACGTTCACGAAGTGGCGGGCGTGGGCGCGCGTGAGCGCGCGCGAGTACCTGTCCGACTACGGCGAGTTCCCTACCTTCAACTGGCAGGGCCCGACCCAGTGGCCGCCGCGCCGACGCCTGCTCAACCGGCTGTCGCCGCTGCTGTTCGTGCTGTACGCGCCGGCGATCTTCGTCTTGGACCTGTATCGCCATCGCGACGAGCTCAGCCTCCGGCGCAACCTGTCGATGGCGCTGAACGCCGCACTGTACGCGTCGATGCAGCAGCTCTATGTGGCCAAATACCTGTATCTGGGCCTGCCCGACGACGCCTGAGCGATGGACGGCGCCCCGCAGGTGGCGGTGGTCGCGATCGGCGATCCCGCCTCGCCACAGACCTGGTCGGGGACGACGGTCGGCATCCTGGCCGGGCTGCACGAGCTGGGCATCGACGCCCACGCGGTCGATCTCACCCTGCCCCCCGCGATCGAGCAGACGCTGCTGGCCGCCGCCGCCGCGAGGACGCGCAACCGCTTTGACGCGCACAGCGCGCCGCTGACGATGCGCGTGCGCAGCGCTCTGGCCCGGCTGCGAACGCGGGGGCTCGGCCTGCACGGCGCGATCCAGGTTGGCAGCAACTTCTCGCTTCCCGCGGGCGTGCCGTTTGTGACGCTCGAGGACATGACTGTGCGCCAGGCGATGTCGGTCCATCCAGTGTTCAACCGCATGTCGGCCGCGGCCATCGCGAGCTGGGAGCGCCACCGCAGCGGCGTCTACAGTCGTGCGCGGGCGTGCACGGCGGCCAGCCATTGGGCTGGCGACTCGCTGATCGCCGACTACGGCGTCGCGCGCGAGCGCGTCGCGATCGTGGGTCTCGGCCCCAACCACCGGATCGAGGCGCAGCCGGGCGAACGCGACTGGCAGACGCCGCGCTTTTTGTTCGTGGGCATCGACTGGCAGCGCAAGGGAGGGCCGCAGCTGCTGCAGGCCTTCTCACGTCTGCGCGAGGAGCGCCCAGACGCTACGCTCGACGTGGTCGGCGGCCATCCGCCTTTGCACGAGCCCGGCGTGAACGGCCATGGCCTGCTGTCGAGCGAGCGACCCGGCGACCGCGAATCGATGGCCGGGCTGTTCGCACGCGCGACCTGCTTTGCGATGCCCTCGCAGGTCGAGCCATTCGGCATCGTCCACATCGAGGCGGCGGCCGCGGGCATTCCCAGCATCGGCACGACCGTGGGTGGCCCCCGCGACGTGATCGGCCCTGACGGAGGCGTCGTGGTCGACCCCGGCGACGAGCGGGCGCTGCTCGAGGCGATGCGCCTGCTGTGCGATCCGCAGACCGCCCGGCGCATGGGGCAGGCGGCCCGGCAGCGGGCTCGTCTGTACACGTGGCCCAAGGTGGCAGAGCGCCTTCTGCGCGCGCTTTCGCTGCAGGCGCCCGATGGCCGCGAGCTGGCGCAGCTGCTGTGAGCGCCGAGGACATCCTCGACCGTCCCGAGGCGGGCGCCAAGGTGATTCGCGGAGGCGCGATCAGGGGTATGGCCTATGTGGCGACGATCGTGCTCACCGGCGCGACCGTGCCGCTGATGACGCGGCACCTGGGCGTCGCGGACTTCGGGCGCTTCGTGACGGCCTCGTCGATCGTGACGATCGTGGCGGGCGTGACAGAGCTCGGGCTCAGCGGTATCGGCACCCGCGAATACGCGCTGGCGGCACCGTCGGAGCGTCGCGGCCTGCTCGCCAACCTGCTCGGGCTGAGAACCGTGCTGACGCTGGTCGGGCTGGCGGTGGCGACCCCGCTGATGATCCTGGCCGACTACCCGCGCGTGGTGGTCGCGGGCATGCTCGTATCCGGTTTCGGGCTGATCCTGCTCAACGTGCAGCAGACGTACTCGATCTCCTTGACCGCGCAGTTGAGCTGGGGGATCTCGTCGGTGTTCGAACTGATCAACACGGTCGTCGTGGCCGCCGCAACGGTGGCACTCGTGCTGCTCAGCGCCCGCCTGTTCGCGTTCTTCTTCGTCAGCGTCGTCTCCTCGGCGGCCGCCCTGCTGGCCTCGGTGATCTACCTGCGCGGGTGCGTCTCGATGCTGCCGCGCTTCGACGCCTCCCTGTGGCGGCGGCTGGTGCGCGACACGCTGCCCTACTCGGCTGCGGTGATGGTCGGGATCCTGTATCCGCGCGTGGGCCTGATCGCGGTGTCGGCGATCTCCAACGCGCATCAGACCGGCTACTACTCGACGGCTTTCAAGATCGTCGAGGTGATCGGCGGGGTGTCCGGGCTGATCGCCAGCTCGGCCTTTCCCATCTTCGCCCGCGCCGGGCGCGACGACCACGAGCGCCTGCGCTACGCCGTCGCCAAGGTGGGCGACACGGTGATGATCGCCGGCGCCTACATCACCCTCAGCCTGGTCGTGGCGGCGCCGTTCGTGATCGAAGTGATCGGCGGCAGTCACTTCGCCCCCGCGGTGCCGGTGCTGCGCCTACAGGCGCTCGCGCTGCTCGGAGGATTCCTCGGCACGACTTACAGCTACACGCTGCTGTCTTTGAAAATGCACGGTGCCCTCCTGCGCGTGACGCTGACGGGCCTGGTGATGTCGGTCGCGCTGTCGGTCGCGCTGGTGCCGAGCCTGGGCGCGGAAGGCGCGTCGATCGCGGCCGTGGCCTGTGAGTTTGTGGTTGCCGGTGGCTACCTGCTGGCGCTCGTCCGCGGCCATCGCCATCTGCGTCCTGGCGCCAGGTCGTTCGCGCGCGTGGCGCTGGCCAGCGCGGCGGGTGTGAGCGTGCTGGCGCTGTCGCTTCCGAGCGTTGTCCTGTGGGCGATCGGCTCGCTGATCTTCGTGGTGGCGCTGCTGGCGCTGCGGGTCTTTCCGCCTGAGCTGTTGCATATGCTGCCCGGGCGTGGGCCCGGCACTGGCGGCGCCTGACGGGCCGCGATCAGGTGGGGGCGGGTGCGGTAATAGGCGATTCGCAGCGGACGGGTAAAACGCACGACGTTGCTTGCTCGCAGCGAGTCCAGCGCGCGCTCTGTCCGGTCCAGTTCGTAGCGCGTCTGCGACAGTGCCAGTCCCAGCTCCTGTTCGGCACGATGCGAGCGGTCGAGCGCTCGCTCTAGCGCCACGACCCGATCCGCCAGGCGCTGGCGCCCGCCGTACGTCGCCGACGGCCGTGCTCGGGCGCCTGGTGTCGGGACTTCGGGTGAGCCGCCGGCAATGAAGGCCGCTGGAATGGGATCTTCCGGATAGAACCGCTCGATCGTGTGGCCCTCGGCGTCGGCAAGCCGCGCAGCGACATCGGGCCGATAGCGGGCATGAAAGCTGTCGTAGTCGCTGACGTTCACGTTGGGGTGGGCGCGGACGGCCTCTTCATAGAAGGGTTCACCGCCAAGGCGCAGCGCCGTGCAGGCGTCATCCACCAGATACTCAAAGCGTCCGACGAAGTCGACTTTGGGCGCGGGCGACCCGACGAACTGCTTCACCAAGCCGTCGAGATGGCCCGGGCAACGATCGACGACTCGCGTCACGAACTCGTTGAAGTCATCGCTGGCCGCGGCGCGGTCCAGCTCGTTCTCGACGTCCCAGCCGACGCGCATGCGGTAAGCCCAATATGAGCGCCACCAGTCCAGCGGATGACGAACGAACGCGACGCTGAAGCGATCGCCCGCGCCGACATCGAGGAGGGGAGCGTGGCCATGGTGTGAATAGCGCTGGTGGACGAGCGGATCGGGGCGCGACGTCTGCACTCCGGCGGCTGCGACTG
>DATNLQ010000396.1:0-3354 GCA_035602785.1 Solirubrobacteraceae bacterium
GTTCTGGGTGATCACGCCATCGAGCATGCCGCTGCGCTCCATCTCCACAAGCGCGTCGTGCGCGCCGTTGGGAAGCTTGCTGTCGAGCGTGGCGAAGCGCTCGCCGTAGAAGCGCCAGAAGACGACCGGGTCGCTGCGAAACGCATCGATGTGAGCCACCTGCATCGGATCGACCTTGCTCCACAGGCCACTGCCCGCAGAGCGGAAGTCGGGGATGCCCGACGGCACCGAGATGCCCGCGCCGGTGAGCGCAACCACCGAGTGCGCGTCGCGCACCAGATCGGCCAGGCGCTCTACCTCCGCGGGCGTGCCCTCGTGCTGGACGGCGGGGATATGTCTCTCTGCAGACTCCGTATAACCATGGCTATAGGCGGTCGACGAGTCCTCTGCCACCGTCAGCTCCCCTGAAAGCGCGGCGGGCGTTTGCCCAGGAACGCGGAGATGCCCTCCCTGGCGTCGGTGCTGGTGAACACCTCGGCGAAGGCACGCTTCTCGGCCTCGATCCCCTCGTCGAGGTCGCCGGCGCCCGACACGCGCTTGATCGCGGCGAGCGCGAGCGGCGCCTGTGCGGCGAGCTTGCGCGCCCATTGCAGCGCGGTGTCGAGCAGCTCGTGATCGTCGACCAGGCGGTTGACGAGACCCAGCTCGAAGGCCTCGTCGGCGAGGATGGGGTCGCCGATCGCGTTCATCTCCAAGGCCCTGCCGGCGCCGATCAGCCGGGGCAGGCGCTGGGTTCCGCCAAAGCCGGGGATGATGCCGAGCTTGATCTCGGGCTGGCCGAAGACGGCCGAGCGCGCGGCGATGCGCACGTCGCAGGCCATCGCCAGCTCGCAGCCACCGCCGAACGCGAGACCGTTGACGGCTGCGATCGTGGCGACCCTGCTTGAGCCGAGCTCGCGAAAGAGCGCGTGGGCGTCGTTGACCATCTGCGCGCCGGAGGTCGCATCCATGGTGGTGAACGCCTTGATGTCGGCGCCGGCGCAGTACACGAGGGGGTTGGCGGAGGCGATCACGAGCGCTCGCATGCCGGAGTCCGCGATCCCGCTCCACAGCTTGCGCAGGTCTTCGATCACCTGCGGAGAGATGGAGTTCATCTGCCCATTGGCCAGCCAGGCGATCGCGACGCCGTCCTCGCGCGTCTCCAGCTTGACCGTCTCGCTCGCCTGCCCGGTCGCCGAGGGCGACGACGACCCGGTCGTGGCGTCGGGCCGCGGATAGGGGTAGAAGCCCTGGCCGCTCTTTTGACCGAGCCTGCCCTGGGCGACGAGGCGGCGCAGGATGGTGGGCGGGGCAAAGCGCTCGCCGTGGCGCTCACGAGCGCCTTCCATGCGCTCCAGGACCGTGTCGAGCCCATCGCTGTCGGCCTTCATGAACGGCGGCAGCAGGCCGCGTCGCGGGTCCAGCCCGGCGCCGGCCATCATCCCGAGGTCGATGTCGCGATGGGTGGCCACACCCTCCTCGAGTACCAGGCAGGCCTCCAGGAACGTCTTCAACGACAGCAGCTCGACCAACTCGGCCACGTCGGGCTCAGCGTCGCCGGGCACGTTGGCCTGACCCTGCGGGTCGTACACGCCCTCGCCACCTGTCTTTGCGCCCAGCTTGCCGTTGGCGACGAGCTTGCGCATGGCGCCAGACACATAGAAGCGTTCCTGGCCGTATGACTCGACGAGGTGCTCGGCGACGTGCACCACCGTGTCCAGGCCGAGCAGGTCGACGAGCCGGTAGGGGCCGACGGGCACCACGCCGGCGGCGCCGACTCCCTCGTCGATCGCTTTGATCGACAGGCCCTTGTCCTCCTGCTCGCGCCAGACCTCGGCGATGCCCGAGTTGAGGATGCGGTTGACGACGAAGCCGGGCACCTCGGCACAGGTGATCGGCTGCTTGCGGATGGCCTGGGCGAAGCTGAACGCGGCGGTCACGGTCTCGGCGGACGTCTCGTCGCCCTCGACGACCTCGATCAGCGGCATGATCGAGGCGGGGTAGAAGTAGTGAAAGCCGACGACCTTGTCGGGGCGCAGGGTCGCGTCGCCGATCTCGGTGATAGACAGCGAGGAAGTGTTGGACGCGAGGATCGCGTGGCCGGGCGTGGCCGCGTCCAGCTCTGCGAAGACGGCCTGCTTGAGGTCAATGCGCTCGGGCACGGCCTCGATGACGAAATCGACGTCGCCGAAGCCCTCGTATGAGGTGCTGCCGTGGATGCGCGCGAGGACCTCGTCGACATGCGCCTCGACCTGCTCGGCAGTGATGCGGCCCTTCTCGGCGAGCTTGCCAGCCTGCGCTCGGGTGACGTTGGCGGCCTCATCGACGCCGGCCTGCACGAGCGCCTGGTCGATGTCCTTGAGCACCACCGGTATGCCGGCGGCTGCGATCGTCTGGGCGATCTGCCCGCCCATTGTTCCTGCGCCGACGACTGCGGCCTTGAACACGAACATTGCGCGTGAGCTTATCGGCGCGCGAGCGTGGCGCGCGGACGCTGGAGGCCGACCCTGGCCCGCTGGGCGCGACCCGTTGGCGCTGACTAACCGACTCGCTCGACGTCGAGCGTCTGCCCGGCGAGCCGCAGCCTCTTGACGAGCGCGTCGCCCATCGCCGTCGCCGGCGTCAGCACCCCGCCGCTGGCAGGCGGCAGGTCCCCGTCGAAAGCGAGACACAGGCTGCTCTCCCCGAGCATCACCGATGTGGCCTTGTAACCCGGATCGCCCTGGGCGGCGACGCGGCAGAGGTAGCGTGCGCCGCTCGACGTCCGTGCGTGGATCTCGATTGCAAAGAAGCCGCGTGCGCGCTGCTTGGCGCTCGGGCCCTCTCCGGGGGATGGCAGCACGCGATCGAGCAGCGCGCGAGTGGGACCGATCGACAGACCGACCGCCAGCGCCCCGACGCCGCCCGCGAGCGCACCGGCCTGCGCCGCGCCCAGCGGGCCTGACCCGAAGCCCATCACCTCCCGGTAGCGAAAACGGGGACCGTAGGCCCAGCCCTGCAGCGCGTTGCTGCGCCGCACGGCGCGAGTGTTGATCGCGCTCATGATGAATGGACCGATCCACATCCCAAGCTCGCTGTCGTGCTGCACGCCGCGCAGGTCGCCCTCGGGGCCGAGCCGGGGCTCGGCGTCGCGGTCGGGGCTCAGGGCATAGGGGTCGTCGAGCACCGCTGCCAGCGCGCTGTCCCTGCGAGCGTCGTCGACGGTGCCCTTCAAAGAGGCGACGGTCCCACCGCTCGGCCCGCCCTTCATCGCCCGCACGACCAGGGTGGTGTCCTCCAGCTGCCCCGTGCCATCCGCGATGACCGCCTCGTGCAACAGCAGCACACCGAGGTCAGACGGGATCGAGTCAAAGCCGCAGCTGTGCACGATGCGCG
>DATNLQ010000403.1:0-10705 GCA_035602785.1 Solirubrobacteraceae bacterium
CGGCGGCGGCAGCCACGCCGCCGACAGTCGCCCAGACACCAATCGCGGCGGGGCGCTGCGCAGGGGCGAACTCCGCCAGCAGCAGCGCGAGCGAGGTCGGCATCAGGCAGGCCGCGCCGGCGGCCTGCACGACGCGGGCAACCACCAGCGTGGCGATCGACGGCGCCAGGCCGCACAGAGCCGAGCCCGCGAGGAATATGAGCAGGCCCACCAGGAAGATGCGCCGCCGGCCGACCCGATCGGCCAGGCGCCCCGCCGAGACGAGCAGCGCGGCGAGCACGATCGCGTAGGCGTTGAGCACCCACGACACGGTCGCCAGGCTGGAGTGGTGAAACGAGCGCTCGATGTCGGGGAAGGCGATGTTGACGATGAACAGGTCGAGGCTGACCATGAACACCGCGACGGAAACGACCGTGAGGACCTGCCAGCGACGTTCCATTTTCTCTCCCAGGCTGGTTGCGGTTGGGCTGTGCGCAGGCGAGCTAGTTGCGTTTTGCAAGTGACTCCGCCGCCACCATAACGAAGCTACTTGCAAAATGCAACCTGCAAGCGTAGGCTGTGCGAGTGCCGTACCGTCCATTCGCCGACCAGAACTGCTCGATCGCGGGCGCGCTTGCGATCCTCGGCGAGCGCTGGACGCTGCTGATCATGCGCGAGGTCCTGCTCGGGCGCAGCCGCTTCGCTGACATCGCTCGCGAAACGGGCGTAGCCCCCAACATCCTCAGCGATCGCCTGGCCACGCTCGTCGAGCATGGCCTGCTCGAGCGCCGACGCTACAGCGAGCACCCGGAGTCATACGAATATCTGCCAACGCGCAAGGGCCGCGACGTGGCCCCCGTGCTGGTCGCGCTCATGCAATGGGGTGACCGTCACGCCACGCCGGCCGGCCGGCCGCCACGCGTACACGTGCACGTCAAGTGCGGCCACGACGCGCATCCGCGTCTGGTCTGCGCGCACTGCAACGACACGATCCGGCCAGCCGACCTGAAGGTGCGCCCCGGTCCGGGTGCCAACGCTCAGCAGCGCGCCGAGTCGCTCCTGCCCGTCGAGCCAGCTCGTGCGTGACGCACCCGCGGCGCGGTTGGGACATCATGGGCGAGATGCAGCAACTGGCATACCTCGGTCCGGGCGAGCTGGCCTGGCGCGAAGTACCTGCGCCCACACTGACGTCTGACGACGCGGCGATCGTGCGCCCGCTGGCGGTCGCGACCTGCGACCTCGACGCGCTGATCATCGCCGGGCAGTCGCCGTTCCCGGCCCCTTTCGCGCTCGGGCACGAGTGCGTGGCCGAAGTGACCGAGGTGGGCGACCGGGTCACGAGCGTCCGTCCGGGCCAGCGCGTGAGCGTTCCGTTTCAGATCTCCTGCGGTGAGTGCGCCAGCTGCAAGCGCGGACGCACCGGCAGCTGCCAGACGGTCACGCCGATGGCCACTTACGGCTTCGGCCCTGCTGTGGAGCAGTGGGGAGGCTTCCTGTCGGACTCGGTGCTCGTGCCCTATGCCGACCACATGCTGCTGGCGATGCCCGACGACCTCTCGTCGACAGCGCTGGCGAGCGCATCGGACAACATCTCAGACGCCTGGCGCACGGTCGCTCCGGCGCTGGAGGAAGACCCGGGGGCGCCGGTGCTGGTGGTCGGCGGGGCGGGGCCGGGCTCGATCGGCCTGTACGCGGTCGCGATCGCCCTCGCGCTGGGGTCAGAACGGGTGGTGTACGCAGACTCCGACGAGCGCCGCCTGGCGCTGGCCGAGTCGCTGGGCGCCGAGGCGGTGCGCGAGCCGTGGCCAAGACGGCTGGGCCCGTTCCCGATCACCGTCGACTCCAACGCCAGCGCAAGGGGACTGCAGCTGGCGCTGCACTCGTGCGGCCCCGACGCCACGTGCACGAGCACGGCTATCTACTTCGGCGAGCCGCCACCATTGCCGCTGCTGCAGATGTACACGAAGATCGTGACGTTCAAGACGGGCAGGATCCACGCGCGCTCGATCATGCCCCACGTGCTGGAGCTGGCCGAGCGCGGCGACCTGCAACCGGAGCGCATCGTCACGCGCACGGTCGAATGGTCGGATGGGCCCGCCGCGCTCGCGGAGCTGGACTGGACCAAGCTGGTGATCGCGCGAGCGTAGCGGGCCGGTTGCGCCTCACTGCAGTTTTGATTTTCCTTTGACTTCGTTGGGCGAGTCGGTGACCGAGCCGCTGTTGCCCGTGACCGTGAGGGTCTTCGCCACTTTGTTGGCGGTCACGGTTGTCCCGCCGGAGTTGCCCGTAACCGTGACCGCGGCGCCCAGGGTGTTCCCGACGAGCGAGACGCCTGCTTTGTTTTCCTTGATGACGACCGCCTTGGCGATTGTGCTTGGCGCGCAGCCGCTGCTTTCTCCGATCACGACCGAGCCGCTCGAGCCCTTCACGGTCGCGCTACCGCCCACCGTGGCTGCGCAAACGCGCAGCAGTGCGGCCCCTGTGGAGGTCAGCGAGCCGCCGATCGTGGCTCCCTCGACGTCCAGCGCACCGCCGGCCTTGACCGTCACCGACCCGCGTATTTTGGCCGTCGAGGTGAGCTCGACGGCTTCGCCTGCGCGGACGATGAGGCTGCCGTTGACCGGGCCCGAGACCACCACGTAGTAGCCGACCATCGTCGTGCACGACTTCGTCGTTTCAAACCCGACGTTGGAGACCGCGGTCGTGCTGACGGTCTTCGCCCCGCTGGTGGACGTGTTGATCGGAATCGTACCGCTCGCTTTGCTCGCCAGACCCGAGTAGGCGTCCGAGGCCATGTAGGTCGCGCTGGCCGAGCTTCCGATCGCGACCATTTCCGGGCATTTGATTTCAAGGCTCGGAGGTGTCGCGTCGACCTGCACCGTTAGGCTGCCCGGCTCGGAGACGTTGCCGGCGTTGTCTGTGACCGTGCCGCTCGCCGTGTGCGAGCCGCTCGTGTCGAACGTCTCAGAGGCCGGCACGGACGTCGGGTTCACACCGCTTCCCGGGCTGTTGTCAGACAGCTGCGGGTCGCCGTTTGAGCTGAAGCTGACTTCGACGCTGTTCTTGTACCAGCCGCCGCCACCGGCGTAGTCCGGCGCACGCGACGCTTTCACGCTCGGCGCATACGGAGCGGTCCTGTCGACCACGATCGGCGCCGAGGGCGGTGAGTATGCGGTCGTCTGGCCATTCCCGGAGTCAACACCCTGGACACGGTATTCCCAGGTGCCTTCTTGCTCGCCGGCTCCCGTGAATTCGAAGCTCAGCGCTTCGATGCCGCTTGCCACGTTCGACCACGTCGGGTCGTCGTAATCGTGGTGCGCCAGCGTGTAGCTGAGCCCGAAGTACGTCATCGGGTCAGCGCCGCTCCAGCCGAGCGTGAACAGCCCGCTGTCGTTGGGGCTCGTCCCGGCCGTCAATGCCGGCGCACCGGGAGTGGGGTATCCGACCACGGTCGTGCACGAGTCGGTCGTTTCGTTGCCGACATTGTCGACCGCGGTC
This sequence comes from Solirubrobacteraceae bacterium, assembly GCA_035602785.1. Taxonomy (GTDB): domain Bacteria; phylum Actinomycetota; class Thermoleophilia; order Solirubrobacterales; family Solirubrobacteraceae; genus Palsa-744. The sequence continues at coordinate 3,478 of DATNLQ010000403.1, forward strand.
GTGCTGACCGTCTTTTCGCCGGCGCTGCTCGTGTCGATCGGCACGGTCCCGCTCGCGGAGCTGGCCAGACCCGACTGCCCGTCAGACGCGGTGAACGTCGCCGCCACGCCCGCTTCGCCGACCTGAGCGGTCGCCGGGCAGGTGATTTCGAGGCTGGGCGGCGTCGCGTCGACCTGAACCGTGGTGCAGCCTTCTGCCGATTTATTGCCGGCATAGTCTTCGTCAGTCCCGCACGCCGTGTGCGAGCCGGACGTGTTGAACGTCTGCGGCGGGGACAGCCTCGAGAGGTTCACGCCGCTGCCGAGGCTCCCGTCAGAGAGGTTCGGGTCCCCGTTCGACGAGAATGCGACTTCTACGCTGCCCTTGTACCAGCCCCCGCCGCCTGCGTAGTCCGGTTCGCGGGAGGCTTTGGCGCTGGGAGCATAGGGCGCGGTCTTATCGACCTTGACTTCGCTGGATGCAGGCGAGAATTCGCTTTCGGGACTTTCGTTGCTGGTCGAGACACGAAACGTCCACGTCCCTTCCGCCTCGGGGCTGCCGGCGGTGAAGGCGTATTCGGGGCTTGTGAGGCCAGTTGCGACCGTCGTCCAGCTACCACTTGCGTTCTTCTGCTGCAGCGTGTAGGTGGTGACAGTCGCCGTCTGCGTCGGTTCCCAAGCCAGCGTGAAGACGCCGCTTGCGTTGGGTGTCACGCCGCTTGACAGGTGCGGCGCGGACGGAGCCGCCGGGGTCACGTCGCGCGACAGGGTGTAGTCCGGCGGCAGGTACTTCGGCCGGGGTGATTCGACGAATCCGCCGTCGCTGCCCGGCGTCTGGATCGTCGGCACGCGCAGTTCGAGGTTCCTGACCTTGATCGATGCGGCGCTCGTCGTCGCACTCGATGAGTTGCGCGCGTACCCCGAGTCTGAGATCAGCAGTTGCAGCTTCAGGACGTGCCCCGCCGCGACGGTCCACAGCTGCGGGTGGAGCTGGAAGATCTGCTTGGTGAAGCCGCCTTCAGGGTTGATCGGCCTGTAGATGGCGCGCCCGACCAGCTGCTGTTCGCCGTTTTCTGCAACGTCCATCAGCCGCGCGATGACCTGGTCGTTCTTGATCGGCGTCGAGAGTTCGCCGACCACGGTCGAGGAGCCGGCGATCGTGAAGCCGCCCGCGGGCGCCGCTCCCAGCTTGTAGGTGGCCGCCGAGGCGTTTTCACCGGCCGCTTCGGTCGTGCACACCGTGCCCGACGTGAAGGCGGTTTTCGGCGCAATGCCAGGCGCTTCGATCGTCTGTTCGGCGGCGCCCTGGAGGTTGATTTCACCCGGGGACAGGCTGGCCCAGTTGGCCGCCTTGTATTCGGTCCCGGAGGTTGCAGCCGTGGCCGGGCAGTGACTCGAGATGGCGATCACACCACCACGTGCGCCTTCAGGTTCACTTCCCTGACCCTTGACGAAATATTCGAACCACGCGTTCTGAGCGGCGGCGAGCTTGGCCAGATCGCCGGTCGAGGGCGTGCTCGCAGATCGCGGGTTGTGGCCGAGGTCCATGTCGAACAGCTTCAACGCCGCGTTCGGGTAGAGCGAGCGGACCCTGTTGTAGTAGTCGACCGTTTGGTCGACAGGGAACAGGTCATCGTTCCAGCCATTCTCCATCAGCGCCGGCGCCGGAGGTTCAGACAGGCTCGTGTAGTAGGCGCCGTGGTTGGGCAGATGTTCTTCCTGCTGGATGGCCAGCGCCTGACCGTTATACGGGCCGCCCGTGTTGGCGAAGTTGTACCATTCGGTGTTGTTCGCTTCAGGATCGTCGATCGATGTCGGCGCGTAGTAGCCGAGGATCGCACCGGCCTGGTAAAGCTCTTCGTTCCAGAACTTCTTCTGGATCCCGAATTCGTGGTTGCCGAGCATGCCGTTGTAGGGCGCATCGGACACGTAGTCCAAGTTGCTGCCGTTTGGCTGCAGCGACTGCGCGAGGTCTGACCACGGGTATTCCGGCGCGATGGCCGCGGTTTTCATCGGGATGCCGCTTTTCGTCGTCCACGGAACCAGTTCGCCGTTGGTCAGCTGAACGCGGCCGTCCAGCGAGCCCAGTTGCATCGACATACCGCCGCCGTTGCTGCCGCCGGTGGCGCCGATCTCCTGCGGGTTGATCGCGCCTTCTTCGGCGAGCAGTCCGAGCAGGTACTGGACGTCATGCGGTTCGTAAGCCCTGGCCATCGTGTGGATGTACCCGTCTTCGCACGGCGACGCCTTGAGCGTGTTCGCGGGTTTCGAGGGCCCACCGCACGAGGAGCCCCAGCCACGGTTGCTCTCGCTGAAGACCGCGTAGCCGAGTTTCAGCCACCGCTGAGCGGCCGAGCTGGACGGCAGGATCTTGGTGCTGCCCCACGGGGGGTAGATGCCGACGACCGGATAGTTGTTGTCCGAGCCGGTGGCAGGGGGAAAGGCAACGGCGACGTCGATCGGCGTGATGCCGTCGTAGGTTTTGACCGTCGTCCCCGCCGTGTTGCCGCACCAGCGCTGCCCTTCCTCTCCGGCCGCGCTCTGGGTCGCACACGTCACCGTCCCGCCGAACACCGATGTGATCGTGGCGCTGGCGCTGGCCGGAACCAGCAAGCCGAGAATCACACCCGACAAGATGAACAATCTGCGCATGGTGAGACGATCGACCACGGCGGCCCTTGTAAACATTCCCCGCTCCTCCTGACCCGGCCGACCAACACCCGGATAGATGCTTGATACCAAGCCGGTCGTTCCCTCGCGACCGGCAGGTGGCTGAAACCATTGCGGCGGAGCCACGCGTCGTAACCCCGGCAACCCCTGCTGTCAACCAGTGGCAGCCACGCCACGCTTCCATCACATCATCTTTATGTCAACCCTAACTCCTCTGCATCCCCCGCAAATTGCGACTATTCACCACGCGAAAATGCTTGTGCGAGAATGCACATGTTCTGGTGTCGACGGCGAGAAGGACGATTTCGCCAGGCCACCGATCGCCACACAACTCTGAGCGGATCGACTGGGTCCAACGCGCAGGGCGCAGCTGTTTAGCCGCCGGGGAAGGCGAGCCGCAGGATCTGCAGATAGACCGATCGGTACTGGCGCCCGAGGCGGCCGGTGTTGTACGGAAGGTCGTGGCGCTCGCACACGGCGCGAATTTGCGGTGCGATTTCCGCATAGCGGTTGCTCGGTAGGTCGGGGAACAGGTGGTGCTCGATCTGGAAGCTGAGATTGCCGGTCAGCAGGTGAAACAGCCGACCGCCCTCGATGTTGCACGAGCCGAGCACCTGGCGCCGATACCGCCCGCCCGGCGTCTCGCTCAGGTACTGCTCCTCGGTGAACGTCTCAGCGCCCTCCGGGATGTGTCCGCAGAAGACGATCGTATGTACCCACACGTTGCGAACGAGGTTCGCGACAACGTTTCCGGCCAGCGCCCGGCGCGCGCCGCGACGACCGGCCAGTGCCGGAAACAGGGCGTAGTCCTTGAGGAGCTGGCCGCGCGCCTTGCGCAACAGGGCGACGACCTCTCGGCGCCCCCTGGCCCGGGACTTCTCGCCGCGGCGCACCGCGTCGAGCTCGATGTCGTAAACGGCGATGGCCCACTCGAAGACCACCGCCATGAGGAAAAAGTAAATCGGCTGTGCGAGGTAGATCGGATGCCAGGGCTGCGCGGGCTCCACCCTCATCGCCGAGTAGCCCAGGTCGCGGTCGCGACCGAGGACGTTTGTGTAAACGTGGTGCTTGAAGTTGTGTGCGTGCTTCCACGACGCGGCCGTCGACGCTGCGTCCCACTCCCATGCGTTCGAGTTGATCGTTGGGTCGCGCATCCAGTCCCACTGACCGTGCAGCACGTTGTGGCCGATCTCCATGTTCTCGAGAATCTTCGACAGCGACAGCAGGGCGGTGCCGGCGATGGCCGCCGGCGCGAACCGTGCACCGAGAAGAAGCGCCCGCGCGGCGAGCTCGAGCTGGCGCTGGGCCAGGATGACGCGGGTGATGTACTCGCGGTCGCGGGGGCCCAGGTCGGCGCGCACGGCGTCGCGAATGCCGTCGAGCTCGCGGGCGAGCGTCTCGAGCGGATCGGGCACGGCACCGGGAAGCGCCGCCACCGCCGGCGTCGCGGTGGCGAGCGGCATCGGAGGATCGTACGCGCGATCCGCGCGCCGCGTCGCACCGGAGAGCGCCGTCCACGACCGTCGCGCGCTGCGCGCGCTGTCTGGAGGGTCGCTCACGTGAGTCAGGCCGCGGCGCGACGCTCCTGCGGGCACGCCTTCACGGCGTCCTTGACACCGTCCGGCTCGCCGCCACCACGACCTGGTAGCGATGGCAGCGCGAGCCTGCCGATCTTACGCACGACGCTTCCGAACTGCCTGTGCAGCGGGCCGGTGTTGTAGGGGATGCGGTAGCGCTCGGTGATCTCGCTGACCTCGGTCGAGATCTCGGCGTAGCGGTGGGCGGGAAGGTCGGGGAACAGGTGGTGCTCGATCTGGAAGCTGAGGTTGCCCGCGAGGATGTGGAACAGCTTGCCGCCGGTGAGATTGGCCGAGCCGAGCAGCTGACGGTAGTACCACTCTCCGCGGGTCTCGTTCTCGGCCTGCTCCTCGGTGAACTGCTGCGTCCCATCGGGGAAGTGGCCGCAGAAGATGATCGTGAACGACCACAGGTTGCGGGCGAGGTTCGCGCTCGCATCTGCGGCGAGCACGAACGGGAGCGAGGGCCCGGACAGCAGTGGGAAGAGCACGTAGTCCTTGAGCGTCTGGCCACGCACCTTGCGCCAGATGTCTCCCAGCATTCCCCGCTTCTCGGCCAAGGTCGTCTCGCCCGCGGCCAGCCGCTCGGCTTCGAGGTCGTGCAGCGCAACGCCGTACTGAAAGAAGATCGCCAGCAGCGCCGCGTAGAGCGGGTTGCCGAGGTAGTACGGATGCCAGCGCTCCTCCTCGGACATGCGCAGGATCCCGTAGCCGATGTCGCGGTCCTTGCCGACGATGTTGGTGTGCGTGTGGTGCATGTAGTTGTGTGAGTGGCGCCACTGGTCGCCCGGGCACGCGGTGTCCCACTCGAAGGTCTTGCCGTTCAGCCGCGCGTCCCTCATCCAGTCGTACTGGCCGTGCATCACGTTGTGCCCGATCTCCATGTTGTCGAGGATCTTCGACAGAGACAGGGCGGCGGTGCCACCGATCCACGCGGGCGGCAGAAAGCTGAGGAACAGCAGCCCGCGGCCTGCGACCTCCAGTCCGCGCTGGGTGCGGATGACCTTGTTGATGTAGTCGGCGTCGCGCTCGCCGAGGTCGGCGACGACGCGGGCGCGGATCGCGTCGAGCTCCTGCCCGAACGCCTCGAGTTGCTCAGGCGTGAGGCTGGGCGCTGGAGTGGACATGACTGGCTCCTTCTCGATGTCGGGGTTCATAGGTCGAGTGCTACGTCACCGACCGGCACGGACACGCAGATACGAATGTGCTCGTCCCTGGCGGTCGAGAGCTCGCCGGTGATGACGTTTCGCACGGTGCCGGCGGTCTTACGGCAACTGCAGGTGTTGCAGATGCCCATACGACACCCGTGCTCGGGGGCGAGACCCGCGTCCTCCGCCTGCTCGAGCAGCGGCAGGCCACTGTTGGCGGCCTCGCGTCCGCTGGCGAGGAAGCTGACGAAGCCTTCCGCACCGTCGGTGTCGAAGCTCAACGCCGGCTGCGTGAACGTCTCGACCAGCGGCTCGGCGAGAGCGTCCTGCGTCCAGACGGCGCGGACCGCGTCGATGAGCGTCGGCGGGCCACAGACGAAGGTCGCCGCGTCCGCGTGCTCGGAGATGACAGCGCCCAGATGCTCACGACGGAAGCGACCGTCGAGCGGCAGGCCGCGTCCGCGTGTGAATCCGCGGGCGACCCGAAGCCGCTCATGCCTGGCAGCGAGCCGATCGAGCTCGGCGCCGTAGAGGGCGAGTGCCGAGGACCGCGCATAGTTGAGGAACCCGATCTCGCCCGCGAAGCCCTCGTCGCAAAGGGTGCGCAGCATGGCCATCACCGGTGTGATGCCGCTGCCGCCGCTGATCAGCAGCACGCGCTCGGGCAGCGGGTCGGGCAGCACGAAGTCGCCCTCTGCCTGGGTCAGGCCAACGATCATCCCCGGCCGCGCGTGGTCACGCAGGTGGCGCGAGACCTTCCCCTCGGGGTGGGTCGAGACGGTCAGCTCGAGGACCCCACCGGCAGCGTGCTGGGAGCCGGCGGGGGAGTACGGCCGCGTCTCGCGGACGCCGTCGATGCTCACGCTGAGACCGACGAACTGCCCGGCGCGCAGGCCGCGCCAGCTCTCATTTGGGCGGAGCCGGAGCGTGACGCTCTTGGGCGTCTGACAGCGGACGGCCGTTACCTCGGCGCGCACCTGGTGCTTGACCAGCAGCGGCCGGACGAGCTCGACGTAGCGGTCGACGCCATGCGGATAGGCGAGCGCCTCGAGCAGGCTCGACCGGAGCAGAAGGCGACCAACGCGACCGGGCGAAGTCACGGAGGGCACGTTATCGGCCCGCCTCAGTCGGTGCACACATGTTCACAGAGTACACTTACCCTGGGAGCAGCGGATCGATACACATCTCGACTCAATGAGAGCGTGAACGTGAACACTCGTACACCAGAGAGCGCTACGCGCCAAGAACGCAAGCAGCTCACCCGCCAGGCGTTGCTCGACGCCGCGCTCGAGCTGCTCGAGGATCAGAGCTTCTCGAGCCTCAGCCTGCGCCAGGTGACGCGCGCGGCTGGCATCGTCCCAACGGCCTTCTACCGCCACTTCGACGACATGGAGGAGCTTGGCCTCGTCCTGATCGACGAGTCGTTCCGGACACTGCGGACGATGATCCGGGCGGCGCGCGCGGACCCACGGACCAACGATCGCGCGATTCGCAACTCGGTCGAGCTCCTCGTCGGCTACGTGCACGAGCACGACACCCACTTCCGCTTCATCGCGCGCGAGCGTTTCGGCGGCGTCGCAGCTTTGCGCCAAGCGATCCGAGTCGAGATCCGCCTCTTCGCCAGCGACCTCGCGACAGACCTCGCCCGCCTGCCCTACCTCGAGCGCTGGAGCACCGAGGACCTCCAGCTGTTGGCCGGACTGATGGTCAACGCGATGGTTTCAACCGCCGAGGCGATCCTCGACGCCCCGCCGAACGACCCCACCGCAGAGGCCGAGATCGTCGCAACCGCCCGGCGCCAGCTGGGGATGATCACGCTGGGCATACCCCAATGGCGCAGCTCGCCGGCCTCCGG
>DATNLQ010000406.1:0-6045 GCA_035602785.1 Solirubrobacteraceae bacterium
CGGCCCCCTGTCGGGGGCTTCCCTGCGCCCTTACGGGCTCCGGCTCCGCGCGCCGGTCGGCGTCTTTTTTGGGCGGCGTCACTAGCACCACCAACCACCAAACAGGAGGAACAGCAATGAACAACATCAACCGCGTCGTCATCACCGGCAACCTCACCGCCGATCCCGAGCTGCGCTCGACGCCGAGCGGGACGTCGGTGTGCAACCTGCGGGTCGCCTGCAACACGCGCCGCAAGGACGGCGAGGAGTGGGTCGACAAGCCCAACTTCTTCAACGTCACTGTGTGGGGCGCCCAGGGCGAGAACGTCGCCCGCTACCTCTCCAAGGGCCGCCCGGTCGCGATCGACGGGCGCCTGGAGTGGCGCGAGTGGGAGGCCCAGGACGGCGGCAAGCGTCAGGCCGTCGACATCATCGCCGACTCCGTTCAGTTCCTGAACAACGGCAACGGCTCCAGCGACGGAGCCGAGCCGGTGGCGGCAGGCGTGGGTGCCGAGGAGGACGTCCAGTTCTAGGGCCAGGCGGCCCGCGCTCCGACCAGGGGCGCGGGCCACGAGCCCAACGGCCAAGGACACGACCATGAGCCAACACCTTCTCATCGACCACACTCTCGAAAGCCTCAGAGCCCGCGACGAACGGCTGCACGCCCTGTGGCAGATGACAGTTGCCCAGCGGATCTCGGCGATGCGCCGCGGCGAGCTGACGCTTGAGCAGTGCTCGGCGTGGGCGGCACGCTACCCCGAGCAGGTGCCGCTGCTCAACGGCGAGTTCGAGTACCTCGCCCGGCTCAGCCCGGAGGTCTGCGAGTGAGCGCACACCCCGAGCCGCCCCCCGGCGCGCTCTTGACCTACCTACGGATGCTGGCGGGCGACTCGCAGCCCAGCCAGTTCTTTGACCTGCGCTACGCCACACGCGGAGGACTGATGCGCCAGCGCTTCGTCTCCGTCCTGCGCATCGACCAGCTCGCCGGACGCATCACAGCTTTGGCCGGGCGTGCCGACGTGTATGTCGGGGTCGCGCTGCGCGACCGCGCGCACGGCAACAAGAGCGCGATCAGCGGCTCGCACATGCTCTACATCGAGTGTGACGACCCCGGCGCCCGCGAGCGCGTGGAGAACTTCGCCTACTCGCCGTCGATGATCGTCGCCTCCGGCTCACCGGGGCACCTGCACGTCTACTGGCGCTTGCGTGAGCGCGCGAGCAGCGCTCACGTCGAGAGCACCAACCGCCGCCTCGCGGTGCTGCTCGAGGGAGAGCCCGGCTGCGCGGACATCGTGCGGGTGCTCAGGCCGCCGACCAGCCTGAACCACAAGCACACGCCGCCAGTCGCGGTGAGGCTCCTACAGCACAACGCCAACGCACGTCACGCCTTGGCGGAGCTGACCGCCAGCCTTCCAAGCGACCCCCAGCCAAGCCGGTCCCGTGCCCCGCGGGAGTCGCGCCGCGTCGACCGCGCCGCGCTCGACTGCGAGCTGCTCGCGATCCCGGCCGCCGAGTACGTCCGCGTCTTGGCGAACCTCACTCCCAACCGCGCAGGCAAGGTGCTCTGCCCCTTCCATCCAGAGAGCAGGCCCAGCCTCCAGCTCTACCCCGACGGCACCTTCTACTGCTTCGGCCGCCACAGCAAAGACCGCGCGTGCCGCAAGGGCGGCACGATCTTCGACTTCGCCGCCGCTAGGTGGGGCCTCGGGACGCGCGGCAACGACTTCCTCGAAGTCCGCCGGCGTCTAGCCACGACGTTCGGCCTCACACAACCACCCCACGGAGGTTCCTGATGTCACAGACCACAGACGAGCGCGAGGGCATCCTCGTCGAGACCGCCACCGCGAAGCTGATGACGCGCTGCGTCCTCGACAACGGTCCCGAGCCCAACTACGCGACGGAGAAGCTGATGCGCGCGTTCCGCTCGATCGTTCGCGCGCTCGTGCGCCACCTGCACGTAGACCCGCGAGAGCTCGTCGACGCGATCGAACGGGAGGTCGTCCGATGATGGCGCCCGCTGGCCGCCGCGAGCCTCGCTGGCGATGGGGGCGCTGCCCCCGCTGTCACGGCGATGCGTGGATCGACACGCAGGACCCGCGCAACGTCGCGTGCTCGCGGGAATGCAAAGGCTTCTCGATATGGGACTTCCTCGAGAGCTCCTACAGATGGGAGCAGGAGTTCGGCGACGCCTTCGACCTCCACAGCTTCGATGCCCGCGGACGCCCGGCAGAGATGCAGGCCCCACGACGATGAGGGGATCACACCTGGCGCCCCTCGCGGTCACGGTAAGCGTGCTGGCCGGCTGCGGCTCGCCGCAGCTCCAGAGCGAACCATCGAGCAGCCGCCCGGCAGCAGGCGATAGCCGCTGCGTCGAGCGTGACGGTCTGCCCGATCCTCGCTGCACGCCAGGCGCGATCCGCTCCGGCGTCTCGCTCGCCACGATCTGCGCCTCCGGGTACAGCCGCTCCGTCCGCCCGCCTGAGAGCTTCACCGAGCCGCTGAAGCTCCACCAGATGCGGGCCTACGACCTGCCGGGGTCTCCGCGCGACTATGAGGAGGACCATCTCGTGCCACTGTCGATCGGCGGGGCGCCGCGCGATCCCCGCAACCTGTGGCCCGAGCCGCGCAGCGGCACGAACAACGCCGAGCAGAAGGACCGGCTTGAGACCTGGGCCGCGCGGATGGCCTGCTCCCGGCGCATACCCCTGGGGCGCCTGCAGCGCGGGATGGCGAGCGACTGGCTGGCGCTCTACGGCGAGGCCGGCGGCGAGCGCGTGCTGCGCAACTACCCGCCCGGCGGCTGAAGCCTCCCCGCTGTCAGATCGTCCCTCCGATGCGGGAGACAGGACTCGAACCTGTGGCCAAGGGATTATGAGTCCCCTGCTCTAACCAACTGAGCTACTCCCGCCTGATGCGGTAGCGAAGTGTAGCCCCGAGCCGCATCACCGACCAAGAGCGAGAACGCAGTCGCCGACCGTCGGCGACACCTGGCCTCGCACTCCATCCGGCCGTGTCCGACACAAGCAGTTCCTCCGTCGCCCGTCTTCGCGCGCTTCGCGATCGGGCACCGCTCCGCGGCCCGGCCTTATGTGCGCCTCCGCGTCGCTACGGCGCGGCCGAGGCCCTTCGGCCTGCCGAGCCGATCGTCTCGACGGATGCGAGAAGACGATCTACCAGGAGGAAAACATGCCATACGACCCAAACGTAGGCTCCGACGGACACCGCCACGTCTACGTCTACCTTGCACAGCGCCCCGGCTACTTCGAGTGCCAGCACTGTCGCAGCCGCGGCATCGACCGCGCTGTCCTCCCGAACGGAATCACTCCGACCGAGGACGACATCAAGTGGCTACACCACGGCAATTGGCCTCCTCAAAACGACGCCGAGCGCAGCTAACGCACCACGGTCGCTCGCGCCGAGTCGCCTCTGCGAACCGTTCGGTCCAGCAGGCCCCAATCAAGAACTCCGGGCGATAGCCGCCGCTCGTCCCGTAGCGCTACCGTGAGAGGCGGTGAGTGAGCGGCGCACAATCGAACTCGCAGTCACGCTCGACGGCCGCCAGGTCAGCAGCGAGACGACCTGCACATGGGCAGGACCCTACGTGCTCGTGATCGCCACCGCGCTGCCCGACCACGGGCTCGCGGTCGAGGTCCATTCCACCTTCGTCGGCCACGAGGGGGTGCCGACCTGCGTGACGCACCTTACCCTCGGGCCTGTCGGCCATGACCCCGTGATCTTCCCCGTCGAACACGACCGCGCGAACCTTGACCCGATGCTGAAAGCGCGCGAGTGCGCCTACGAGCATGTCGAGATCGTGCTGGAGACCCTCACGCGCCTGGGTTACGAGGTCGGGATCGACGTTCCCGACGACGCCTTCAAGGAGCTGGAGCGAGTCGAGCGCTGACGCCGAGCTGGGTCGCCCGCCCACGCTGGTTTCCCTAGCGGTCCGCCCTGTCGGTCGCGGGCTTCGTCCCCTCCGATTCTCGCACGCTGCGCGTGCGGGTTGGTCGGGGAACGGCTCCGCACCGGGCGGGGTCGCCTATCGAAAGGAAGCGTGATGGCGCTCGACACCACCAGCTCGCCCTCCCAGGCGCGGCCCGCCTACGCCGGGATCGGCTCCCGCGAGACGCCGCCCACCGTGCTCGACCTGATGACTCGCGTCGCGTCGCGGCTTGCGACCGAGGGCTGGGTGCTGCGCACGGGCATGGCCGCCGGCGCCGACCAGGCGTTCTATCGCGGCGCCCACACGCACGGGGCGTTCGAGCTCTACCTTCCGTGGCCAGCCTTCGAGGCAGGTGCCCGCACGCCGGCCCGCGACTCCCAGCAGCTCGTCCTCGGCCAGCCGACCGCGGCGGCCTACGAGCTGGCGGCGCAGTTTCACCCGGCTTGGTCGCGGCTGACCCGAGGTGTTCGTGCTCTGCAGGCGCGCAACTGCCATCAGGTGCTAGGCGCCGACCTGGCGAGCCCGGCGCGCTTCGTGTTGTGCTGGACGCCCGACGGCAGCCTCGACGGCCGTGGTCGACGCGTCGGCGGGACCGGGCAGGCACTGCGCATCGCCCGCCACCACGGCATCGCCATCTTCAACCTCGCCCGACCCGAGCACGTCGAGCGCGTCTCACGGCACTGCATCTCCCCCACGCGCTGACAGCGGTGCGCCGCCGCTACCGCGGAGTCACACATTCACCACTGAGGAAACATGGACGGTCGGGCGCCGGCAGCCCCATTATCGCACCCCTACGGGGTGCGTAGGGCTGCCACCGGCACCCGCACTGGAGCGGGAGCTCGACAACAAGAAAGGCTGCTCGCTATGAACGAGTCCTACAACGCAACTCTCACTCTCTGGCCAGCCACGCCGCTCCCGGCCAACGTGGCATACGAGCTGCACGAGCTGGGAGTCAACCTCTCCACGTTCACGGTGAACGACGGATGGCTCACCGCATCGCGCACCGGCGAGGACACGCTCGTTCTCGACCTGTCATTCGGGCGCCGTCGCTGCGGGCTCACCGATCTCGAAGCGGTCCTCGCCACGCTGCGGCTCGCCGGCATCTCCTACGTTGCCTGGGACATCAAGCAGGGCGAGGTCGCCGGCACGGGTCGCTCCTTCGACCCCGCCACGCGCATCGAGCGCCAGTTCACCGTGATGGCCGACGGCGAGCCGGTGCTGACCGCCAACGACCTCGAGGAGTTCGAGGGTCGCCACGGCACCGCCGAGGCGCTGATCGAAGACATCCGGGAATGGCTGCGCCTGCCGATACCCGACAGCCTCACCGAGCTGAGCGTCGAGGAGCTTGCGATCGTGATCGCGCCCGAGGAGGAGGACGAGGACGAGTCAGTCGAGATCGTCGGCGACGTGGACGGGCCGCCCGGCGCCTGCCTGTGCGTAGGGCACGAGGGGAGCCGTTAAACATGGCGACACACGACGCGATCCCACACGAGATCATCACTCCAGGCACGACCCTCTATCGCTGTGACGCCGGCCCCGGCGAGGTGGTCGTCATTCACGCGATGGGCCGCTTTCGCGCCGCGCGAGTCATCCGCGTCGGACCCAAGCGCGCATACCTGATCCACCCCGCCGCGAACCCCGACCAGCTTCCCCACCGGCCAACCAGACCGCGAGCAGAGCTCTACGCGCTCGTGGGGACCGAGCCGGCCGGAATGGTGAAGGCCGGAGCGCGAGGACGAGACGGACACTCGCTCGCGCCGATCGCCACCCAGGCAGCACCCGCGGAAGCCCGTGATGCAGCGTGACGACACCCCTCCACATCGACGACCACGGCGAAGACCAAGCCCGAGAGCTGCACGCACTCGGCGAGGCCGTTCAGCACGAACGCAGCCGACGCGGCCTCAGTGTCGAGGCGCTTGCCAGCGCGGCCCGCGTGCAGGCGAGCCGACTCCAGGCTCTTGAAGCCGGCCAGATCGACCCCGACTATGACCTGCTGCTCGCGCTCGCGCAGGCGCTCGACATCCGAGCGTCGGCATTCGTCATCCGCGCGGAAGCACGGCGGAACCCCCGCGCGCGGTAGGCGGCCGATCCCTCCCAGGATGGCACGCCCTACAGGCGTGCTC
>DATNLQ010000385.1:0-2902 GCA_035602785.1 Solirubrobacteraceae bacterium
TGGGGTCCCGCCCGCCGGTCCATCCGCAGCAGGCGTCGACGAGTGCAGGATGGCTCTCACCACGAACAGGACGATCACCGGGAACACCGCCAGCACGAGCACCCAGATCAGCGTCCCGAGCTTTTTGCGCAGCTTGAGCACGTCAGCCCCGAACATCTGCGCTGCGATCGTCGCGTTCATGCCCGCACCTCCTGAGGAGCAGCGGAGGCGTCGAGCCTGGAGGTGATCGCGAGGAAGCGCTGCTCGAGGCTGTGGCGGACGGGCTCCAGACGCATGACGCCGACGCCTGCTCGCACGAGCATCGCGTTCAGTTGCGCCGCCGTCTCCGGACCGCCTGACAGGACCACGCGAAGGCCCTCGTCGGACGGACGGGCCTCCAGCACGAGCTCGCTCGCAGTCAGCGTGCTCAGTGCCAGCTGAACGTCATCCACGCCGACGATCAGCTCGTGGCGGACATCGCCGCCCGCCGCGAGGTCCGCGATCGCGCCCTGGGTGACGATCTTGCCGCGATCGACGATCGCAGCCGCGTCGCAGGTCTTTTCGACCTCGTCGAGCAGGTGCGAGGAGACGAACACCGTCCTTCCCTCCTGCTCGACCATCCCGCGAATCATTTCGCGAAACTCCTGGATGCCGCCGGGATCGAGCCCGTTGGTCGGCTCATCGAGGATCAGCAGTAGCGGATCAGCCAGCAGGCAACGCGCCACGCCCAGTCGCTGGCGCATGCCCATCGAGTAGCTCTTGACCTTCTCGTCGGCGCGATCAACCAGCCCGACCCGGGCCAGCGCCGGAGCGATCAGCTCACGCGCCTGCGGCCCGCGAACCGCCGCGACGAGGCGCAGGTTCTCTCGACCGGTGAGATGCATATGGAAGCGGGGCTCCTCGACGATCGCGCCGACGCGCTGTAGCGCCTGCGCCCGCTCGGCCGGTACGGGATGGCCCAGCAGATGCATCGTGCCCGCGGTTGCATGCGTGAGGCCCAGCAGCGTCCTGATGATCGTTGTCTTGCCCGCGCCGTTGGGGCCGAGGAAGCCGAACGCGCACCCGCGCGGCACCAGCAGATCGATGCCGTCGAGCGCCGTGCGCTCGCCGAAGCGCTTGGTCAGGCCGCTCGTCTCGATCGCCGGCTGCGATGCTCCCGATTCCATCTGCTCGTGATTGTTATAGAGGACGTCGGATGTGGCCATCGGGGATTGCCCTTAGGGGTTGCCAGACAGCCGGCGATTACCGGGCCGGCGGGGCTAGCGCGTCAGGGCGAGCGACGGCGCAGCCAGCGGACCCTCCATCCTCGATGACGCGGCCCGTAGCCCAGGCCATCGAGGAACAAAAGCGCAATCAACGCGGCCGCGGCCGCGGCGGCGACGAGCACCGGCAGTGAACTTCGGGCCTGCGGTGGAATCCTCGCGCCAAGCGGCGCAGAACCCGAACCGGAGCGGTTGGCAGGGTCGGTCTGGGAGTGGTTGGCACGGTCGGTCTGCACTGGATCGGGCAAGTGAGCCCCGCGCAAGCTGTCCTGGGAGGTCGCGCTCGCTACAGGATCGCGCCCTGCGCTGGTTGGCGCCAAGTGATGCGCGCTCACACGCTTTTGGCTGGATGGCGGCGACGCATGCCGAGCAGGCGCATTGTGCGAGGACTCGGTCGGGGAGGGCACCTTTGGCGCCTGCGCGCTGGGGTGTGGCGCACGGGGCTTTGGTGTGTGTGGCGTGGGAGCGGATGGCCGTGCAGGCGCCGATGGTGATGCGGGAGTGGACCGCGGCGTCGACGGCGATTTCGCAGACGGTGGCGAGGAAGAGCCGCTGCCATGCGTGCGGCCGCCTGAGGACTTGTGTTTGTGACCGTGTGACTTGGAAGCAGGCGGTCGATGCGCCGGCCCACGACGGCGAGACCCGCCTCGGTGAGAGGTGGCCGGCGCGCGGTGGTGGCGATGGCCCGTTGGGACAACATGCGCATGTCGGCGGGTCTTGGCAGAGGCACGAGCGCGAGACCGCGTGTCCGCGGTGTGAGAGCGCTCGCCTGCATGGGAGCGCCCGACGGTCTGACTCTGGGCAGGCACCACGCACGGCCAAATGAGCGCAGCCGCACATGCCAGCAGGCATCCGAGTCTGAGCAGGCGGGCTGGCATGAGCAGGCGAGACACTATCGACGCGTCCACACGTGCAGTCTTAGATACGGTCCCGCAATTGCCGTTTGTCGCGCTGGGCTCTTGGATCGAGCTCGGGACTTGACATGTGACCATTTGGGGCGATTATCCCCTACGCGTAGGTAGATGTGGTATGATAAAGCCATGTCCAAGGTCAATCGCAATGCACCGAAGCGCTCCAAGGCGTCTGAATCTGACTACTCCGTCCTTGAATTTCTCCAGGACTTCCCGGATGATGCGACTTGCCTGGACTTCCTATGGCGCGAGCGCTACGCGTCGGACGGTCACAACGCGCGCTGCCCGAAGTGCAAGCGCACCCGGAAGTTTCACCGTGACGCCGCCCGGCCGTCCTATTCCTGCGACTCGTGCGGCCACCACATTCACCCATTGGTGGGCACGATCTTTGAGGGGTCCTCAACTTCGCTGCGCTTGTGGTTCCACGCGATGTACCTGATGACTAGCACTCGTTGTGGCATCTCTGCCAAGCAGATCGAGCGGGAAATCGGCGTTGGTTACAAGACTGCATGGCGGATGTGCAACCGCATCCGCACCTACCTGATGGACCAGGACGACGACCGGCCGCTACGCGGGCACGTCGAGGCTGACGAGACGGCCTATGGCGGCAAACCAAAGGCGTCGATGACGCGTGGCATGACGCCGCCCGAAGTGCAGACGTTCGCCAAGGCCCGCAAGACCGGCGTCGTGGCGATGGTCGAGCGCGGCGGCAACGTCCGCGCCTATGTCCAGCCGCGCGAGGGCGCGCTC
>DATNLQ010000010.1:0-13236 GCA_035602785.1 Solirubrobacteraceae bacterium
ACCGCGCTCGCCAGCAGAACCCCCAGCAGCGGGTGGATCGGCGTGAGCAGCCCGACGAGCAGGCCGGCGCCCCCCGCCAGGGCCGCCACGGGAATTACGCTGAGCGGCAGGCGAACGGCTCGCTGGCTGCGCATCAGCACGAGCGCGGTAGTGATCGCCAGGGCGGTCTCGGCGACAACCGCCGCGATCGCGGCGCCGCGCGCTCCCAGCGAGGGGACCAGCGCGAGGGTGAGCGCCGCCGAGATGGCCAGGGCGCCCAGGTTGCTGTAGATCACCGCGCGATGGCGGTGCATGCTCAGCAGCGGAAACCCGCACGCGACGATCGCGAAGCTGGCGATCAGGGCGAGGCCCTGGATGCGCAGCACGGCGATCGAGGGGTCCGCCTTGTTGGCAGCGATCACATGGATGGCAAAGCCGGCGCCCACCTCCAGGCACAGCACCAGCCAGGTGCCGGCCAGCAGGGCCAGCTCGAAGATGCGTCCACTGGCATAGGCAAAGCGCTCGGCGTCGTCGCGCGCGGCCCGCGCGATGATCGGAAAGGCGGCGCTGACGACGAGGATGGGGATCGCGACGAGCACTTCGGTGATGCGAAACGACGTCGCGAAGTAGCCCGTCTGGACGGGGTCTGCGATCAGCGACATCAGCACGATGGCGACGCGGAAGTAGACGATGCTGACGGCGGCCACCACCGCCCAGGGGACGGCTTCGCGCAGCAGGCGCCACCAGCGCCCGACGTGGAAGGACGGCCTCAGCGAGGTGTAGCGCAGGACGAGAGGGACCGTGAACGCCAGCGAGACGGCCGACGCGGGGATCGCGACCGCGAGCAGTGGCAGCAGCCGCGCCCCGGCGAGCGCAAGCGCGACGAGCAGCCCCACGTTGACGACCTGGCGCAGCAGTTCCCCGGCCGACACCCAGCCAAAGCGCAGCTGCGCCTGCAGGATCATCGACAGCGTGCTCTGCAGCAGCTGGAGCACCAGGCCGACCCCGGCCAGGGCGGTGCCCAGGACGAGCGTCGCGCTGTAGCCGGCCGCGGCGGCGAAGGCGACCGCCAGCGCCACGCCGACGACCGTGAGGATCAGGCGGATGCCGATCGCGGAGGCCATCATCTGGCGACGGCGATCCTCGCCGAGGGTGGAGAACTCGCGCAGCACGATGCTGTTGAGGCCGCCCTCGGTGAAGCCGGCGACGATCGTGATCAGCGCCAGGACGGCTGTGTAGCGGCCGAAGTCCGCGAGGCCGAGATGGTCGATCAGCACGCGCGCGGAGATCAGCGACAGCAGGATGCCCAGGACGTAGGAGGCGGTGCGCAGCACGCTGCCGCGCAGCGCCGCCGTGCCGGCCATCGGCGTGTCGAGGAGGTCGGGCTCGGCAGCCTCGCTGGCCATCAGCCGGGCAGGTGCTCGCGGATGAAGGCGTCGATGTCGGCGCTGCACAATTGCGCCACGCGCTGCACGATCGCGTCCATCGGCCAATCCCACCAGGCGATTCGCTCGAGCGCGTCGACCTGCTCGTCGCTGAAACGCCGGCGGACCTCGCGCGCGGGGACGCCGACCACCACCGCGTAGGGACGGACGTCTCGCGTGACGACCGCATAGCCCCCCACGACGGCGCCGTCGCCGATCGTCACACCCGAGCGCACGCGCGCGCCCCGACCGATCCACACGTCGTTGCCGACCGCTATGTCGCCGCGGCTGAGCGGGTGGTCGTCCGCGTAGGCGCCGGGGAGCCCGAGGCGGGCGCGAAACGGGAACGTGGAGACCCAGTCGGTGCGGTGATCGCCCCCGTCCATCAGGATCACGTCGGGCCCGATCGAGCAGAACGAGCCGATGCGCACATGCGCAGTGTCGCCGGGAAACGTCGCCACCAACGGCTCTCCGTAGCTGCAACGTCCCATCGTCAGGCGCTCGCTCGAGTACAGCGCCCCCTCGACAGCCTCGCGAACGAGCCGGGCGCGGCGCTCGCCATAGCGGCTCCACACCGCATCGAACGGCCGTCCGAGCAGGTCTCGCAGCGGCCCCAGCGGCCTGGCCCGGCTCATCGCGTCGCCTCGCGCAGCGGCTCCTCGCAGTGCTCACGCCACCATGCGATGACGCTGTCGAGGCCCTCGTCGAGCTCGATGCCCGGGGTCCATCCGACCTCATCGCGCAGGCGCCCCACGTCGGCCACGAGACCAGGCGGCTCTCCGGCGGGCATCGCCCGCGCCCCGACCTGCAGCAAATCCTCGCGCCCGATCCTGCGCGCGATCTCCCGCGCGAGATCCGCCAGCGGCACAGACCTGCCGGAGGCCACGTTGACCGCGCCCGTGACGGAGCTGTCGGCGAGGGCGGCGAACGCGGCGCCGGCGTCGCCGGCGTGCAGGAAGTCGCGGCGCTGCGTGCCGGCGGTCATCTGCGCGGGTTCGCCACGCAACAAAGAGAGCACCAGCGACGCGACGAAGCGCCCGGGCGCCTCGCCGGGGCCGTAGAGAAAGAACAGCCGCCCCCATGCCAGCTCGATCTCGGCCTGCTCGCACAGCGCGCCGGCGACGACGTGCAGGCCGTGCTTGGACGCCCCGTACAGCGTGGCGGGGCGCAGGGGAGCATCCTCCGGGTAGACCTCGCGCGTCCACTCATACTCGGCACAGCTGCCCGCGATCACCGCCCGCCGGCCGCCCGTGGAGGCGAACGCCCGCAGCAGCGCCAGCGAGGCCTGCACCCAGCGAACGTTCTCGGTCGAGGACCAGAACTTGCCGTGCTCGGCATACCAGGCGAGATGGACCAGGACCTCCGGCTGCACCTCGGCGAGGACCTCGCTGCCGGCGAGCAGGTCGGCCTCGTGCCAGACCACCCCGGGCTGAGCAGGGCCGGGCGTGCGCGCGACGGCGTGAACCTCGTGGCCGGCGCCGGCGAGCGCGGTCAGCGTGTGGCGCCCGATGAAGCCGCTGGCCCCGGTGAGCAGCACGCGGCTCACGGCTGGAAGTCGGGATGGGTCCGGTCGCGTTGGGAGATGATCCGCCCCTCTGGCGGCTCGCGCGGCCATTGGATCGCGAACGTGGGGTCGTCCCAGCGCACGGCGCTGACGGCGTCGGGCACGTAGCGGTGGCCCATCTGGTAGAGAAGCTCTGTGTCGTCTGTGAGCGTCTGAAAGCCATGGGCGAGACCCTCGGGGACATACAGGCACAGCCCGTTGTCGGCGCTGAGCTCCAGCCCGTGCCAGGCACAGTAGGTGGGAGAGTCCGGGCGCAGGTCGAGCGCGACGTCGAAGACCGCTCCGCGCACGCAGCGCACGAGCTTTGACTCCGCGTGTGGCCCAGCCTGATAGTGCATGCCCCGCAGGGTGCCCCGGCGGGCGTTGTGGGAGGCGTTGCACTGCACGATTGCTGGGTTCAGCCCACGGGCGCGAAACTCCTGCTCGTCGAAGGTGCGGGCAAACCAGCCCCGCTCGTCGCCGAGGCGCTCGAGCTCGATCACCCACACGCCGGGCAGGCTCGTCTCCTGGAATCTCATCGCCCACCGCCGGCGGTCATGGCATCTGCGCGCCCGGCCTCATGGGAGGAGCTGCAGCTCGGGCGTGCGCGCGGCGAAGCGCCCGCCCCACCCGCGGATGAAGTCCAGCTGCAGGACGATCTCGTCCTTGAGGTTCCAGGGGAGGATGAGCACCACGTCGGGCTGGTCTTTTGAGATCACCTCCGGTGCGAGGATCGGTATGTGGCTGCCCGGCAGGAAGAGTCCCTGCTTGTGCGGGTTCAGGTCACAGGTGTAGTCGATGAAGTCCCGACGCAGGCCGCAGTAGTTGAGCATCGTGTTGCCCTTGGCGGGCGCGCCGTAACCGGCTATGCGCAGGCCCCGCTGCTTGAGGTCGATCAGGAAGCTGAGGATCTGGCGCTTGTCGGCCTCCACGCGCCGGCCATAGCCGAGATAGGTGTCCAGCTGCTCGTAGCCGGCGTCGCGCTCGCGCCGGCGCAGCTCGCGCGCGGCGTCCGAGTCGGGCTTGGCCGAGTCGTCTGCGTGGCAGCCGTACACGCGCAGCGAGCCGCCGTGGGTGGGCAGCTCCTGCACGTCGTACAGCCGCAGGTCGTGCGCCTGGAAGGCGCGCGAGACGGTCAGGAAAGAGAAGTAGGAGAAGTGCTCGTGGTAGATCGTGTCCCACTGGTTGTCGTCGATCAGGCGCATCAGGTGCGGAAACTCCATCGTGATCACGCCGCCGGGCTTGAGCAGGACCTGCATGCCGGCGATGAAGTCGTTGAGGTCGGGGACGTGGGCGAGAACGTTGTTGCCGATCAGCAGGTCGGCGGCCGACTCGCCGGCGAGCGTGCCGGCGGTCTCGCGCCCAAAGAACTCGACGAGCGTGGGGATGCCCTTCTGCAAGGCGACACGGGCTACGTTTGCGGCCGGCTCGATGCCCAGCACGGGGACCTGGCGCTCGTGGAAGAACTGCAGCAGGTAGCCGTCGTTGGAGGCGATCTCGACGACGTGGCTGTGGGCGCCGAGTCCCAGGCGGTCGATCATCTGCTCGGCGTAGCGGCGGCTGTGCTCGATCCAGCTCGACGAGTACGAGGAGAAGTAGGCGTAGTCCGAGAAGATCTGACTGGGCGTCTCGAACTCCTCCAACTGCACGAGAAAGCACTCCCCGCAGACCAGCGCCCGCAGCGGATAGAAGGGCTCCATGGCGTTGACCGCGGTGGGCGGCAGGAAGGAGTTGGCCAGCGGCGAGGTCCCGAGGTCGGCGAAGACGGCCTCGACGGCGCAGCCGCACAATCGGCAGGAGGTCGCGCTCATTCCGAGCTGGCAGCGTATTGGACGACGCCTGCGCACACGCACGCCGCGTGGGGTTCGGCTGGGCGCAGCGCTCGGAGACGGGCCGGGCTCAGCGATGAGCCGGGCTCAGCGCGTGCCCGTAAGGGCCCCGCGCCGGCGACGGCGCGGGGCCGTGCCCAGCCGCCGCTGCGCCGGCTGCTGCTGGCGAGCGGGCTGGCCCCCTGTTGCATAGAGGGCCTCGAAGAAGCGTGTTTGCACCGGATGAACGCGGTCGAAGACGGCGGTCCATCGAGATGGCACGGGGTAATCGTCGCGAAGCACGACGAGATCGTCGAACGGGTTGACCGAGCGCTGCCACTGCTTGGTGTAGAAGAAGCCGTTGCAGTGCTCGGCGATCAGCTCGAAGTAGCGCTCGATCTGCTCGCGGCGCATCTCGTGCAGGGAGCTGACGTTGATGAACAAGTCAGCGTGCAAAGGCTCGATCAGCTCGAGCTGATTGGGCGTGAGGAAGATCAGCTGCGCGGACTCGAGCTCGCCAGCAACCTCGTCGTAGCTGTCGAAGTGCCTGAAGCGAAAGGCCGGCCGCTCGGGGAACAACTCGGTCAGGTAGCGCTGGGCGATGGCGAGCCCGGGCGCGATGTCGACGAGCACGTAGCGCACCTGGGGTTGCGCACGCAGGAACACCCAGGCGAGCCTGCCGTATCCGGAGCCGAGCTCGACAATCAGGCGGGGCGACTCGGGCATGGCATCGACGATGCTGGTGTACTCGAGCACCGAGTTGCACAGGTCCTCGCTGACGGCGCCACCCTTGTAGCTCACGCACGCCGGCTGGCCGAGCTCCGGCTCGCGCAGCTGCGCGAAGACGCCGCGACGGTCGCGCCTTGCGGTGTACTGGGCGAGCATGGCGACGTAGACCGCATACACCCGACCGGCGATCAGCAGGCGCAGGCGCGAGCAGGTGCCGGGCGGCGCGGGCAGAGGTCGGCGCAAGCGGGTGAACAGCACGCGCGGCTCAGGGCGGCGCAGCCACTGGCGGGCGACGGCACGGAACTGCGGATCGCGCACCCCGGTGACCATGAACTGGAAGTAGTGGCGGTTGACCGAGCGCTTGAACGCGGCGAATCCGCCTTCGTCGGCCAGCTCGCGATACTGGACGCCCGCGAGGTAATCCCAGAAGCGCGACGGGCGATAGACCTCGGGCGCGCAACGCAGCTCGTCGAGCATCGCCTCCAGGCCGGGCAGCTCCTCGCCGGTGGCTGCTCGCGTGGCCATCTCCTGGACGGGCTGCTGGCGCGTACCCATGTGCGAGCGCATCGGCAGCCGGCCCGGGTTGCTGAAGTCTGCGCACGATTTTGCACGGCTGATCGAGAACGGAGAGTCCGGTCAGGCGCTGTCGCCGGCGGTCGTGGACTCGATCTGCTCGAGCGTGACCGCGCGCATATCCTCCCCCGCCTTCAGCGCCTGGTACCAGCGCACGGTCTGCTCGATCGCGCTGTCGAGTCCGATGACCGGCGCCCAGCCCAGTCGCCCGCGCGCTCGCGAGGAGTCGAGCTTGAGGTAGCGCGCCTCGTGCGGATGGGGCCCGTCGTCGTGCATGGAGCGCACCCCTCCGGGCCACAGCTCGCCGGCGCGCTGCACAATCCAGCCGACGGGGCGCGCGTCCTGCTCGGGCGGGCCGAAGTTCCAGCCGCCGGCGTGCGCGGGCGAGTCCCACAGCGCCTGGGCGAGCACGAGATAGCCGCTGAGCGGGTTGAGCACGTGCTGCCACGGACGGATCGAGTTGGGGTTGCGTACGCGCACCGTCTCGTCGGCGAGCGCGGCGCGCATGACGTCGGGCAGGAGACGATCCTCGCCCCAGTCGCCACCGCCGATGACATTGCCGGCGCGCGCGGACGCCACGCGCGGGCCGTCGGGCGCGGCGAAGAACGAGCGCCGGTAGGCGGCGGTGACGAGCTCGGCGGCGCCCTTGGAGCTCGAGTAGGGGTCATGCCCGCCCATGGGCTCGTCCTCGCGATAGCCCCACTCCCACTCGCGGTTCTCATAGCACTTGTCAGAGGTCACGTTGACCAGCGCGCGCACCTCTTTCCCCTCGACCCGCACGGCGTCGAGCACGTTGACTGTGCCCAGGACATTCGTCTCATACGTCTCGCGCGGCTGTGCGAACGAGCGTCGCACGAGCGACTGGGCGGCCATGTGGATGACGATCTCGGGCGCCGCACGGGCGAGTGCTGCGGCGATCTGCTCGTAGTCGCGGACGTCGCCGGTGACGCTGTCCATACCCTCGCCGACGCTCGCGAGCTCGTACAGCGACGGCTGCGTGGGCACGTCCTTGGAGAACCCGGTCACGCGCGCGCCGAGCGACTGCAGCCACAGCGCCAGCCACGCGCCCTTGAAGCCCGTGTGGCCGGTCAGCAGCACCCGCCGCCCGCGCCAGAAGTCGGGTTCTACTCCCATGTCCGCCAGGGAGCTTGGCCACCGTTCCACAGCTGCTCGAGCTGGTTGCGCTCGCGCAGCGTGTCCATCGCCTGCCAGAAGCCGCGGTGGCGATAGGACGCCAGCTGGCCTTCGCGCGCGAGCGTGCGCATCGGCTCCTGCTCCCAGACGGTCTGATCGCCCACCAGGTGGCGCTCGACGGCGGGCGAGAGCACGAAGAAGCCACCGTTGGTCCAGCCGCCGTCCCCGCGCGGCTTCTCCTCGAACTCGCGCACCAGCTCGCCGTCGACGTCCAGCGCGCCGAAGCGCCCGGGCGGCTGTACGGCGGTGACGGTCGCGTGGCGCCCGTGCGCGCGATGGAACGCGACCAGCGCAGTGATGTCCAGGTCGGCGAGGCCGTCGCCGTAGGTGAAGCAGAAGTCCTCGCCGCCGACGTAGGGCAGCACGCGCTTGAGGCGCCCGCCGGTCATCGTGCCCTCGCCGGTGTCCACGAGCGTCACCCGCCAGGGCTCGGTCTGCGAGCGATGGACCTCCATCTCGCCGCTGGCCAGGTCGAAGGACACGTCGCATGTGTGCATGTAGTAGTTGGCGAAGTACTCCTTGATCAGATAGCCCTTGTAGCCGAGGCAGATGACGAACTCGTCGATGCCGTGGGCGGAGTAGAGCTTCATGATGTGCCACAGCATCGGCTTGCCGCCGATCTCGACCATCGGCTTGGGTCGCACGGCTGTCTCCTCGCTCAGTCGCGAGCCCAAGCCGCCGGCGAGGATCACGGCCTTCACGGCGGATCAGGTTATTGGACGCCCTGGCGCACTGCCGGCGAGCGTCACCCCCATAGCGCGCAGATCGGCAGCGCGAAGATCCGCTCGGCGAGCCGGAACGGTCGTGGGCCTGTGTGAAGCACCGCGCCGGCAAGGAAACGCTCGCCAAGCTGCTCGCGCAGCCACTCCAAGTGACGGGCGTCGCCGCGCGTGGGCGCCGCGGAGGACTTGATCTCGATCGCGACGACGTCTCCGCCGGAGAGCTCGGCGATCAGGTCGATCTCGTGACGGCCGTTCTTCTCGCGCAGGTGATACAGGCGGGGCGTGAAGCCGGCCAACTCCAGCTCCGGTCTGATCTGCGCCAGCACGTAGGTCTCGATCAGACGCCCCAACAGATTTCCATCGCGCATCACGGCGAGCTCATCCAGATGCAGGGCGGCTGTGAGCAGCGAGGTGTCTGTCAAGTAGCGCTTGGGGGCCTTGACAAGACGCGAAAGCCTGTTTGTGCTCCAAGCGGGAAGGTGGTCGAGCACGAACATGTTGGTCAGCAACCGCTCATAGGCGGCGGCCGTCGAGCGACTGATTGAGGCCGCTTCGTAGACGGTCTTCTCGGCCGCCATGCCGGCGCTGTTGATGGCCAGCGCCTTGAAGTAGCGTCGCAGCAGCTCTGGGTCGCGGGGGCCGTCGAGACTCTCCGCATCGCGGGTGAAGAGCTCGTTGAGATAGCTCTCCAGCCAGCGTTCGCGTGCACCGCCTCGCAGGCGCAGAACCGGTTCGGGATAGCCGCCGCGAAGCGCAAGCTCGACGTAGCCGAGTAGATCCGGGGCGTCGACTGGCGTGCGAAACGCGGTTAGATCGGCGCGGGAGAGAGTCTGTAGGAAGGACGGTTTGGGAGGAGAGCCAATGATCTCGCGCGCGGTGAGCCCCCACATCTTCAGGTGCACGAGCCTCCCGGTTCCGGGCCAGGTGGGAGCGTCGAGGCGACCATGAACGCTGCCGGTGACGAGGAAGCGCCCGGCCCCCGATCCTTGATCGACGGCCCGCTTGACCGCGCCGAGTACCTGCGGAACTGCTTGCCACTCGTCAAGCAGCACGGGCTCCGGGAGCGAGCGCAGCGCAGCGTCTGGGTCGTCGCGAAACGGTTCGGCTTCCGCCTGCCGGTCGAGGCGCACAACGGTCGCGGCTAGGCGTTGGGCCGTCGTCGTCTTCCCGGCGGCGCGGGGACCGGTGATCAGGAGTGCGGGCAGTTCATCGAAAAGCTCGCGCAGCCATTCGTCGATCAGCCGAGTGGTGTAGCTCGGGCCAGACATAAAGCTATAATAGCGCTTTGGACCAATGTTTGTTAGCGCTTTGGACCATTAGATGATAACGCTTTAGACCAGTTTTTGATCGCGCTCTAGACCACCGCTCGCTCCCACTTTCGCACCCTCGAACCGACCGCTCGCCAGGTGATCGCCGACGGCTACAGATCGTCGAGCGCTGCAGATCGGGAGTTCACGCGGCGGCGACGCTGGTGGCGAAGTGGCGGTCCAGCTCGTTGGCGTAGGAGTGACCGACTGACGTCTTGTGTTCGTTGAGCCAGCTACTGAACGAGATCTGTCCGAGTGGAGGGTCGTGCGACACGAGCAGCCCGGCCATGAGGCCTTTGATCTCCTCCCGGGTGAGCACGACATCGCGAACGAACAGGCCGAGCGCGCAGGCAGCGAGCGCCATCAGCGGCGGCGGCACGTGGACGATCGGCGAGCGTGTATCCAGGGCACTGCGCACGCAGGCGACGAGTTCGGAGAACGCCATGCGCTTCGGCCCTGCGGCGTCGACGACCGTGTCTCCCTTGAAGCGAGCGGCCTCCACGCAGATCCGGGCAAGGTCCTCCACATGCACCGGCTGCACGGGGTACTTGCCGTTGCCTGGCAGCGCGAACAGCGGCATGCGGCGCAGTATCCAGGCGATGTTGTTGGCCAGTACGTCGCGCTCGCCCCCAAAGACCCAGGTGGGCCTGACGATGGAGTAGGGCACGCCGGTCTCCGCGAGCGCGTACTCCACCAACGCCTTGCCCCGGAAGTAGGGCAGCGGGGAGTCGATCGACGGGTTGGCGATGCTGACGTGCACGATCCGCTGCACCCCTGCGTTTCTGGCGGCGTGGAACAGCATCCGGGAGCACTCGATCGCGTTGGCGAAGCTGGTGGAGCCGTGGTCGAAGCGGACCCAGAAGGTGTTGTAGAGGGTGCTCACGCCTTCCAGGCTGCGCGTCAGCGCGGCGGGATCGTCGAAGCGGTAGCGGCACGCCTCAACGCTCGCCTGCAACGGATGCGCACGGTCGGGGTGAAACGTGAGCGTCTTCACGCTCCGCCCCTCCCGAAGCAGCCGCGCGGCAATGTGGCTGCCGGTGTAGCTGAATGCTCCGGTGACGAGATCGAGAGACGCTTGGTTGCTCATGATGCCTCCTTCTGTTGCGTAGGCAAAGCGGCCTGTGCGAGCGCCGAAAGCTGGGTGGCGAGGTCCAGCAGCGACTCCACGCGCGCGGAATCGCGCTGGAGGTGGCTGAGCATGTCCACGCCGAAATACAGCGCGACGAGAGCGAATGCGAGATCGCGTGGCGGCGCGAGCGTCTGCAGGAACGTGCCGGCGAGCAGCTGCTGGATCTTGCGCTCGACCATTTTGATCCACGGCTCGATGCAGGCGGCAACCTCGGCGCCGAGGCTCGGGTCGGTGACGCCGCCGCTGACCATCTCGCCGAGCACGGTGATGTATCCGCGCTGCAGGTCGTCCTGGTAGATGGTGCGCGCGAGGGCGACCAGCTCGTGGGTGGTGGTGGCGCGCTCGAACGCTGGTCCGTACTCCTCCATGCGGCGCTCGCCGATCAGATTGAGCACCGCTAGCAGCGCATTTCGCACGCTGCCGAAGTGGTAGAAGATCAACGCCTGGTTGAAGTCCCCCTCGCCGGCGATCGCGCGCGCGCTCGCCCCCGCAAAGCCCTTCGTCTTCAGCGTCTGCAGAGCGGCCTCCACGATCTGCAGCTTCGTGCCGCTGAGAGCCGCCGCATCGGGCGGGTTCTGCGGTGGGTCGGGTGACACCTTCGACTCCATCCCGAGTATTTTAGCACTCGCTCAAAGCGATTGCTCAAATGCACGCGCACCGGCGCGGCGACAGCCCGGTTCAGCGACGGTTGACGATCACCGCTCGCGCACCACGACCACGTTGGAGGCGCCGGCCGCGAAGGGGTAGTCGGATTCGGGTTCTGAGAGCACGCGGAACTGGTACTTGGCAGGCCCGGGGAACTTGAAGCGGTAGCCCGCGCGAAAGCGCCCGCGCACGCCGCTGCGTACGACGTCGAACTCGAGCCACGGCCCTCCCGGCGAGCGCGCCTCGAGCACCAGTTGCTTGCCCTCGTGCGGGACGGGCCCGGCGAGCAGGCGCCCGCTGAAGCGGATGGTCCGGCCCACGCTGGTGACGTGCGGGGTGACGGCCAGCGCGATCCCGGCGTGCACGACGAGCGCCAGCGTGCTGGTGGCGGCGGGCTGTGTTTCATCGAGGTGACTGCAGTAGGTGAAGCGCAGCGTGCGCGACGACAGTCCACCGGGCAGGCGCAGCGCGAAGGTGCCGTCCGGCGCGGTGATCAGCGTCGGCATGGTCACGGGCGCGGCGCCGGCGTAAGCGGGAATGGCCTGCAGCCCCACCTGCGCGCCGGCAATCGGCTGTCCGTCGGATGCGGTCAGGCGTCCCACGACCTCCTGCTGACGACCAAAGCGGCTCGTAAGGCGCCTGTCCTTGCTGCTCTTCCAGCCGACTTCCAGCGTGGCGGGCGAAGATGCGTTGGTGCCGTTGGGCGGCCCGGGCACACCTGGATTGTCGACCGTGATCTGGCGGTCGAGCAACGGCGCGGAGTTGCCCGCGGGGTCGATCACGCTGACCACCAGATGATGCGAGCCGTCGCTGACCTTGGTCGTGTCGAAGCCAACGTCGGCGCTCACCGACGCGGGGCATGGCTGCAGGTACAGAAACGCTGGCAGCCCATCGGTGGTCTGCCCGACGTTCTTGCAGCGCCCGCCCTCTTCGTCGATGACCGTGCTCTGCACGACCTGGCCGTCGACCGTGAACACGGCCTCGTACACACCCGCGCCCGGGTCGGTGGCATTGAACGTGACATCGCGCGTGCCGCTGACTTCCGGCGCGTTGGCCAGTTCGCCGCCCACATCGCTCGTGCTCGGGCCAGCCTGCTGTTCGAGTGTCAGGTCGGCCGCGTAGAGGTAGACGGCGGCGGCGTAGCCGTTGGGATCGCCGAAGCCGTTCTGGCATTGATCACCCTGCGAACCCGCGAGACAAGAGACGTTCATATAGACGTGAGCACCGAGATCAGAGGTGGGAACGAGGAGCTCGTTATTTGGAGCGAGCGGCGACACGATGTCGCCCTTTTCGCTACAGCCAACCGTGAACACGCATTCGTCGAATATGTTGGGCTGCTTGGGTGCTGACAGCCAAAACTCGTAGGTCGTTTCTTCGCTCGCACGGCCATGCAGATAACCGGCTCGCGATAGACGGAGTGCTACAGCCTTCTCGGTCGTCGGGATTGAGAGTTCCCACGTCGCTTTGTCGACATCGGCAGCGTGGATTGTCTCTTCTCCGAGCGCCGCGACCAGCGCACCCCCTTCGCCACAAGTGTTCTTGGCGACGTCGTTGGCGGCGCTGCCAGGCGCTACGAACCCGCTCCACCCATCCGCGGGCGCGGCTTCGCCGGAGGGCGTCCTGCACGAATACACGTGGTACTCGCCCGCCCATGCGCTCCCAACCACCACCAGCACGGCAACGAGCACGAAAAGCCCGGCCGTGGAGAACCTCCGCTCTGATATCCGTTCGAGCACTGGCACCGCGATCTCTACTCTCCTTCGCTACGAGACGCCTGATGCCCCCTCCCCGAATTGTTCCACGTCTTTGCAGACGCGCGCGTCCGTCAAGCGCTCAGCGAGAACCTGACGGGCAGCTCGGCCAGACCGTATATCCCTGACACGCTCTCGTAAGCGGGCTGGCCGTCGAGCTCGATGTCGTGCAGGTGGCGCGCGAGGAAGGCGAGCCCCTCCTGCAGCTCCACGCGCGCGAGGTTGGCGCCCAGGCAGTAGTGCACGCCCGCTCCGAACGTCAGCGGCCGGGCGCTGCCGCGGTCGGCGGTGATGTCGAACGTATCCGAGCCCTCCCGCCCCCCCTGCTCGCCCGCTTCGTCGAGGTCGCGGTTGCCGGTGAAGGCGCACACCATCACGATCGTGTCGGCGGGGAAGCTCACGTCGCGGAACACCACGTCCTCGGTCAGGATC
>DATNLQ010000043.1:0-4973 GCA_035602785.1 Solirubrobacteraceae bacterium
TACGACATCCGCTACCCGGGTCACGAGCGGCTGGCGGGCCGGCCGCTGCGGGTCTCCAGCGCGTATTCGTGGCATCAGGCGCACGGCGCGCAGTTCGGCGAGAAGTCGGGCTGGGAGCGCGTCAACTGGTATGACGCAAACGCGCCCGCCGGGGACGAGTCGATGCGACCGCGCGGCTGGGCGGGCATGCACTGGTCGCCGGCGATCGGCGCCGAGCACCGCGCCACGCGCGAGCGCGCGGGCCTGTTCGACGAGTCCTCCTTCTCGAAGCTCGAGGTGGCCGGGCCGGGCGCTGGCGAGTTTCTGCAGGCGCTATGCGACAACGACGTCGCGCGCGAGGTGGGCGCGATCACCTACACGCAGATGCTCAACCGCCGCGGCGGGATCGAGTGCGATTTCACGGTCACGCGCGTCGAGGATGAGCTGTTCTCGATCGTCACCGGCACCGCGTTCGGCAACCACGACCTCAGCTGGATCCGCCGCCACTCGCCAGCGGACGCCAGCGTGCGCTGCTATGACGTGACCGCCCGCTGGGCCTGCTTTGCGCTGTGGGGTCCACGGGCGCGAGATATCCTCGCCCCGCTGACAGACGATCCGCTGGACTTCGCCTACATGCACATGCGCGAGCTGGCGGTCGGTGACGTGCCCGTGCGCGCGCTGCGCGTGACCTTTGTGGGCGAGCTCGGCTGGGAGCTGTACTGCCCGACCGAGTACGGCGCCGGGCTGTGGCGGACGCTGTGGCAGGCCGGGCGTGAGCACGGCCTGGTGGCCGGCGGCTACCGCGCGATCGACTCGCTGCGCTTGGAGAAGGGCTACCGGGTGTGGGCCGCCGACATCACCCCCGACGAGACCCCGTATGAGGCCGGCCTGGGCTTCTGCGTGCGCAGAGACGGCGGCTTCGTGGGCGCGTCCGCGCTCGGGCTCGGCTCCAACGCCGAGCCGGGCGCAGGGGACGGGGCGGGCGGGCAGCGAATGCCGGCCAAGCGCCTGCGCTGCCTCGTGCTCGCCGACCCGCGCTCGGTCGCGCTCGGCAACGAGCCGGTTCGTATAGACGGCCAGATCGCCGGGCGGGTGACCAGCGGCGGCTACGGTTACACGGTGGAGCGCTCGATCGCCTACGCCTACATACCCGCCGAGATCGAGATCGGCGCGGCAGTCGAGGTGGACATCTTCGGCGAGTGGGTTGCAGGCGTCGTCGCGCGCGAGCCGCTGTTCGACCCCAAAGGTGAACGCGTCAGGTGAGCATGCGCTGCACCCTGACGGTCCTGGCAGCGCTGGCGTTGAGCGTCTGGTGGGCGGCTGGCGCTCGCGCCGATGCGCAGGTGTCCGCGGCGTCCGCCGGCCCGCCACCGCGCGAAGCCGGATGCCCGATGTTCCCGGCCAACAATCCACTCAACCAGGAAATCGCCAAAGCGCCTGTCGATCCCGACTCAGCCAGGTACATCGCTGCGATCGGCGCCGGCGTGCACCTTCACCCCGACTTCGGCAAACCGCCCAGCTATGGCATCCCCTACGCGATCGTGGGCGCACACCAGCCCGAGGTGCCGATCGACTTCACCGAATTCCCCGAAGAATCGAACCCCGGCCCATACCCCATCCCGCCCGACGCGCCCATAGAGGGCGCAGGCGAAGAAGGCGACCAACACGTGCTGGTACTGCAGAAGGGCACCTGCAAGCTGTTTGAGCTCTACCACGCCACAAGATCCGGTTCTGGATGGGACGCTGGCTCAGGGGCGCTGTTCAACCTTCACAGCAACGCCCTGCGACCAGAAGGCTGGACTTCCGCAGACGCCGCCGGGCTGCCGATCCTCCCGCTGCTCGCGCGCTACCCGGAGGTGCATCGCGGGCGCATCGACCACGCCCTGCGCGTGACCGTCCCACAGACCCAGCGCGGCTACATCCATCCCGCCACCCACTTCGCATCGAGCAGCTCGAACCCGAGCCTGCCGCCGATGGGCCTGCGCCTGCGCCTGAACGCGCGCTTCAACCTCGCGCCCTACCACGGCGAAGCGCTCGTGATCCTGCAGGCGCTCGAGCGCTACGGGCTGATCGTCGCCGACAACGGCTCGCCGTGGTACATCACCGGCGCGCCCGACCAGAGCTGGAACGAAGAAGACCTCAACGAGCTGAAGAGCGTGCCCGGGTCGGCCTTCGAAGCGGTGGACAGCGGGCCGATACTGCACGGTTGAGTAACCCGGCCCGGCGGCCGATAGAAACGGAGTGAAAAGCAGCGACGTTCCCGTGGTCGTCGCCCGGCCGACGCCGGCGGTGCGCTCGCGCGCGTTCGCGCTGGAGACTGTGCTGCTGGCGCTGGGCGCGGTCGTGATCGCCGTATCGACGGTGTGGTCGAGCGCGGACGCCAGCCAGGTCACTGGCGGCGACTACGCCATGGACTACCAGACGGCGATGAAAGTGCTGCTGGGGGGCCACATGGGCGCCTTCTTCGCCCAGCTGCCGACCAACGGCGCGGGCGGCTCGCTGCTCCTACGTGCTCCTTTCGCGGGACTGGCCAAGCTGTTTGGCGGCGGTCCGCTGCTGATCTTCAGGCTCGGTGCGCTTGCCTGCCTGTTGGCCCTCGGCGCCCTGGGGGTCTGGCTCGCCGGGCGCATGCGCCGGCGCGGGATCGCACTGGGCGCCCGGATCGGACTGGTCGCGATGTGCGCTGCCACGCCTGCGCTACTTGAAGCGGTGTCGCTGGGCCACCCCGAGGAGTGCCTAGGGGTGGCGCTGTGTGTCGCAGCGGTGCTGGCCGCCGATCGTGACCGCCCGTTGATCGCGGGGTTGTTGCTTGGCGCGGCCGTGATCAACAAGCCATGGGGAGTGCTCGCGGTGGGCCCCGTGCTGCTGTGCGCGCCGACGCAGCTGCGGCGTATCGCCGGGCCGGCCGCTGCGATCGTGGGCTGCTGGCTGGGGAGCGCGGCGCTCGTGGACCCCGCGCGCCTGCTCGCCTCGCTGCACGGCGCGGAATCCTCGATCGTGGCCCACCCGCAGGACCTGTGGTGGCCGCTGTCGCATATGGACGGCCTGTACCCGGTTCCCCCCTCGCTGCTGTCGGCGCACGCGCGCCAGCTCGCCGTTGCCCTCGCGCTGCTCGCTGCTGTGACGCTCGCGGTGCGCGCGCTGCGCTCGCGCACGCCGCCCGACACGCAAAGGTGCCTGGCCCTGCTGGCCTTCGGCTTCGCGCTGCGCTGCCTGCTCGAGCCATCCAGCCACGGCTATTACCAATTGCCGCTGCTGATCGCGCTCGCCAGCTGGGAGGTGTACGCACGCCGGGCGGTCACCGTTTCGCTCGCGGCCACTCTCCTGCTCACGCTCGACTTCGGCAGGCTCAACGAAAGCGCCACGGCGACGCCCTCTTACCTGCTCTACCTCGTTGTGCTGTTGCCTGTCTGCGCCATGCTGGTGGCCGACATGGCCAGGCCGACTCGCGGACAGGCCCGCGTGGACACCTGGACGGCGACGGCGGCTATGCCGCGGCGCCAGCCAGGCTGGCCACGTCGATCCCGATCACCTTCAGGCGCCGGTTGAGCGCGTTGAAGGCGAACGTATTGGTTTCCTCCATCGAGTAGTCCAGGATCGAGTAATCGTTGGGGTCGGCGCCGGCCGGAACGAGCACCGCGGCGGCCAGCGGGATCAGCCGCGCGAGCGCGTCGACCATGCGCTGCTTGAGCGCCGGATCGCTGGCCTTCTCGCGCAGGAGCCACGTGCCGTAGGCGACGTGGCGATGCTCGTCCTGGGAGATCAGCTTGAAGCCCTGTACCCAGCCGGGCAGGATCCCCTTGCGTTCCATGTACTCGGTCAAGAACCACTGGCCGGTCAGCGCGAGGGTGCCCTCGATGATCATGTGGTAGAGGGTCACGAAGTCGACCTTGGCCTCGATGTCGCGGGGATTGTCGATCAGCCGCTGGCCCCAGTCGACGAGCACCCCGTCGAACATCTCGATGAACGCAGGGTTGAGATCGTTGCGCGCCTGGCTGAGGCGGTCCTCGAAGCTGCCGTCGATGCCCAGCACCTGCTCGTAGAAGCGATTGAAATGCTGCGCATGGCGCGCCTCGTCGACCTGCTGGCTGGTCAAGAACGCCTCCTCGCCCTGGCTCTCATAGGCCATCACCAACCCCGAGAACTGCGTCGTGACACGCTCCTCGCCGACGAAGAAAGACGACAGGTTCCACGACAAATGCCCGCGCAGGTCGGCGTCCATGGCCTGCCAGTCGCGCTTGTCCTGCGTGAAGTCGATCGTGTGCGACTGCCAGCTCTGGCGCTCCCACAGCTCATACAGCTGCTGAGGTGTCATCAGCGTCACCGACGCCAGCTGGGACTCGTCGGAGATGGTGCCGACGTCCCCCTGGCTGGTCAGGTCTAGAAGCGAGGGCATAGTGGATGGCCTCCTGGGCTGTGGGCGTGATCGAGATGCCTGCCCGGCGGACGATACACCTGTGACGGAAAGCTCAAGCAGACCCGTCGATAGGCCGATGCCAACCCATGCGGCGAGTCGTGCGCGAGAACGCGCTGAGCCTGTCCGTCGCGGCGTGCGCCAGCGCGACGATGGCGTGGCTTGGTCTGTACGGCTTTGCCTGGAACGACTACGCGAACGAGGCCGAGCTGCCGGTCGACGCGCTCGTGCACGGACACGTGGCGGAATTCCTGCGCCTCGCGCCGGTCTACGGCGGCTCGCTGGTCGAGCGCGCCCCCTTCGCGCTGGCGCCCGGGCTATGGGGCGGGGGGGAACTGGCCGTCTATCGCATGCTCGCATTGCCCTGCCTGCTCGCCGCCGCCGCGCTGGGCGTGTGGCTTGTGGCGCGCATGCGCGCCGACGGCCACGGCACCCTGGCGCGCGCGGTCGCGATGGGCGTGTGCGTAGCCAACCCGGTCGCCCTGGACACGCTCGAAGTGGGACACGCCGAGGAACTGCTGGGGGCGTCACTGTGCGTGGCCGCGGTGCTGCTCGCAGCCGGGGCACAGGCGCGCGCGGC
>DATNLQ010000071.1:0-13688 GCA_035602785.1 Solirubrobacteraceae bacterium
GCCGCGCCTGCGGCACCGCCGCCACGATCGCCACGCCCACGGTGGCGAGCACGCTGACGCCCCACAGCATGGTGATGTTGTGGGCGCCGAAGAACACGACGGTGCTTGCGGCCAGCGCGACGGCGGGCCCCAGCGTCAGCCTGGCGGCGAGCAGGAGGCGCAAGGCGGAGGCGACCAGTAGCGGCACGCTCGACACGGCAATGAACTCCGGCCAGTCGCCCCGCGCGTAGATGTCGGTCAGGTAATAGCCAGATGCGATGAACACCACACCTGGGACCTGGGCGGACCAGCGACCGAGCCCGGCCATGCGCGCCAGCCAGTACCAGCCGCCATAGGCGGCGCACAAGCCGGCCAGATACGTGATCACGTAGGCCGCGACGGGAGCGCCGCCCAGCAGTGCGGTGAGCAGACCGGCCAGCGCGTAGAGCGTGCCTCCGTAGAAGGCGAACAGCGGATAGAACACCGATTGATTGAGCTGTAGGAACAGGCTCGGCTGGTGATTGGCGGCAATCGCGAGGCTCTGCTGCCACACGAACCAGAGGTGCAGGCCCCAATCCCCACCCATGGACGAGGATGTGAAGAGCATTGGCCAGGCCAACAGGCCGATGAACAACACAACGGGCGTGCCCGCGAGCAGCTGTCGCACCCCCGGCGCCCGGGAGATCCGGGCCGCCGATTGCGCCTGAGCCCGACTCAAGACAAGCCAAGTTCCGCGCGCGCGCGTTGCCACCATCGAGATGCTACGGTCAGCCAACCGCCCGGCTCGATCGACAGCTCAGCCACCATCGTCGCCGAGATACCGGTGAAAGCCGCGTTGCCGTCCCGCGCGCGATCGCCCAGCAGTTGGAGACGATCGACGCAATGGCGCCTGGTCGCCCGATCTCCAGCTTGCCCGCTGAAAAAATGCTCATTTGCAGCCAAAACGTCGTCCTCGGCGTCGACGCCGAGGGCCGGACACCGATCGCATCCGCATGGCTTGACCCGAACGGCGCCAGCCTGTATTCGATCCTCGCGTGCAACCCACCCAGATCGCCCGATTTCGGAGGCCTTGTCTCCAGATGCGCCCCCGCGAGAGTCGGCTCGCCGCCAATGCACATAGCCGAAACGGTGACGGTGTGTTGGCCGTCGTCCGTGAGCGCCCTGAGCTGTGGTTCCTCGACCACGCGCCGATCTTCGGCGGCGCCGAGCGGTTTGCCATGAAGCTCGCGGGCGCCGCGGCGACGCGCAGCCCGTCGATTCACTGCGTGATGGTGTGCCCTCCGGGCAGCGAGTTCGCGATGCGCAGTCGCACCGCCGGATTTGAGGTCAGAGCTGCTGACTTTCCTTCGCTGTCGCCCCTGTCTCCCCGAGTGCCTGCTGCAATCGTGGGGCTGCGTCGCGTGATCGCCGACGCCCCGCCGTCGGCGATCATCGTGGCCAACAGCGCGCGCGCTCAGGCCTACGTGGCAGCAGAGCGCCTGCTGGCGAGGGACAGGCGTCTGGTCGTAAACGTGGCCCACGAGCAGGACACCGCCGCTCGGCGGGTCGCCCGTGTGACGCTCAGGCACGGTGGCACATTGGTCGCGATCGGGGCGAACACCGCGCGCGCCTATGAACGCGCGCTGCCCGGAGTGACTATCTGCAGGATCAACAACGTGCTCGACGACGTGGAGCTCCAGTTAGCCGCTCGCGCGCGAGCGCGCGCGGTGCGGCTCGCCGTGCTGGCGAGGATGATTCCGGAGAAGGGGCTACTGGAGCTGCTCGACGAGGTGGCCGCAAGCAAGGACCACTGGAGCACACTGGCAATCGGAGCCGCACCACAGGACCGGGGCTATGAGGCACGCGTCAGGAAGCGCATCGCCGAGCTTGGGCTGGCCGACCGCGTGCGAATGCTCGGTGCGGTCGCAGACGTGCCCGGCTTTCTCGATCTGGCCGACATCCTGATCGTGCCCTCGACCGGCTACGAGGGTCAGCCCACCACGATCATCGAGGCGCTCGCCCGCGGCCTTCCCGTGCTGGTCCGAGAACCGATCCTGTCCGACGATTTCGGCGGCATGCCGGTCCACGGCTACCGCAACGCTCGAGACTTCGGCGCGGCGCTGGCCAAGCTGCGACCGTCTTTCGCGAGCGTCGAGGACCTGCGGCGGCGCTTCGGCGCCGAGCAGGCGATAGCGGGCCTGCTGGCGGCCGCGCGCGTGGGCGACCCATACTCGCCGTCGGGCGACGACCTCGTCGATCGCGTCGCGCAGGCCTCCTCTGAGCTGGACGCAGCCGACCGATCGCACCTGACCGCTGCCACATGACCACGGTGCCATCGAGCGACGCGTGGGATAGCGCCACCAGCCTGTGCCTGATTCCCGCGCGCGGCGGAAGCGTGAGCGTACCGGGCAAGAACCTGCGGCCTCTGGGTGGAATGCCGCTGGTTGCGCACAGCATCCTGTCGGCGAGGGCGTCGGGCATGTTCGACGACGTGTACGTCTCCACGCAGGAGACCGCAATAGCAGAGGTCGCCGTCGGCTACGGTGCGGTCGCGATCGACCGCCCGGCCGCACTGGCGCAGGCCGACACGCCAATGGCGCCCGTCGTCGAGCACGCACTGGAGTGGTGTCGGCGCGAGCGGGCGATGCCGGCGCGCTACATCTTTCTGCTGCAGCCGACCTCACC
This sequence comes from Solirubrobacteraceae bacterium, assembly GCA_035602785.1. Lineage (GTDB taxonomy): Bacteria > Actinomycetota > Thermoleophilia > Solirubrobacterales > Solirubrobacteraceae > Palsa-744. The sequence continues at coordinate 2,644 of DATNLQ010000071.1, forward strand.
ACTGAGGACGGCCGACGACATCCGGCTGGCGGCATCGCTGCTGACGCAGGGACGCTGCGATTCGGTGATGGGCGTCTTCGAGGCCGACGATCCTCCGCAGTGGAGCCTCACAGCGGCGTCGGACGGGCTATTGCGCCCCGTTGCAGGCTGGGAGCAGTACCTCTCCCGTCGACAGGATCTGCGGCCCACCTATCTCGATGGCCCGCTTCACGCAATTCGCACGGATGCGTTTCACACCTACAAACGATTTCTCACCGACAGCACGCGCTTCTTCGTCGTACCGCGCGAGCGTGCCATCGACATCGACACCGAGTTCGACTTCCGCCTCGCTGAATTTCTCCTGGAGCATTGCCATGCGATCGACGCACGCGTTCCAGCGCCGTCATGACCAGCAGCCCGGACGGACACGCCCACCGCGATCGCACGACGGCTGCGACCGCGAGCACTTCACATGGCAACCGCCACGAACCACCACGGCATCAGCAGCGGCCCGCTGATCTGCAATCGCTCGCCGTCGGCCGTCCGCCGCGTCCATGTTCCCATCCCCCCGTGCTCGGGGCGGGGCAGGTCGATGTCGATCTCGAAGGGCTCCGCGAGCACCGCGCGAGCACCGCGCAGCATGCACAGCTCGCGAAAGCGGGCAAGCGAATAGACGTTGTAGCGCATCTCCAATCCGCTGCTCGGACCATCCATGCGTCCCATGACGCGGATGAAAGCGTCGAGCTCGGTGTCACTGAAGAGGCTGAGGATGAACACCCAATCGCGTGTCACCGCGATCATCTGCTCGAGCGCGCGCTCGTAGTCCTCGATCACCGACAGCACCTGGATGGAGAAGCACACGTCAAAGGCCTTGGCGCCATGGTCCGCCTCGAGGTTGGCGAGGTCGCCCTCGATCACGCTAAATCGCTCGGGATCCAGGTGTGCGCTGCCGATGTCCACGAGATCCCTCTCCATGTCGGTCCCCGTCCATCTGGCATCGGGGAAGAGACCTGCCAGATGCAGCATGTTGGCGCCCGCGCCGGTGCCGGCGTCGAGCACCTCGGCGGGGGGCTCGCTGCCCGCCATCACGCGAGTCACGAACTCGGCCAGCTTCACGACGCTTCGCTTCGGCGCGGTGAACTGGTCGCGGTGCCACTCGATCTGCTGCGCTGTCAACACGAGGCGAGATGCTAGCGAGGTCCTCGCACACCAAGCCGATCCTCCTGCTTGTCGTGCTCGTGGGATTGGGCCTGCGCCTCACCTACATCGCCACGACCGGAGAGAGCTCCTTTACCCAGACGCGCGATGGCGAAATCGCTCACAACATCGTCGCCCACGGCCGCTGGTTCGTCTACGACGAAAAGGCTCGTTTCTATCTCGACGCAGCGACCGGGCGCCTGCATCGCAACCTCCAGCCGTCGGAAATCGACTACGCACAGCTCGACAGGGGCGCCGTGTTCCATCCCGAAAGCGGCGAGTCGATCGGAAGCGCCACGCTGCTCGCCGGCCTGTGGCAGATCACAGGCGGCGAAAGCTACCTGCCGCTCCAGGTTCTGCAGGCGATCGTCGACGCGCTCGCCGCGCTGCTCGTCTACCACATCGCGATGTGCCTGTTCAACGTCCGGCGAGCGGCGATCGTCGCCGCTGCGCTGTATGCGCTGTACCCTCCGATCGCCTGGCTGACGATCGTGCCCTACAACGACATCTGGGCAGTCGACTTCACGATCGCGATCGTCGCGACCTATCTGCAGGCGCTGCAATCGGTCCATCGCTGGCGCTGGCTGGCGGTCTGCGGCCTGGTGGCCGGCATCGGCAGCTACTTCCGCCCCAATGTCCTGCTGATCGTACCCGTTCTCGCCCTCGCAACCATCGCCATGACCGGCTGGCGCGAGGCGCTGCGCAAAGGGGCGTGCGTCACCGTGATCGGGGCGCTGTTCCTGATCCCCTGGACGGTCCGCAACTACGACGACTTCCACGCGTTCATTCCCGGCACCTCCTCGCTGTGGGAGAACATGTGGAACGGGCTCGGCGAACTCCCCAACGACGTCGGAGCGAGCCGAGGCACTCACGGTGTCTATGAGGAGGTCAAAGCGGTCGCACCGCAGCTGCGCCCCGAATCGCCCGCCTGGGACGATTACCTGAAACCCTGGGTCGTCCATGCGATCGAGCACCAGCCGCTGTTCTACCTGGAGAGCGTCGCCCATCGGGCGGCCGTTGCGACCCTCTGGAATCACGACACGACCTGGATGCACGCGGGCGTGGCGCCGCTGCGGGGCTATGAGGGGGGCATCCTCGCCTTCGTGGTGAATCGACCGCTGGACCTGTTGCAGTACGGCCTGCAGCCGCTCGTGTTCGTGTTCGCCGCGCTCGCGCTGGCGCTCACCTGGAGACGCTGGCGCAGAGAGCATCTCATCCTGGTTGCCGCCGCGCTGAGCGTGCTCGTGCCCTACGTCGTCGTGTCGATGGAAGCGCGCTACGTGCTGCCCGCCGAGTTCGTCTATCTGATCTGGATCGGCCTGGGAGCGGACCTGTTCCTGAAGCGCCTGCGCACTCGTGTGCGTCTGCGTTCGACGCGTGCCGCACGCCCCGTCATGGTGTCCGGTACACGGGCTGCGCCAACGTCCGGCGACGCCTGATGCCCGATAGCACCGTGCGGATCAGGCGACGCTCGCTCGCTCGCAGCCACAAGCGGTAGACGATCGCCGCATACCCCGCGAGCGAGAGCGCGATCACGCCCACCAGAACGCCCGGCTGATAGATCGGCAACAGGGCGCCCGCCAGCAGCTGCACCGCGGCCAGGACGACGCCGGCCGCATAGGCCGGCAGGAGCGCCTCGCGCAGGAACACCGCCACGGGCACGTCGAAGCTGCGGCAGTACACGCGCAGGATCGCCGGCGCACAAGCCGCCGCGGGAATGCTCGTCCCGAGCACCACGCCATCGAGCCCGAGCGGCGGCGTGAGCGCCAGCGACAGCGCAAGGCTGAGTGCCGCCACGCAGCCGGAGTAGATGGCGATCAGGCGTACGCGCCCGACGGCCACGAGCATCGAGCAGCCCACGCCGGTCGCCGCGCACACCAGCCAGTAGGAGACGAGGATCGTCATCGCGGTCGCCGCCGCAGCGAAGCGCGGGCCGAGCCAGACATGCAGGATCGGGGCCGCGAGCACCATCGACGTGACCGTCAGCGGGAGCGTCGCGAGCATCACGTAGCGCGTGCCGCGGATCAGCAGCTCGCGCAGGCGCTCGCGGTCGCCCGCGGCCGCATAGGCGGCCGCCGCGGGCATCACGGCGACCACCAGCGTGCCCTGCAGCTGGCGGACCATGTTGTGCGCCCGCACCGGTCCTTCATACAGGCCCACCGTCGCGACCGGCCGATATGCGCCCAGGACGGCCCGGTCGAGCGAGTAGATGATCAGGTCGGCGACGCTGCTGAGCAGCAGGTAGATCGAGGCCGACAGGAATGCGCGCGCGTAGGGCAGCGACAGCAGCGATGGCCGCAGCCGGTAAGGAGCCTTCGACGCATGCACGATCACCTGCGCGGACAGGCCGATCAGCAGTGGCAACGAGCCTCCGATCGCCGCGATCGCCCACAGCGGCGCGTCGAGCAGGACGGCCGTTGTCATCACCGTCGCAAACGCCACCAGCGCCGCCGCTTCCGCCACCGCCGAGGCGATGAAGCGATGGCTCGCGCGCAGCACGTCCTGCGCTGTCTTGGCAGGCCAGCCGACGACGTTGATGAGCCCAAGGCACAGCAGCCCCAGGCGCGCATCCGCGCGCAGGCCACGGGCGATGTGGAACACGCCCAGCAGCGCCCCGCCGCCGAACACGATCAGCAGCCCCGTGAGCAGGCCCAGCCCGGCGTAGAGCACGATCGCGGTGGTGAAGACGCGGTCGCGGTCGTCCTGGCCCGAGGCCCGGGCCAGCCGCGTGATCGCGGCGACCTCCACACTGGACTGCGCGACCAGCAGGTATGTGGGAATCGAGATCAGCAGCCCGTAGACGCCGAGCTCGCTCAAAGACAGACGGCGGGCGAGCAGCGTCACCACGCCGAGCATCGTCAGCGTGCCGATCGCCAGCGTCAGCGGCTGTGCGAGCGACCCGGTCGCCAACCGACGCTCGTGCGCGCCGCTGTCAGAGCGTGGTGGATCCGCGGGCACCCCGTCAGCGCAGGTCTGCGGCGACCAGCGAGCGGCGCTGCTCCTCTGACGCGCGCTCGAGCTCGATCAGCGTCCTGAGCAGATCGTGGTCCTCCTCGATCGAAAGCGGCCACAGCTCCTGTCCTTCTCGGATCGTCCGCAGGTAGCCGCGCATCTCCTCGATGTACATGTTCTCGGCCACCCACGCGCCACCCGGCCCCTGCACCGCCGGAGGGTCGGGGTGCTCCTTCCACTCGCCGTCAGACGCGCGCCATTCGCGCATGCACCTCGCCGTCCAGTCCCATTCCAGCGTTCCCTCTTCGCAGACGATCCGGGCGCGGCGAATCGCCGGGCGGCTGACCACCTCGACTATCAGCGAGCCCTGCACGTTGGAGTCAAAGCGCAGCACCGCCGAATAGATGTCGTCGATGTCGGCATCGAGTTGGGAGACCTTCGCGCACAGGCAGTTGAGCTCGATGACCGACCCGAACAGGTAGGTCAGCCAGTTGAGCTCATATGGCACGACCTCGCGCACCGCGCTGGTGTCGCGGCGGGCCACGTAGAAGCTGCGGTAGTCCTCCCAGGGATGCCAGTCGGGAAGGTACTGGCCCACGTGGTGCACGAACGCCAGCGGGCGGCCGACGGCCCCCTCGGCGATACGCTCGCGCATCAGCCGGATCGCGGGGTGAAAGCGCAGCGTGCAGGACGGCGCGGCGACTGAGCCCGACGCGCGCACCGCCGCTTCCACGTCGTCCATGCCGTCGGTCACCACGCTCGCCTCGGTGAAGTACGCCAGCCCCGCCTTGGCCGCAGCCAGCGCATACTCGGCGTGATGATCGGGCGGCGTGGAGATCACCAGCGCCCGCGGACCCCACGCGAGGCCTCGCTCGAACGTATCGAAGACGGGCAGGTCGAATTCCCTTCCAACCTGCGCGCGGCGGGCGTCGTCGGGCTCGAACCCGGCGAGCTCCACGCCGCCGATGTGGCTGAGATTGCGCAGCCGCCGGCGACCCATCGAGCCGAGTCCAACGACAAGGATCCTCATCAGTCGACCTCCAGTTTGTTGAAGCGTGGGAACACCGGCTTGACAGCCGGTCCTTTCAGGTATGCCTCGATCGGCGCGCCGTCGTCGAGCACGTCGCGGATGCACGCAAACGCCTGCGCGGCGACCTCGACCGTGCGCTGCACCTCCGCGTCGCCGTGACTGAGGCTCGGGGCGATGTAGGGCATCAGCACGCCCAGCGCGACCGTCTCCTGCAAGAACAGCGTGCGCAGCTGATCGCCGCGATCCGGGTCGCCGGCGCCGTCGAAGGACAGCAGCGGGCTGCACGGATAGCCGCTGCAGGAGACGACATCGCAGACGCCCGCGTCGCGCGCGGCCGCTTCCAAGCCGGCTTGCAGCTCGGCTCCCACGCGCCACACGTGGGCAATCGCATCGCGTTCGCGCAGCTCGGCGATCGTGGCGCGCGCCGCCGCTATCGCGTGGGTCTCGCCGCCGTGCGTCGCCGACAGCAGGAACACGCGCGGTCGCTGCCCGTCGAAGTCTCCCAGCTGCATGATGTCGCGACGCCCGACCAAAGCGGCCAGCGAGAACCCGTTGGCGATCGCCTTGCCGAACGTCGCCAGATCGGGGGTGACGCCGTAGAAGGCCTGCGCCCCCGCCTGATCCCAGCGAAAGCCGGTGATGATCTCGTCGAAGATCAGCACCGTGCCCTCGCGACGCGTGAGCTCGCGCACGGCCGCCAAATAGCCCTCGGGCGGAGGCGCAACCGTTGCCGCCTCCATGATCACCGCGGCCACGCCACCAGGGTGTGTGGCAAACAGCGCCTGCAGAGCCCCCAGGTCGCCGTAGGGGACGGTCAGCGACATGCGCGTGATCGCATCGGGCACTCCGGCGTTCAGGAGCGTCGTGCCGATGAACCAGTCGTCGAACGAGTAGAACGGCTGCTCGCGGGGAAACACCACGAGATCGCGCCCGGTCGCCGCGCGCGCCAGGCGCAGCGCGGCGGTGGTCACATCCGAGCCGTTCTTGGCCAGCTTGACCATCTCGGCACACGGGATCAGCTCGATCAGCTCCTCGGCCAGCAGCGTCTCGATCGGCGACGGTCGTGTGAAGTTCGACCCGCGGGCGAGCTCCATGGTCACCGCGTCGAGTACGCGTGGATATGCATGGCCGAGGATCACCGAGCGAAGGCCCATCCCCCAATCGAGGTACTCCTCGCCATCGACGTCGCAAACGTGACAGCCCCTGCCGGAGGCAATGAAGGCGGGGGCGTTGACGGGAAATTGGTGGTCGGCCTTGGAATACGTGTGGCACCCTCCGGGAATCGCACGGCGTGCGCGCTCGCGCAAGGAGAATGTCTCTGACCGCGACCGCACGAGCATCCGACTACAGACCCAGCTCGTGCCGGTCGACGCCCGCAAGCGACGGCATCGCCGCGCGTACGCTTGCTCGATACCTCAACAAAGGCTTCAGATTGGCAATTGCCGACACTGCTGGTCTCCATCCTCGCCGGGAGCTCGTATTCAGCCACAGGTTCGCGTTCTCGGATGATATGGCCGGACCGAGCGAGCGCCGAGGAGCCTCCGGATCACTCAGGCTCGTTCACCTGGACACGAGAGTGAGAGACATGTGACACCGGGCTGCGGCGGCCGCTGCCGCATGCCTTGCATGTTTTGCGCGCGCGGCGCCCGGCCGGTCGATGTGCACTGTCCACCGCGTCAGGATTCTGGACAGATGTCGATTCCTGGCGTATCGATCGCAGGACGCCTGTTGGGCGAACGCAGGCCCGCGCTCGTGGTCGCCGAGATCGGCGTGAACCACGACGGCGATGTGAACAGCGCGCTCGAGCTCGTCGACGCCGCCGCCGCGGCAGGCGCCGAGGTGGTCAAGTTTCAGACATTCGTGCCGGGCGCGCTCGCCGCCGCGAACGCTCCACTTGCCGGCTACCAGCGTGCGCGGATGGGAGACGTCGCCGGACAGCGGGCGATGCTCGAAGGGCTGTGCCTGTCGGGCGGCGAGCTGGCCGCGGTCGCCGCCCGCTGCGCTTTGCGCGGCGTCATGTTCCTGTCAACGCCCTTCGACCTCGCCAGCGCGACGGCGCTGGAGCGCTTGGACGTGCCCGCCTTCAAGGTCGCCTCGAGCGAGCTTACGAACCTGCCCTTCCTCGACGCTCTCGCACGACGCGGCAGGCCCCTGATCCTCTCGACCGGGATGGCGACGCTCGACGAGGTGGGTGACGCCGTGCGGCTCGTGCGCCGCGCGGGCGCGCCGCTCGTGCTGCTGCATTGCGTGTCGAGCTATCCCGTCCCGGCCGAGCAGGCCAACGTGCGGGCGATCGATACGCTGCGCGCGGCCTTCGGCCTGCCGGTCGGCTACTCAGACCACTGCCTCGGCTTCGATGCGAGCCTCGCGGCGGTCGCGCGCGACGCCTGCCTGCTGGAGCGCCACCTCACGCTCGATCGCACGCGCCCGGGCCCGGATCACGCTATGTCGCTGGAGCCCGACGAGTTGCGCGAGCTGGTGGCGCGCGTGCGCGCGATCGAGGCGACGCTGGGCGACGGGCGCAAGCGCCCGCAGCCGGCCGAGCGCGACACGCGCTCGGTTGCACGGCGCAGCATCGTGGCCGCCCGCACGCTCGCCGCCGGCGAGACGCTCACGGCCGACTCGCTGGCGGTCAAGCGGCCGGGTGGCGGGCTGGCGCCGGCGCGCCTGGCAGAGCTCGTCGGTGCCCGCCTGGCGCGACCCTTGAGCGAGGACGAGCAGGTGACCGAGGCACACCTCGAGCTGCGTGCATGAGGGTCGCCGTCGTCACCGGGTCACGCGCCGACTACGGGCTGCTGCGTCCGACGCTCGATGCGTTGGAGAGGGATGCGGACTTCGAGCCATGCCTGCTGGTCGGCGCGATGCACCTGAATCCCCTCTACGGCGACACGATCGCCGAGATCGAGGCCGACGGCCATGCGATAGCCGCCCTCGTCCCCGTCCCCGCGCCAGTGTGCGAGAAGGCGGACTTCGCCCGCAACCTGGGACACGCGACGGTCGCCTTCAGCGAGGCGCTCGCCGCGTGCGAGCCCGACGTGCTGCTGATCGTCGGCGATCGCTTCGAGGCCTTCGCGGCCGCCCTCGCGGCCCTGGGACGAGCGCTGCCGGTCGCGCACCTGCACGGCGGGGAGCTCAGCGAGGGCTCGCTCGACGACGCCATGCGCCACTGCATCACCAAGCTCTCGCACCTGCACCTCGTCGCCACGCGCGCGTATGCCGAGCGCGTGTTGCAACTGGGCGAGGAGCCGTGGCGCATTCATCTCGTGGGCGCTGTCGCGATCGAGTCGATCCGGGCGCTGGCGCTGCTCGACCGCGACCAGCTGGCGCGGGCACTCGAGCTGGACGGCCTGCCGGTCCCGTTGATCGCGCTGACCTTCCACGCCGCCTCGCTGGCGGCCGACCACGCCGCCGCCCAGGCGCGGGCCTTGACCGAGGCGGTCGACGAGGTCCTGGAGGACCGCGGGTGCGTGGTCGTGACACTGCCCAACGACGACCCCGGCAGCATCAGCGTGCGCGAGACGCTGCGCATGTGGGCTGACGCCCGGGCGCATGTGCACACGTTTGCGGCGCTCGGCCAGCTGCGCTATCTGAGCCTCCTGGCCCACGCAGACGTCGTGCTGGGCAACTCCTCCAGCGCGATCATCGAGGCACCTTCGTTTGGCGTGCCGGTCGTCAACGTCGGCGAGCGCCAGCGCGGACGCCTGACGGCCGCCAACGTCATCAGCTGCCCTGCCCGGCGCGAGGCGATCGCCTGCGCCCTGGACACGGCGCTGGACCCGGCGTTCCGCGCGTCGCTCGAAGGCATGGAGAACCCGTATGACCACGGCGACGTCTCCGCTCGCGTGCTGGAGGCCCTGTCGGCCGCGCCGCTGGAGAAGCTCGTGCACAAGCGCTTCTTCGACCTGCCCGACGACTCATGGCGGGGACGACTGCGGTTCGGCCTGGCCACGACCGCGGAGACTGTATGAGGCTGGTGGTCGCAGGCGCGGGCGGCCACGCCCGCTCTGTCCTGGAGGCATTGCGCACCTCCACGGGGACCTTGCAGGCGACGGCGTGCACCGACGCCGACGCGACCCTGCACGGCAGCGCCATCGGCGGCGTCCCCATCGTGGGAGACGACGGCGTCCTGGCGAGCCTGCGCGAGCAAGGCGTCCTGGCCGCGTGCCTCGGCCTCGGGGGCGTGGGCGACAACCGTCCGCGTGCGGCACTGCATGCGCGCCTGGCGACGCTCGACTTCGACCTCCCGAGCATCGCGCACGGCTCGGCCTACGTCTCCGCCACGGCGACGCTCGGCGACGCCAGCGTCGTGCTCGCCCGCGCCGTCGTGTGCGCGGGGGCGTACCTCAACGATGACGTGATTGTCGGCAGCGGCGCGGTGGTCGAGCACGACTGCCGGATCGGCGCCCACGCCCACCTGGCGAGTGGATGCGTGCTCGGCGGCGCCGTCTCGGTCGGCGCGGGCGCGCACGTCGGGCTCGGCGCGACGATCCTGCAGGGACGCAGCGTCGGCGCGTGGGCGACCGTCGGCGCGGGTGCCGTGGTCACGCGTGACGTGCCTGCCGGCGAGACCGTCGTGGGATGCCCCGCCAGCAGCCGGGAGCGCCGGGCATGACCAGGGCCACGCGGATGGACCCGGCCAAGCTCGAGCGCATCTTCGTCTCGCCGCAGGCCACGCTCAGAGCCACCATCGAGCAGATCGACGCGGGCGCCATCGAAATCGCGCTCGTCGTCGATGCCCGGCGGCGCCTGCTGGGCACCGTCACCGACGGGGACGTCCGCCGCGCCCTGCTCGCGGGCGCGGCGCTGGACGACTCGATCGACGCGATCGAGTCGATCGTCCATCGCGATCCTGTCGCCGTCGATGCAGGCACGGACGACGCGACCCTGCTGGCGCTGATGACCGAGCGAAGCGTCGACCAGATACCGCTGGTCGACGGCGAACGCGTCATCGACGTGGCGTTCCTGCGCGATCTGGTGAGCGCCGCAGACGGGTCGGGCGCCATCGCCGACAGTCCCGTCGTGCTGATGGCGGGCGGCGCCGGCACGCGTCTGCGTCCGCTGACCGAGCACGTCCCCAAGCCGATGCTCCCCGTCGGCGATCGGCCGCTGTTGGAGACCGTGCTGGGCCAGGTCAGCGATGCCGGCTTCTCGCGCGTGCTCATCGCGGTCAACTACCGCGCCGACGTCATCGAAGCGCATTTCGGCGACGGCTCGCGCTTCGGCGTCGACATCGCATACCTGAACGAGGGCTCTCCGCTGGGATCGGCGGGCGCCCTGCGGCTGGCGGCATCCGAGCTCGACCGCCCGTTCATCGTCATGAACGCCGATCTGCTGACCAACGTCAAGCTGCCGGCGTTGATGCACTTCCACTGCGAAGAAGGCAACGTCGTCACGGTGGGCGTGCGCCGCTACGAGCTCGAGCTCCCCTACGGCGTCGTCGAGATGGACGGCACGCGCGTGCGCTCCCTGCGCGAGAAGCCCCGGCTGACGTTCTTCGTAAACGCCGGCCTGTATGCCGTCGACCCGTCCGCCGTCGCGCTGGCCGCCGGCCTGCCGGCGCGCTTTGACATGACCGACCTCGTCGAAGCCGCGCTGGTCGCGCGGGCGCGCGTGGGTGGGTTCCCGATCCGCGAGTACTGGCTCGACGTCGGTCAGCTGGCCGACTACGACCGCGCCCACAGCGACCACGCCACCCATTTCTCGATGTCCGCATGAGCGCCTCGGCCGGTCAATCCACGCGCGCGCCGAGGCTCCCGAGAGCCTGATGTCCGTCGCCACCCGCATCCCCCTGTCCGAGCCCACGATGAGCGGACTCGAGGCGAGCTACGTGCAGGAGTGCATCGACGAGAGCTGGATAGCGGCCAAGGGACGCTTCGTGCACGAGGTC
>DATNLQ010000073.1:0-5666 GCA_035602785.1 Solirubrobacteraceae bacterium
GGCGGCACCGGCAGCCTCGAGCGCACCGCTGGCGAGCCTGCCGTAACCGAGGTGAGCGCGGGCTCGGGCCTGTATGGCCCGACACTGTTCGACGCCTACCGTGCGTTCGCCCCGCGTCCGGCTGCCATGTTCGCTTTGCCGGTCGTGCGTCGACCGGGCCGGCGTGTCGCTACGGCGCTGGGCGGCGGTTATCTCGCGTCGGGCCCCGCCGATGCTGCGTGCCTGCCCCGACCCCACCTGCCGGCCGGGCTGCGCCTGGACCGCCTGGAGGGCGCCGGCGAGGTGCAGACCCCGCTGCTCGGCGCCGCCGCCGAGCGCCTCGAGATCGGCGATCGCGTATACATGAGACATGCCAAGGCCGGCGAGCTGTGCGAGCGTTTCGCCAGCCTGTACCTGATCGAAGGCGATCGCATCGTCGATCAAGCCCCCACCTACCGCGGCGAGGGACAATGCTTTTTGTGAACACGCAATCGTCACAGCTGGACGAGCATGCGCTCGAACGGGTCATACGGGAGGTCGTCGAGACGCTCGCGCCGCTCGACCGTACACCCTGCTCGCCCGGCGAGCGCCAGGCGGCCGAGTGGCTTGCCGCACGACTGCGCTCGCTGCATGGTGTGCATGCGGTTGAGCTCGAGGACGAGCCCTCATGGGGAACGTTCCCGCCCACGGCCACCGGGCTTGGCGTTCTCGGCGTAGCCGCCGCCACACTGGCGCTGCGTGGCAGGCGCGCGAGCGCGGCGCTGGTCGCGGCGGCCACCTTTGCGGGGATTGTCGACGAGGCCCAGAACGGGCCCCGAGTGGTGCGCCGGCTGGTACGTCGCCGCCGCACGACCGTCAACCTGCTCGCCCGCATCGCAGACGATGGCGGCCCGCGGGCGGGAACGCTGGTCGTGCTCGCCCACCACGACGCCCCGCAGAGCGGCGTGCTGTTTCGCCAGACGCTGCAGCGTTGGATTTACGAGCGTGCTCCCCAGCTACTCGAACGTGGCAAGACCCCGCCACCGCAGTGGTGGGCCGGCCTGGCGGGGCCGTTGTCGACTGTCGTCGCCGCTGCATCCAGGCGACGCGGACCGGCGTGGGCGGGCCTGATCGTGGGCGCGATCGGCACGGCGCTGGTGGCCGACATATGGCGCAACGCGACCGTCCCCGGGGCCAACGACAATCTCTCCGGCGTGGCCGTGCTCGTTGCTCTGGCCGAGCTGTCGAGCGAGTGCCCCATCCCCGGCGTGCGTGTGCTGCTGGTCTCCTGCGGCGCCGAGGAGACGCTGCAGGATGGAATCCGCGCATTCTTGTCGCGCCACCGGCACGAGCTCGATCCCCAGCGCACCTGGTTCGTCAACCTCGACACCGTCGGCTCGCCCCATCTGATCATGCTCGAGGGGGAGGGGCCGGTGTGGATGGAGGACTACGCCGGCCCTTGGCTGCGCGACATGCTCGCCGCGCAGGCCCAGCTCCTTGGCATCGCCCTGGAGCGGGGCTTTCGCGCGCGCTCGTCCACCGACAGCGTCATCCCCAGCCGCGCCGGCTATCCGATCGCAACACTGCTGTCGATGACCGACTGGCGCAGCCCCGCCAACTACCACCTGCCCAGCGACGTGCCCGCGAACCTCGATTACGGCTCCGTCGCCGACGCTACGCGGCTGGTGTACGGACTGGCCGGCGCGCTGGCCGAGTCGCGCGGACCACAGCCTCAAACCGGCCGGTAGAGCAGCTAGACCGCCAGAGCGGGCGGGTGGGCGCAAGGACCGCGGGCGCGCTCTGCCAACCTGAAGGCGTGCCAGAGGGCGACACCATTCACCATGCGGCGGCGCGCATCCGCGCGGTGCTCGAGCGGCGCGTGCCCGACGAGATTCTCACGCCGCACCCGCGCCATCGCCTCGATCGTTGGCCCGAGCGGCTGGCCAGGCGCGCGGTGCTTGCCGTGGACGTGCACGGCAAGCACATGCTCGTGCGCTTCGACGGCCATCTGACGCTGCACTCGCACCTGCGCATGACCGGGGCCTGGGACGTCCACCGCGCCGGTGAGCGCTGGCGGCGCGCGGCTCGGCGCGCCTGGCTGGTGCTTCGCTGCGACGGTTGGGAGGTCGTCCAGTTCGACGGACCCGTGCTCGAGCTGATGCCCGACGCAAGGACCCGTTCGCATCCTCAGCTGGCCGCCCTCGGCCAGGACATACTTGGCGAGAGCTTCGACACAGCGCGCCTTCTGAGCCGGCTCCGTGGCGACGACCCCGCCCGTCCCGTGGGCGACGCCCTGATCGACCAGCACAACGTTGCGGGGATCGGCAACGTGTGGAAGTCCGAGTCCTGCTTCGCGGTCCATGTGAGCCCCTGGCGTCCGCTTGCCGAGATGCCCAACGACGAACTGCTCGCCATCGTGGGCTTCGCCCGCGAGCACATGCGCGTGTCCGCGCGCGACGGATTTGCCGCCCGCCCCCGCGCCGTCTACGCGCGCGCCGGGCGGCCCTGCACGCGCTGTGGCGCGTCCATCCGCCAGCGCGCGCAGGGGGACAACGGGCGCCTGACGTTCTGGTGCCCGGGCTGCCAGCTGTGAGTGCAGACTTGGCGCCAGCCTCGAGAGAGTCAGGCGCTCAGCGCCGAGGCGCAGCACGAGACACACCGGTGGTACACTTGCTTTGTGGCCACTTCTCACCCGCGCATCCAGGTGACCGAGGACCCCGAGCTTGCACGAGCATTGCGCTCCGCGGCCCCGCACCTGCCGCCCGGACTGTCGCGTTCACGGCAGGTGCATCAGCTCGCGATCGCTGGCGCCAACGCGATCGCCCAGAGTCCGCGTACAGAGGAGGAGCGTCGAGTTCTGCTGAAACGCTTGGCGGCGCGGTTCATGGAACCTGAGTCTGCGGGCATCGACTGGGCCCTCCTGCGCGACGGCAAGCTTCGTGCCTGGCCGCTCCGGTAGCGCCTTGCCTTGGGGAGATCTGCCGCTCGTAATCGACACCTCCGCGTGGTCGCGTGCTCATCATCCCAGCGTCCGAGGGCAGTGGACCGACGTCCTGCTCTCAGATCGCCTGCGAATCTCGCCCGCGGCACGGCTGGAGATCCTCATCGGCGCCCGCGACGGCAAGACGTTCGACGATCTCGCAGAGGAGCTGGCGACGCTGCGAGCCGCCCCACTCACACCGACTGTCCTGCGCGCCGCTGCAGACGCCATGCGCACGCTCGCCCATCGCTCTGCCGGCGCCCAACGCATCCCCGTAGTCGACTACCTGATCGCCGCTGCCGCGGAGCAGTCCGGTGGCGCCGTGCTCCACTACGACAACCACTACGACACGCTCGCCGAGATCATGACCTTCGAGTCCATCTGGCTCGCAGCGCCCGGTTCTCTTGACTGATGGCTGACCCGAGGACGGCTCAAATCACCTTCGCGAGCTTCCTGCCGGCGGCCACCAGCGCCCTCGCGGTGCGTGCCTCCAGGATCAGCTGCAGATCGAGCATGCGCACGTCGAAGCTGTCAAGGGCGTTCTCGCCCGTTACCGCATAGGCCGGCACGCCGCCCTGGCGCGCCCTCGTCGCCAGCTCGAACGTGACGCTGCCCGCCAGCGTGCTCTCGTCAAGGCGTCGCGCGCCGATGATCACCGCCCGGGCCGCGTTCATGCGCGCGCCGAAGCACAAGGCCTCGAGCAGCCCTCGAGCGTTGTCGGCTTCCTCCCTAGCTAGCTCCAGCGGGCAAGCGTCCGGCTCGGGCCATCCCCCCGCCTGCAGGCCGCGCCCGATCGCAGCGACCACCCGGGACGCGTCGAGGGCCGAGCCGAAGGGGCCACTCACGACCAGCGCGCGCTGCGGGATCTCGACGATGGGCACGGTCAGGCATCCTTCCAGCAATGGCCGCCGCCAAACGTGAGCACGTCGTCATCGAGGCCAGTGGCCATGAGCTGCGCGTGAGCTCTCCCGGCAAGCTGTTCTTCCCGGCCGTCGGCCTGACCAAGTTGGACCTCGTCAACTACTACCTGGAGTGCGCCGACGCCGTCGTGCGCGGCCTGCGCGAGCGCCCCACCGTGATGAAGCGCTGGGTCGACGGCGTTGACGGCGAGCCGTTCTTCCAAAAGCGCGTGCCAGACAGCGCTCCCGACTGGCTGGAGACCGCCACCGTCACCTTCCCCAGTGGCCGCCACGCGCGCGAGCTCGTGCCCAATGACGCCGCCCACTTGGTCTGGGGCGTCAATCTCGGCGTGATCGACTGGAACCCCTGGCCCGTGCGCCGCACAGACCTCGACCATCCCGACGAGCTGCGCGTCGACCTCGACCCCGGGCCCGACGTGCCCTTCTCGGAGGTTCGCGAGGTCGCGCTCGGTGTGCGCGAGGTGCTCGACGAGCACGGCCTGCGGGGCTTTCCCAAGACGTCCGGCTCGCGCGGCATCCACATATACGTGCGCATCGAGCCCGAGGAGGGCTTTCAGGAAGTGCGCCGCGCCGCGCTCGCGCTCGCCCGCGAGGTCGAGCGGCAGATGCCCGGACGGGCCACTAGCCGCTGGTGGAAGGAGGAACGCGAGGGCGTGTTCATCGACTACAACCAGAACGCCCGCGACCGCACAGTCGCCTCCGCCTACTCAGTCAGGGCCGTACCCGACGCACGCGTCTCCTGCCCGCTGGAATGGGACGAGGTGCCAGACGTCGAGCCTGCCGAGCTGACACTGCAGACGGTCCCCGCGCGGCTGCGCGAGCGCGGCGACCCGTCTGCCGCCATCGACGAGCATCCGGGGAGCCTCGACCGCCTGCTCGAGCTCGCTGCCCGTGACGAGCGCGAAGGTCTCGGCGACGCGCCCTGGCCGCCACACTTTCGCAAGCAGAAGGACGAGCCCAAGCGGGTGCAGCCCAGCCGCGCGCGCAAGGAGGACCAGTGAGCCTGCCGCTGACGCCGCCGATCAAGCCCCAGCTCGCGCTCTCACGCAAGGAGCTGCCCACCGGCGAGGAGTGGGTCTATGAGGTCAAGCTCGACGGCTTTCGCTGCCTCGCGTTCGTGGACGGCGATGAGACATTCCTGCAGTCGCGCAACGGCAGGCCGCTCGGGCGCTACTTCCCCGAGCTCGTCTTCCCGCCCGGCCGCTACGTGCTCGATGGGGAGATCGTCGTGCGCGACGCCGACGGGCGCGAGGACTTCGACGCGCTCGGCCAGCGCATCCACCCGGCCGCCTCGCGTATCAAGCTACTGGCCGGCGAGACCCCTGCGGTGTTCGTCGCCTTCGACCTGCTCGCGCGCGACGACCACACGTTGTTGGAGCTTGCCTTCATCGAGCGCCGCCGTGCGCTCGAGCAGCTGCTCGGCGACGACGCCTTCGCCGATGCCCCAATCGAGCTGATGCAGATGGTCACGACCGCCGATGATGCCGCGGCCTGGCTCGCCCGCGCCGAGGGAGCGATCGCCAAGCAGCGCTCCGCTGCCTACCTGCCCGGCGAGCGCAAGGGCATGGTCAAGGTCAAGCGCGTGCGCACCATCGACGCCGTCGTCGTCGGCTGGCGCCCCGGCAAGGAGCCAGACACCGTCGGCGCGTTGATACTCGGCCTCTACTATGGCCCGCAGCTGCGCGTGGTCGGACACTGCTCCGGCCTGACAGCCGCCGCGAAGCGGCAACTCATAAAAACTCTCGCGCCGTATGAGTCGGGAGAGCGCGGGTCTGCCGACCCCAGTCGCTGGAGCGCCGGTAAGGACC
>DATNLQ010000099.1:0-3745 GCA_035602785.1 Solirubrobacteraceae bacterium
GATCGCGTCAGGGAAGCCGCCGCCGAGGCCGAACGCGACGCGCCGCTGCCAGCCCTGTATGCGACCGTCGCCCTCGACGAATCCGAAGCCGTCGCGCATGAGCAGCTGCGCAGCTACGTCGAGCGCTACTACGGTGTTCCCGTCGCCGCCATCCAAGCCCTTCAGGCGACCTACGCCGGGACACCCGACGGCGTGCGCCAGTGGCTCGATGGATATATACGAGCGGGCGCCAAGCACATCGTGCTGCGCGCCGCCAACGACGACTTCGAGCGCGGACTCCATCTGGCGGCCAACGCTCGCCAGCAGCTCGTCGCCCAGCAAGGGCAGGTTGCCCTATGAGCGACGGCACGCCCACCCTCGCCCACCTGCGCGACGCCATGCCGTTCGCCGCGCTGATCGGCGTCGAGCTGCTGGACGCCGGGCCCGAGCTCGTGCGCGCGAAGCTCGCCTGGACGCCCCAGCGCTGCACCGCCGCCGGCGTCATGCACGGCGGCGCGCTGATGGCGCTCGCCGACACCTGCGGCGGCGTGTGCGCCTTTCTCAACCTCCCCGACGGCGCCACCGCCACGGCCACGGTCGAGTCCCACACCCACTTCCTGCGCGCCGTGCGCGACGGCGCCATCACCGCCACCACGCGCCCGCTGCACCGTGCCCGCACGCTGATCGTGCTCGAGACCGAGATCGCCCGCGAGGACGGCACGCTCGTCGCCAAGGTCACCCAGACGCAGATCTTCAAATAGGATCGCTGCGCGATGAGCGACCTCTTCGACGTCTCCGGCAAGACCGCGCTCGTAACCGGCGGCTCGCGCGGAATCGGGCTGATGATTGCGCGCGGGCTGGTCGCGGCCGGCGCGAGCGTGATCGTGTCCTCGCGCAAGGGCGCCGATGTGCGCGCTGCCGCACAGCAGCTCGCCACGCACGGCAACTGCGAGGCGATTGAGGCCGACGTGTCCACGCCCGAGGGCGCCAGCGCGCTTGCCGGCGCCGTCCGCGAGCGCTTCCCCACGCTCGACATCCTCATCAACAACGCCGGCGCCGGCTGGGGCGCGCCCCTGGAGGAGTTCCCCGCAAGCGGCTGGGACAAGGTCTCGCACACCAACGTCGAGGGCGTCTTCCACCTCACTGTCGCGCTTCTGCCCGCGCTGCGCGCCGCCGCCAGCGCCGCCGATCCCGCGCGCGTGATCAACATCGGCTCGATCGACGGACTGCGCACGCCGTCGCTGGAGAACTACAGCTACAGCGCCAGCAAGGCCGCCGTGCACATGCTCACGCGCCACCTCGCCAAGCGCCTCGCATCCGAGCACATCACCGTCAACGCCATTGCCCCCGGACCATTCGAGAGCAAGATGACCGCGTTCATGCTCGACGATCCCTCCAGCCGCGAGATGGTCGCGCAGATGGTGCCGCTGCAGCGCATCGGTCAGCCCGACGACGTCGCCGGGCTGACCCTCTTCTTGTGCTCACGCGCGGGCTCCTACCTGACCGGGACCGTCATCCCGCTCGACGGCGGCATCACCGGCTGCAACTAGTCAGAGTCTTTTCCTAGACGCCCGACGACTGGGCCTGGCGCCTGCGCGCACGGCGATCAGCGAGGCCTGCGAGCAGCACGCTCACCTCGAACAGCAGATACAGGGGCACCGTCTCCAGCAACAGCGTGATCGCGTCGCCCGGCAGGAACGCAGCCACCGCGCCGCACGCGAGGATCGCGTAGCGGCGGTTGTGGCGCAGCTGCTTGGGCGTCACCACACCTGCGCGCGTGGCCGCGATCACCCCCACCGGCACCTGGAACACCAGTCCCATCGCCAGCAGGATCACAGCCGCGAAGTGGTAGTACTGGCTGGCCTGCACCAGCACGTTGAACTCGCCGCTGTTGAAGTTCTGAAAGAAGCGCACCGCGGCCGGCAGGACGACGAAGTAGCCAAACGCAACTCCCGTTACGAACAGGAACGGGATCGCCAGCATCAGCGGGGTTGCGATCCGCTGCTGCTCGGGGCTGAACGCCGGCAGCAGAAAGCCATACAGCTCGTACAAGATGACCGGAAGCGCCAGGATGAACGCGAATATGAGCGCGATGCCGATCGTCGTGCTGAACGGCTCGCCGATCCCCAGCGTCACCGGCTTGTTGCCTTCCGGTTCCTTGGACAGGGACCTGATCGCTTTGTGCAGTTGCGGAGCGACGCCTGCAAGCGCCGCGCGCGTCGCCGGCGACGCGCCGCTGCCGGAGCGCTCCAGGGCGCCGACCACGACCTGAAGCTGCGTCGCCACCGTGCGCGCGCCCTGCTGGACGCCGTAGGTGGCGCCCAAAGGACCGTTGCCCGCGCGCACCTGTTTCTGTGTCTGGTGCGCGAGCGGCTCGTTGATGAAGTGCAGCAGCGCGTGGTTCTGCCACATGCAAAAGCCGAACGCAACGGCCAGCGCCGCCAGCGACACGATCAGCCGCGCGCGCAGCTCCTCCAGGTGGCCGACAACATTGAGCCTGTCTTCGTGGCCGATGCGTCCGGCGGCTACAGCCATTGATTGCTCGCTCCCATCTGCAGGTCGTAGGTGCAGATCACGCCGCAGCCGGCGCGCCCGGCTCCTGGACGACCGCGGCCGGTGCGCTGGGGACCGCTGCCACCACCGGCGCGGGGGCCGGCGCGACTGCCTGCGTGGGGGCCACTGGAAGGGTGGCCTCGGGCTGGGAGGCCAGCGCAGCGCTCACGCCGCCCTCGCCGCTGAGCGCGTCCTTGAAGCCGCGCATGCCAGAGCCCAGCGAGCGTCCCATCTCCGGCAGTCGCTTGGCGCCGAACACCAGCAGCAGCAGGATCAGCAGGAATGCGATGTGGATTGGATTGTCAAGACCCATTTTGTCGATCATCTCCCGAAGTAGTGGATTTCCGACCCGCCGAGACGAGCCGGTGTTTGTGGTACGCGCCCGGCGGTCGCGCGGATCATCACGCGGCCGCCGGGTATCTCAAATGTGTCGATCTCTTGCCTCGATCGGCGCCCTCTACGCGGCCTTGATCAGCGGCCCGGCCTTGGCCAGCACTTCGGCCTTGGTCAAGGGCCGGTCGAAGCCCTGGTTGGGCGTCGGGCTCTTGCCGATCAGCAGGTCGATCGCGGCCGCGTGGCGCGCCTCGATCTGAACGATGCTGCCTGCGGCTGCGAGCACCGTCTTGCTCTTCACCGACGGCGCCGCGCCGTTGTAGGCGCCCACGCCCGTGTTCTCGAGCACCGACGCAAGCGCCAGGAACGAGCTCTCGTCGGTCGCAGGGAACACAAACGTCGGTTTGGCCACCGGCTTTCCGCCGAGCTGCTTGACGAAACCGGTCAGCGCCACAACGTGGTCCTGCTCCTCTTCGCCGAACAGCGCCGCGTAGCTCTTGGCCTGGCCGCTGAGCCCGACCTCCTTCGCCTTCACGTTGTAGAAGTCCGACTCGAGGTACTCCAGGGTGAGGGCGAAGTTGAGGATTTCAGCGTCGCCGCCTCCCCCCTGTGCCAGCGCCTGGGTGACGAACGGCGCCACCGTCCCGGCACCGTAGAGCGCCCCGGTCGCAAGCGCGCCGCGCAGGATGAAGCTCGCGCGGGTCAGTCCGCGCACCTCGACGCCCGCCAGCTCCGGGCTGGCCGGACCGACGAGATCAGTGTTCTGCAGTGTGGTCTTGGACATTTCCTCAGCTCCTTTCTCGAGCCGCGCTCACGCCAGGAACGAGCTCTCGTCGGTGGCGGGGAACACGAACGTCGGTTTCGCCACCGGCTTGCCGCC
>DATNLQ010000169.1:0-3316 GCA_035602785.1 Solirubrobacteraceae bacterium
CTACCTTCTGCGCTTTCGGCGTGGGATACATGCGGATGCGGTCGCGGCAGGGTCCGCCCAGCAGGCGATAGACCGGCACGCCCCACAGTTTGCCGGTGATGTCCCACAGCGCCATGTCGATCGCCGCCAGCGCCTGGGGCAGGTCTGCCACGCGACGGCACGCGTCGACGATCTGCGCGCCGTTCATGGCGTCCGCCCCCGCAAGCACGGCCACATAGCCCTCGAGCGCGCGCTGCACCACGGCAAGGCTCACGCCGTCATAGCTCTCCATCGGCGCCGCCTCGCCGTAGCCGATCGTGCCGTCGGCCGCGGTGACCTGCACGAGCACGAGCTCGCGCTCGGACACCTCTCCATGCGCGCTGCGCAGCGGACTTGCCAGCGTCAGCGTGCGCCGCGCCAGCTCCAGCTTCACGAGCTCACGCCGCCGCTCGCCAGGATGCCCGCCGCGAACAGCAGGCAGAACAGCAGTTGTGTGGCGCCCGTGCCCGCCAGCGCGCCGTTCAGCGCCGGCCCGTCGGTGCGTGTGCGCACCACCTTGACCAGACGCACCGCCAGCGGGGTCGCCGCCCAGGGCAGCAGCAGCCACGCGCTCATCGACCCCAACGCCCACGGCAGCGGCGCACACACGAACGCCAACGCGACCATCGTTGTGTACAGCGCGCGCGTGCGCGCCCGGCCCAGGCGCACGGCCAGCGTGCGCTTGCCCGCGCGACGGTCGGTCTCCAGGTCGCGCACGTTGTTGACCACCAAGATCGCGCTCGCCAAAAGGCCCACCGGGACCGCGCACACGAACGCCTGCCACGGCAGTTGCTGGACCTGTACGAAGTAGGAGCCCGCTACCGCCACCACCCCGAAGAACAGAAACACGAACACCTCTCCCAATCCCTCATATCCATACGGACGCGGACCTCCCGTGTACAGCACGCCCGCGAGGATCGAAGCTGCCCCCACGGCCAGCAGCTCCGGTCCCGCCACCGCCACCAGGTAGGCGCCGCACGCGACCGCCAGCCCGAACGTCACATACGTCGCCAGCAGCACCTGGCTGGGCGGCACGAGGCCGCCCGCGGTCACGCGCACGGGCCCCAGCCGGTCCTCCGTGTCCGCGCCCCTGCGCGCGTCGGAGTAGTCGTTTGACAGGTTGGTGCCCACCTGGATGAACACTGCGCCCAACAGCGCTGCCACGAACGCCAGCGGATGGAAATGATCTGCCCCGAGCGCCAGCGAGGTGCCCACCAGCACCGGCGCCACCGCCGCCGGCAGCGTGCGCACGCGGGCGGCCATCACCCAGATGCGGACCGCGCTGACCGAGCCGGCGCTCACCGAACCCGCACCCACGTCGCTAGGGCCGCTTGGGGAAGCGTGAGAAGTCCGGTTTGCGCTTCTCCCGGTAGGCGTCGCGCCCCTCCTGGGCCTCCTCGCTGCCGTAGAACAGCAGGTTGGCGTCGTGGGCCAGCTGCTGGATCCCCGCCAGCCCGTCCTCGGCCGCGTTGAAGCTCGCCTTCAACAGGCGCAGCGCAAACGGCGACAGCGCGAGCATCTCCCGACACCAGGCCAGCGTCTCCTCTTCCAGGCGCTCCAGCGGCACCACCGTGTTCACCAGCCCCATCTCCAGTGCCTGCTGCGCCGAATACTGCCTGCACAGAAACCAGATCTCCTTGGCCTTCTTCGGCCCCACCATGTTCGCCAACAGGCCAGCGCCGAAGCCGCCGTCGAAGGAGCCCACCTTCGGGCCCACCTGGCCGAAGCGCGCGTTGTCGGCCGCGATCGTCAGGTCGCACACGAGATGCAGCACGTGCCCGCCGCCGATCGCATAGCCCGCCACCATCGCCACCACCGGCTTGGGCAGCCGGCGCATCTGCACGTGCAGGTCGGTCACGTGAAAGCGACCCACGCTCGGTTGGGCACGCGTCGGATCCGTGTCGTCGAGGTAGCCCGAGTCGCCGCGCACGCGCTGGTCGCCGCCCGAGCAGAATGCGTCGGGGCCCTCGCCCGTCAGCACGATCACGCCCACGTCGGTGTCCTCGCGCGCGTCC
The DNA here is from genome assembly GCA_035602785.1 of Solirubrobacteraceae bacterium. Classification (GTDB taxonomy): domain Bacteria; phylum Actinomycetota; class Thermoleophilia; order Solirubrobacterales; family Solirubrobacteraceae; genus Palsa-744. Next base: position 2,034 of record DATNLQ010000169.1, read on the forward strand.
TCCATTGCCCTGGAGATCTCGATCACCGTGCGCGGGCGAAACGCGTTTCTGACCTCCGGGCGGGCGATCGTGATCTTCGCGATGCCGGATGAGGACCCGCCCTCCCCCGCAGACTTCTCATAGCGGATGTCGGTGAGCTCGCCCGCAGCGGGATGCTTGGAGGGGATCCAGGTGGTGGTCATCGCGCGAAGGCTAGCCTGTGGACCATGGAGGTTGAGGCTTGGCTCGCCCAGGCCGCTTGCCGGCGGCCCGATCGCGTAGCGCTGCAGACACCGCGGGGAGAATGGTCCTACGCGCAACTGAATGCGGCTGCGCGCTTCGGGGCGGGTGTGTTGATGACTCGCGGGGCCGGCACGGGCAAGCGGGTCGCGATCGCGCTGCCCGCCGGCCTGGACTTCGCCCAGGCGCTGCACGCGTGCCTGCTGCTCGGCGCGGTCGCCGTGCCGGTCGACCTGCGCCTGTCCGCGCGCGAGCAGGAGCGCATCGTCGACGGTGCCGCCGTGCTCGTGAGCGAGCCTTTGGGGGAGGGGCCCGATCCGACCACGTTCCCAGCTCGTCCCCGCCACGACCTCGATGCGGTTGCCGTTGTGATCCACACCTCCGGCACAACCGCATCCCCCAGGCCCGTGCAGCTCACCTACGCCAACCTGCTGTGGAGCGCCCTGGGATCGGGGGTGGCGCTGGGAGTTGCCGAGGACGAGCGCTGGCTGTGCGCGCTGACGCTCGCGCACGTGGGTGGCCTGTCGGTGCTCCTGCGCTCGGCCATCTACGCCACCACGGCGATCGTCCACGAGCGCTTCGAGGTCGACAGGGTTCTGCACGACCTCGGCGCACAACGAGTGACCGTCGTCAGCCTCGTCGCCACCACGCTCGCGCGTCTGCTCGACGCGGGCCTGGAGCGGCCGGCAACCCTGCGCTGTGCGCTGACCGGCGGCGGTCCGGTGCCCGCGGGGCTCGTGACCAGAGCCAGGGAGGCGGGCGTTCCCGTGGGGCTGACCTATGGGCTCAGCCAGGCGGCCTCCCAGGTCACGACCACCCCGGTCGCCGAGATCTCCAGAGCGCTCGACGAGGGGGGCCGCTCGACGGCCGGACCGCCGCTGTTCTGCACCCGCGTGCAGATCGCGACCGACGATGAGATCCTCGTGCGCGGTCTGACCGTCGCCCCGGGGGCGCTGGATTGCGACGGCTGGCTGCACACGGGCGACCTCGGCGCCTTGGACGCCCGCGGCGGCCTGCTGGTGACCGGGCGCAAGGTCGACACGATCGTCAGCGGCGGCGAGAAC
>DATNLQ010000171.1:0-2984 GCA_035602785.1 Solirubrobacteraceae bacterium
GAACCCTCGTTTGCGATCGAAAAGCGCCAGGAAGTGCAAGGCAGCGCCACCGGGTTCACAACCTCTCCGCTGGTCGCCGAAGTAGGCCAGACCGTCGACTATGAGATCGTCGTGACGAACACGGGCAACGTGCCGTTGACGTTCGGCGAATTCACCGACGAACACTGCGAAAACCTGACAGGTGGTCCTGGGGCGGGGGGTGTCGCGCCTGGTGCGTCGACGACCTACTTCTGCAATCACGTGATGACCATCGCCAAGCCCTACAGGAACACCGCTACAGATACCGGCACGCCCCCGGCCGGCGACGGTTCGCCGATCACGAAGACCTCCAACACGGTTGAAGTTGTGCCCAAACCGGGTGAATTGGGCAAAAAAGAAGGGGAAAACGGCATCCTCACCGCCACATGCTCGTCGATCAGCATCACCTACCGAAACTTCCCCAACAAGCCAGACAACACAGTTACCCAGACGCTCACGATCCACGGGGCGAAAATCTCCAAATCGACGTTCACATTCAACGGGCCGACCGGCACGGACGTGATCCCGATCGTCGTTCCGCCCGGCACCGGCGTCGTCGACATCCATGCAACATGGAACACGAATGGGTTCAAGGGTCACTTTGATCTCGGCGCGACCCTGAAATGCACGCCGGAACCGGCGTTCTCGATCGACAAGCTGCAGGAAATTGCCGGTAGCGGTAAAGGGTTCACGGCGTCGCCGTTGACTGGCAACGTCGGCCAGACGGTCGACTACGAGATCGTCGTGACGAACACGGGCAACGTGGCGTTGACGTTCAGCGACTTCACGGACGAAAACTGCGAAGACGTGACCGGCGGTCCTGGGGCGACACAGCTAGCCCTAGGCGCCTCGGCCACCTATCTGTGCAATCACGTGTTGGCCGAAGTGGGCCGCTACAGCAATACTGCGAGCGATACCGCCACGCCGCCGCCAGGCGACGGGTCGCCGGTCACGCAGACGTCTAACACGGTTGTCGTCGAAGCGGAAGGCTTGCTGCGCTGAAAGCCAGCAGCGTGGCCGTCACGCCGAGCCCGGCTCGGAGCGCCTGACGACCACGCTCGCAGGCGCCGCTGACCGGCGCCCTCTACGACGGGCGTCCACTGCGGCGCCCACGGGGTCAAGCCGCGGTAAGCCCCTGCCGAGGCCGCGCATGTGGGTGGCGACGCGCTTTTGGCATACCGGGCGAGGACTACGCGATGACCGCGCTCACGGACGCGGGGCCGGCCAGCATCGCCTCCGAGCGCGCCGCCGGGCCGACCGGCAATCAGGACCATCTGCGCCGGGCTCGCAGCGAGGCCAAGGCCAAGGACGGGCACGGACAGCGCGGCAAGCCTGGCCAGCACCACCACAAGGGTGCCAAGCACACCCCGCGCCACAAGCACCGCAAGCGTCGACGCCATCACAAGCACGTGGTGCCCGCATCTGCGGCGCCACCCGTCTCGGGACTGCCCGGAGCACCGGCCCCGCCCGCCATCGCGGTCAACCCGCCGCCCCCGTCTAGCACCCCGCCTCCGACGCAAAGCGCGTCGATCACGCTTGCCCAGGCGCGGCGGCTGCTCTGGCGCGCGGGCTTCGGGCCTACGTCCGGGCAGGCCGAGGGCCTCGCCGGGCAGCCGCTCGAACAGGTCGTGCAGTCGTTGACACGGCCCTCCGGCCCAGCCACGCTGCATGGCCCCGAACCCACCGACGATGAAGGTCACGCGCTCGAACCAGCCGACCAGTGGGGCGAGGATCACTGCTGGTGGCTAGACCGTATGGTCCGCTCAGATCAGCAGCTCGTCGAGCGGATGACCTTCATCTGGCACGACTGGTTTGCAAACTCCAACGAAAAGGTCGACAGCCAGCAACGGATGCTCGACCAGAACGACCTCTTTCGCGAAAACGCGCTGGGCAACTTCCACGACCTCTTCCTCGCGGTCACGACCAACCCCGCGATGCTCGTGTTCCTCGACGGGATCTACAACGACAAGGACGAACCCAACGAGAACTACGCGCGCGAGATGATGGAGCTGTTCTCGCTCGGTGCCGACCGTGGCGCCTACACCGAGGATGACGTGCGCGAAATGGCGCGCACGCTGACCGGCTGGACGGCCGAATGGACTGAAAGCAGCGGCCTGCAGAACTTCCGCTTCGATCCCGCCCGCCACGACAACCGCAACAAGACCGTCTTCGGGCAGACCGGCAAATGGAACTACGAAGACGCTGTCCGCCTGTGCGTCAGCCACCCGCTGCACGCGTCCTTCTTCGTGAGCAAGCTGTGGAGCTACTTCATCCCCACACCGCCGGCCGAATCCACGCTCGCGTCGCTGCAGGGCCTGTACACGAGCTCTGGCTACAGCATCCGCGCGGTCGTCGAGGCGATCCTTCAGAATCCCGAATTTCTCGAAGGTCCACAGCTGGTCACGCCGCCGGTCGTCTACAACGCGGGCCTGCTGCGCGCCATCGATCGCCCGATCGACACCACCGCGTGGGCCTGGCTGTCGGCTGCCGCCGGCCAACAGCTGTTTTACCCGCCCAACGTCTCCGGCTGGGACTTCACCGCCTGGCTTGACACCTCCACCGCCAAGGCGCGCTGGGAAATCGCCAGCTACGTCACCGCCAAGAGCTATCCCAATCCATGGCCCGGCGAAGGCGAAGCGCAATACAGCGCAAGCGAGACCCCCGCCGAGGCCTTGGCAAGCGCCCTGGCCTACTGGGGCACTCCGTCGCTTTCAAGCGAATCGCTGCAGTGCATCACCACCTTCGCCGAAACATGTCTGCGCGGCGTGGCCAAGGCCAGCTGGCAGCAGAGCCCCTACCGGGCCATCCGCCAGAACGCGTTGCGCATGCTGATCGCAACATCCCCCGACATGCAGGTGAGCTGATATGGCGCAAAGCTGCTCGTGCAAGGACTTCACCCGCTCGCAACTGCTGCGTGCAGGCGTCGCCCAGGCGGGGCGCGGCCTGCCCGCGATCGAGGCGGGGAT
>DATNLQ010000172.1:0-3613 GCA_035602785.1 Solirubrobacteraceae bacterium
TGGACGCGCTCACGTTCGACTACCGCCACTTCGGCGCCAGCGACGGCGAGCCACGCCAGCTGCTGTCGATCAAGCGTCAGCTCGATGACTACGCGGCGGCGATCGCCTATGCGCGCTCGCTGGAGGGCGTCGATCCACAGCGGATCGTCGTATGGGGCTCCTCCTATGCAGGAGGCCACGCCGTGTCAGCAGCCGTCGCCGACGGACATGTCGCAGCGGTGATTGCACAGGTGCCCGCGATGGACGGCCTGGCCACGCTTGCCAACCTCGTTCGCTATGCGGGCGCGGCGCAGCTCGTGCGCCTGACGCTGCTCGGCCTGCGCGACCAGCTGGCCTCGCTGCGAGGACGCCCGCCGGTCATGCTCGCGGCGGTGGGCGCGCCGGGCACGGTCGCAGCGATGACCAGCCCCGACGCCGAGCCCGGCTATCGCGCGATCGCGGGGCCCACCTGGCGCAACGAGGTGGCCGCCAGGATCGCGCTGAGCGCAGGCGCCTACCGTCCGGGCCTGCAGGCCGACCGGCTGCCCTGCCCGATGCTCGTGCAGATCGCCGACCGCGACACGGTCGCCCCGCCCAAGGCGGCCCAGGATGCGGCCTTTCGGGCGACCGGCCGCGCCGAGGTGCGCACGTACCCGATCAGCCACTTCGACGTCTATCGGGGCGCAGCCTTCGAGCGGGCGATCGCCGACCAGCTGCATTTTCTCAGGCGGCACCTCGGCGCCCGCTCGGGCGCCCATCCCGTCGCCGAGGTCGCTTAGCGAGGCGTCTCAGTAGGCGCGCGACTGGCGGTACACCAGGAACAGGCCGTACAGCGCACAGCCGACCAGCACCCACCACAGCGGCTTACCCACTTCGCTGGCCCACATGCGTGCCCGCCCTACCCATAGGAACACGCCGAGCACGACCGCCCCGTAGAGGATCAGGCGGTGACGATCGCCCAGGCCATGCGCCCACACGCGCCGTTCCCGATAGAGATACAGCCCGACGTAGCCCACCCCCACGCCAAAGCCCGTCCACAGCACCGCCGCGAACGTGCTCGCCGCGCGCCCGCCGCCCGGGATGAAGTAGATCGCAGCGGCGATCGCCACGACGATCGCCACGTTGCGCGCGGTCTTGTAGCGCTCCATGCACGGAGTGTAAGACGGGCGGTCAGTCGATCAGCGCCTCCAGGCGGGCGTAGGCCTCCTCGACCGCGCGGGTGGCAGCCGTGTGGCGCGCTTCGGACTTTGCCGACTCATAGCGCGTCGCCCAGGCTGCGGGATCTGTCAGATCCGCTTCCAGCGCCCGCAGCGCCGCCTCGGCCTCCTCCACCGCGCGCTCGGCCTTCTGCTGCGCGCCGAGGCGATTCTTCGACGGGCCCTTCGGCTTGCGCTTGCCCTGCCTGGCGGTCGCGATCGCAGACTCGGCACCGGCGCGCTCGCCGGCGACAGCCGTGCGCGCCGCCTCGGAGCTCGGGGCAGACCCGTTGCCTGCGCGGACAGGCTGGACACGGCGTGGCGGACGTCCGGCGCCGGGCTTGGCGCCGGACAGCGCCCGGCGCTCGTCACGTATGCGCACATACTCGGGCCAACCGCCTACGTAGCTGTGCAGCGAGCCGTCCTCCACCGCGATCGTGCGCGTGCCCACAGCGTCGAGCAGCGCCCGGTCGTGGGAGACGAGCAGGATCGCGCCTGGAAACGAGCGCAGCGCGTCCTCGAGCGCCTCCCGGCTCTCGATGTCCAGGTGGTTGGTGGGCTCGTCCACGATCAGCACGTTCGCGCTGGACTGGACCAGCACGGCCAGCGACAGGCGTCGGCGCTCGCCGCCGGAGAGCCCGCTCAACGGCTTTTCGGCGTCCTCGCCCGAGAACACGAAACGCCCGAGCAGCGCGCGCGCCTTGCCCGGGCTGAGGCCGGTGGCTCGCTGCGCCGCGTCGAGCACGCTCTGCTCGGCCGGACCGCCCGCGCCGAGCTCGTCGGCGTGTTGGGAGAGATAGCCGACCTTCACGTTGTGGCCCGTGCTCAGCTTGCCTGCCGCCAGCGGCCTGCGGCCTGCGAGCGTCTCGATCAGCGTGGTCTTGCCTGTACCGTTGGGCCCCACCAGCGATACGTGCTCGCCGCGCTCCAGCCACAGCTCCACGTGCTCGAGCAGGACGAGCGGTCCATCCTCGGCCTCGCCGATCTCGATGCGACCGTCCTGCAGCTCGAAGATCACGCGTCCCGAGCGCTCAGGCTTTGCAAACTCGAAGTCCAGCCCCTTCGCTTCTTCGGGATCACGCTCGATCCGCTCGATCTTGGCGAGCTTCTTCACCCGGGACTGCGCCTGTTTGGCCTTGGTCGCCTTGTAGCGGAAGCGCTCGATGAACCGCTCCATGCGTGCGATCTCCGCCTGCTGCTTGTCGATCGACTTGCCCAGCGCGATCTCGCGCGCGGCCTGCTCGCGCCGCCACTGGTGCCAGGAGCCGGCGAAGAAGCGCGAGCGGACGGGCGCGCTGCCATACAGCTCGAGCACGGCCGTGCCCACCGCCTCCAAGAACCAGCGGTCATGCGCGACCAGCATCACCGCCGCGTCGAGCTCCACGAGGGTCTGCTCAAGCCACTCCAGCGACTCGATGTCCAGATGGTTGGTGGGCTCGTCCAGCAGCAGCACGTCCGCTCCGGTCGCAAGCGCGCGGGCGAGCGACGCGCGCGTCAGCTGCCCGCCCGAGAAGGTGTCCAGCGGGCGGTCCAGGTCGGCATCTGCAAAGCCCAGGCCGTGGGCCATCGCCGCCGCGCGCCCGCGCCACAGATAGCCGCCGCGCGCCTCCAGGCGCGCCTGCGCGTTGGCGTAGCGCGCAAGCGTCGCCTCGTCGTTGCGCCCGTCCGTCATCCTTGCCTCCAGCTCACCCAGTTCGGCCTCGATCGCGAGCTCCTCCGCGCAACCCGACAGCAGGTACTCGCGCAGCGCGATCTCGCGCTCGCGCGGCGGGCGCTGGTCGTGCAGCGCGATGCGCACGCCCTTTGCCACGCTCAGCTCGCCCCGGTCGATCGTGCTCTCGCCGGCCAGCATCCTCAGCAGCGTGGTCTTGCCCGCCCCGTTGCGGCCCGCGATCGTCAGCCGTTCGCGGCGCTCGAGCTTGAACGACACGCCGTCCAGCAGCGGCTTTCCGGCCATGTCCTTGTGCAGATCAGATGCGATTACAAGCGCCATCGGCTGCTGATGGTAGGCGCCTGCCGCGTGGCTCTCCCGACCAGCCATGCGTCGTCGCCGGGACACCGGCTCCGCAGCCTTCGCTACGATCCGCCAAGATGCGCAATCGACTGCTCTGCAAGCTGATCGCCCTGACGGCGCTCGTGTCTCTCGCGCTCGCCCCCGCCGCGCAGGCCTACAACGACGGACGCGGCTTCTACGGGGCGACCACCGACAAGGTCACCACCGACGCGGGCTTCATCCTGATCATCTTCTTTCCCCTGTTTATTTTCACCATGAGCATGATCCAGCGGGCTCTCGACAAGCGCAAGGAAGCGCGCAAAGCCGCCCACAAGGCGTTCCTGGCCAACGGCCAGTGGCGCGGCGGCTGGTAGTAGCGGCGCGATGGCCGGCGCTGGACTTTGTCCTCAGTCGCTCGCGTGCTGAGCACGCAACGCTCCTTGCG
>DATNLQ010000183.1:0-26905 GCA_035602785.1 Solirubrobacteraceae bacterium
CTTCTCCTCGACGGCGAGCCGTGCCTGCTTCTGCTCGAGCCAGGAGGAGTAGTTGCCCTGGAAGGGGATGCCGCGGCCGCGGTCGAGCTCGAGGATCCAGCCGGCGACGTTGTCGAGGAAGTAGCGGTCGTGGGTGACGGCGACGATCGCGCCCTTGTACTCGGACAGGTGCTGCTCCAGCCAGGCGACCGACTCGGCGTCGAGATGGTTGGTGGGCTCGTCCAGCAGCAGCAGATCGGGTGCGCGCAGCAACAGCCGGCAGAGCGCGACGCGCCGGCGCTCCCCGCCGGAGAGCTTTGACACGTCCGCGTCCGGCGGCGGCAGACGCAGCGCGTCCATCGCATATTCGAGCTGGGTGTCGAGGTTCCAAGCGTCGGCGGCGTCGATCTTGGCCTGCAGGTTGCCGAACTCCTCGGCGGTCTCATCGGAGTAGTTGGCGGCCAGCTCGTTGAAGCGGTCGAGCAGCGCCTTGGTCTCGGCCACGCCGTCCTCGACATTGCCCTTGACGTCCTTGCTCTCGTCCAGGTGGGGCTCCTGCTCGAGCATGCCCACCGTCGCCCCGGGTGCGAGCGCGGCTTCGCCGCGGTACTCCTCGTCGACGCCGGCCATGATCCGCAGTAGCGTCGACTTGCCCGCGCCGTTGTAGCCCAGCACGCCGATCTTCGCGCCGGGGTAGAACGCGAGCGAGACATCGTCCAGGACCGTCTTGTCGGGCGGATGCAGCTTGGACAGCCGGTGCATCGTGAAGATGTATTGAGAGGACACTGCCACGCAGGATATGCGCTCTCCAGTGCCGCTAACGTTGTCGGGTCATGCCAAGCGCGGTTCTGGACGTCGAGCAGCATCTGCTCCTGCTGGAGCTGGAGGCTCCCTTTGACAAGCGCGACGTGCAGCTCGCCCGTCGCAAGATGGCCAAGCGCTGGCATCCCGACGTCGCACCCCAGGGTCGCCAGTTCGAGCACGAGCGCCACCTGAAGGCGATCAACGAGGCGGCCGATCAGTTGGAGCGCCTGGCCGAGGGCTCGCGCGGGGGAAAGGTCTCGCGCAACGCCGTCAAGGTCAGCGCCGCGGCGGCGCGGCGCGAGCGCGAGGAGGCGGGCAAGCGCGCGTACGAGGCCGAACAGCGCGCACGCGCGACCGCCAAGGACCGTGCCGAAAACGATCCGTTCGGCAGCCGCGTGCCCGACCACTCGGTCGTGCACCGCTACGCCCGCTGCCTCACCTACCCGGAGTGGGGCGTGGGCACGGTCGCCGGTATCTACTTCTCTTCCGATCCGCGCGGCGACGGCGAGGAAGTGCAGCAGTGGGCGCGGGTCAAGTTCAGCCACGGCATCCGCACGGTGCCCGCCGGCAGCATGAAATTCGTCGACTTCTCAAAGCCCGACCCGGCCGAGGAGCGCGTCGAGCGCTTCATGCTGGCCGCCCAGCGCGCGATGGCCGAAGGCGAATACGAGCTGGCCGCCCAGCGCCTGATCTACGCGCGCGACGCCGAGCCGCGCAACGTGGCCGTGCTGCGCCTGATGACGCTCGCCTTCTGGAACGCGGGCAAGCTCGAAGAGGCCGCGCGGGCTGTGCGCGACTGGGCGCGCGTTGACGGCAACAGGCCGGCCGCCCACCGGTTCGCGGCGAGGATCTATGAAGACATCGGCGCGATCGACCTGGCCGAGGAGGCCGCCCAGCGCGCCGCCCAGCGCGGGCCCTCGGACGCCGGCGCCTGGGAGCGCCTCGGGCGCCTGCGCCTGGCCCTGATGGACCGCGAGGGCGCGCTCGAAGCCTTCAGGCGGGCGCTGTCTCTGGGCGCGGGCGAGGACGTGCGCGACCTGGTCATACAGGCGCTGGCCATCGAGCCGAGCATGGCGTCCGCCGGTTAGAGGATGTTCACCGCGCGCGACACGACCAGCCCGATCGTCACCAGCGACACGAGCGACTGGATGCCCATGATGCTCTTGGCCATCGGCGTGAGGGGCATGGTGTCGGTGGGCGAGAAGGCGGTGGCGTTGGTCAGGGAGACGTAGAGGTAGTCCAGGAATTTCGGGCGCCACGCCAGCGGCTCGATGCGGTCGTCTGACATCTGCGGGAAGAGGAAGTCGGGGGCGGCGTCGTGTCCTGCGGCCCGCCGACCGGGCCCGCCGCGGTCGATCTCCCAGTACCACAGGGCGAAGATCAGGAAGTTCGTCAGCCAGATGAGAATGCCCGAGATGATCAGCTCGTGGCCGTCGGCGACGTTGTGGTGCAGGAGCAGGTGGCTGAGCTCGACGAGCGAGAAGATGTTCGCGGCGCTGACGATCGCTGTCAGGCTGAGGGCCACCATGCGGCGGCGGGGATGCTCGTGCTCGAGCTCGCGGGGCGTGGCCATGAACATGCCGATCAGCAGCGCCCCCTCCAGGGCGGGGATCAGCCAAGTCGGGCCCGCCGTGAGCCGCTTGGGCAGAGTCACCTGCAGGCCGATGGCCAAGAGGATCGTCACCTGGACGGGCCAGAACGGCTCGGGGGCGGCTGGCGGGGGGTAGGGACGGCCTTCAGATGCCTGGGCCACGTGCCGAGAGGTTATGGGGCCGGTCGGAGGGACGGTTGTGCATCTCGCCGGTCGCGGCCGGGGCTGCTGCCCACGTGGATGTGCCGCGGCGTACGCGCGCTAGCCTGTACCCGATGGGCATCGACAATCCCGTCCACCTGCTGTTCATCGCCATCGTCGCGCTGGTCGTGCTCGGGCCCAAGCGACTGCCCGAAATGACTCGCGCTCTCGGCCACGGCATCCGCGAGTTCCGCGAGGCGATCAACGGCCAGGCCCAGCCCGAGGCCGTCCAGACCGAGGTGGCCCGGCCCCAGCCCGAGCAGAGCGCCGCTTCAGACCCCTCGCAGGGGCCCGACTAGCAGCGTGCCCGCGGCTGGTTGCGATCCGCGCCGGCCGGTAAGTTCCGTCGATGCGTCTGATCGTGGCCCGCTGCGAGGTCGCCTACGCCGGTCGCCTGAGCACCGTGCTGCCCGAGGCCGTGCGGCTGCTGATGATCAAGGCGGACGGCACGTTCATGGTCTGGGCCGACGGTGGTGGCTCGAACGTCAAGCCGCTCAACTGGATGGTCGCGCCGACCGTCATCGAGCAGGAGACCGACGAAGACGGCGCGCTGCGCCGCCTGGTGGTGCGCAAGCGCGGCCAGGAAGAGCAACTGGACATCGCCGTTGCGGAGGTCTTCTCAGACGTCGAGCACGAGCTCGACGCCCTGGTCGGGCTCGAGAAGGCGGGGATCGAGCGCGAGCTCCAGGAGCTGCTCGCGGGTGCGCCGCAGTGGTGCGGCGAGGGACTGCGGCTGGTCAGGCGAGAGTGGCCCACCGACATCGGGCCCGTGGACATGATGTGCAGGGACGGCGAGGACGAGTGGATCGCCGTGGAGATCAAGCGCATCGCCACGATCGACGCCGTGGAGCAGCTCACGCGCTACCTCGAGCGGATCCGCCTGGACCCCGCCTTCGGCTCCTGTGGCGGCGTGCTCGCTGCCCAGGTCGTAAAGCCCCAGGCGCGCGTGCTCGCCGGCGCGCGCGGGATCGACTGCGTCGAGGTCGACCTGGAGATTCTGCGCGGAGAGCGCGAGCCCGAGCTGCGGCTGTTTGCGGCATAGTGCCGGGCATGACCGACCCGACCGAGCCCGTCCTCACCGAGCGACGCGACAACGTCCTTCTGGTCACGCTCAATCGCCCCGAGGTGCGAAACGCTGTCAATGCAGCGCTCGCCGCGGGCGTAGCCGGTGCGCTAGACGAGCTCGACGCGGACAACGGCCTGTCCGTCGGCGTGCTTACCGGCGCGGGCGGCTTCTTCTGCGCGGGCATGGACCTGGGTGCGTTCGTCAAGGGCGAGTCGCCCTATTTCGGCGATCGCGGATTTGCAGGCATCGCTCAGCGCGCGTCGCGCAAGCCACTGATCGCAGCCATCGAGGGCTTCGCGGTGGCGGGCGGCATGGAGATAGCGCTCGCCTGCGATCTGATCGTCGCCGCCAAGGGCGCCAAAATGGGCATCCCCGAGGCCAAGCGCTCGATCGTGGCGGCCGGCGGCGCGCTGCTGCGCCTACCGCAGCGCATGCCCTACCACGTCGTGATGGAGCTCGCGCTCACCGGCGATCACCAGCCCGCCGAGCGCTTTCACCAGCTCGGCCTGGTCAACCGTCTCGCCGAGCCCGGCGGCGCCGTGGACGCCGCGCTGGAGCTCGCGGCGCAGATAAGCCGCAACGGCCCGCTCGCGCTCGCGGCCTCCAAGCAGATCCTGCAGGAGCAGTTCGACTGGTCCAGCGATGAGATGTGGGACAGGCAGCGGACGATCGTCGCGCCCGTGATGGAATCGCAGGACGCCAAGGAGGGCGCGAGCGCGTTTAAGGAAAAGCGCGAGCCTGTCTGGAAAGGGCGTTAGCGCTCCGCTCTGCTTGGCGGGTGCGTCTAATCAGTAGCCGCGCTTCTTGCGCCGGCGCTGGGCCATGATCTGGCGAAAGCGTCTCCACAGAGCTGCCATCAGCGCTCCCCCGGCGTCTTGCGGGGGTACTGGGAGATCGGCTGGCGCAGGTCGATGGCGGTTGTCACGATCCTGTTCTGTTCGACGATGTGTGCTGCCGGGTAGCCCTCGCCGGGGCTGGCGCGCTCGGGGCGCCCGATGTAGCCGAAGTGCATGCCCTGGGGCATGATCTGCATCAGCCGCGGGAACATGTGGGCGCGCGCGCCCATGTTGCGCGGCTCCTCTTGCACCCACAGCACCTCGCTGAGGTTGGGGTAGCGGCCCATCATCTCCAGGATCTGGCGTTCGGGGAATGGGTACAGCAGCTCCACACGTCCCACCGCCAGGCCCGGGTGGCTGGCGCGGTCGGGGTGACCGACGAGGTCGTAGTAAATCTTGCCCGTGCACAGGACCAGGCGTGTGACCTGCTCGTCGTGTACGCCCGGCTCTGACAGCACCGGCTCGAAGCGGGTGCCCTCGGCCATGTCCGCGATCGCACTGGCCGCCTGTGGCAGGCGCAGCAGCGACTTGGGCGTCATCACCACGAGCGGACGCTGCTTGGCGATGCGCGCCTGGCGGCGCAACAGGTGGAAGTACTGTGCGGGCGTCGTCGGGCTGGCCACACGGATGTTGCCCTCGGCCGCCGAGCGCAGGAAGCGCTCCAGGCGCGCCGAGGAGTGCTCGGGGCCCGAGCCCTCATAGCCGTGGGGCAGCAGCAGGGTCAGGCGCGAGGTCTGCCCCCACTTGGCCAGGCCCGACGTGATGAACTGGTCGACGATCACCTGCGCCGAGTTGACGAAGTCGCCGAACTGCGCCTCCCACAGCACCAGGGTCTCGGGCGCCTCCTGGCTGTAGCCGTACTCGAAGCCCAGGCAGGCCAACTCCGACAGCGGGCTGTTGTGCAGCTCCAGCGGCGCCAGCGCCTCCGGCAGGTTCTGGATCGGGCACACCGTCTGGCCGGTCTTGGCATCGTGCAGGACCATGTGGCGCTGGCTGAACGTGCCGCGCTCGGTGTCCTGGCCGGTCAGGCGCAGCGGCGTGCCTTCCGTGAGCAGCGACGCGAACGCCAGTGCCTCGCCGTGCGCCCAGTCGATACCCGGAGTCGACGGGTCCGCGATCAGCGCCTCGTGGCGGCGCTCGAGCTGTTTGACCAGCTTGGGGTGGACCGTGAAGCCCTCCGGCACGCGCAGCAGCTGCTCGCCCAGTTCGCGCAGGCGCGTCGCGGCCACCGCCGTCTCGATCTCCGGGCTGGGGGAGCGGTCGAGCTGGTACTCGCCGGTGCTCTGCTCGTCCGTTTCATGCTCTGCAGCCGCCGCGATCTTCGTCTTCAGCCGTTGGTGCAGCAGCGTCAGGTTGTCCCACACGTCCTGGGCCTGGCGGTCCACGTCCTCGCGGGAAACCACGTCTTCGCTCACGAGCCGGTCCGCCCACAGCTCGGCCACGCGCTTGTGGTTCTTGATCTTTGCGTACATCTCCGGCTGGGTGTAGGCCGGCTCGTCTGACTCGTTGTGCCCGAAGCGCCGGTAGCCGATCAGATCGATCAGCACGTCGTGGCCGAACTCCTGACGGAAGGCGAACGCCAGGCGCACCGCGCTCATGCACGCCGGCACGTCATCCGCGTTGACGTGGATGATCGGCACATCAAAGCCCTTGGCCAGATCTGAGGCCCAGCGCGTCGAGCGCGCGTCGTCGGGGTCGGTCGTAAAGCCCACCTGGTTGTTCATGATCAGGTGCACCGTGCCGCCCACCTGGTAGCCGTCGAGTGCCTGCAGGTTGAGCGTCTCGGAGACCACTCCCTGAGCCGGGAAGGAAGCGTCGCCGTGGATCACGATCGGCACGGCCGCGTTGGTGTCCTGGTGGGCGTGCGGACCCTGGCGCGAGGTCTGCGCCGCGCGTGTAGCGCCCTCGACCACCGGCGAGACGTACTCCAAATGGCTCGGGTTGGACTCCAGGTTGACGCGGATGGTCTCGCCGTCGGGCAGGCGGTAGCTGCCTTGCGTGCCGTGGTGGTACTTGACGTCGCCCGTGCCGCCCTGCGGGATCGTCGTCACCGCCTCCAGCGTCGACGCCCCCTCGAACTCCGCAAAGATCGTGTCGTAGGCGCGCCCCAGGTTGTGCGCCAGCACGTTGAGGCGCCCGCGGTGGGCCATGCCGATCACGACCTCCTGGCCGCCGTGGGCGGCCGACAGCTGGATCAGCTCGTCGAGCATCGGCACGGTCATGTCCAGGCCCTCGATCGAGAACTGGTGCTGGCCGAGATAGGCCTTGTGCATGAAGCGCTCCAGCGCGTCCACCTCAACCAGGCGTTTGAGCAGCGTCCTGCGCTCGTCGCTAGTCAGCTGGTGGCGAAACGCCCCGGACTCGATGTGCTCGCGCAGCCACACCCGCTGGCGGTGAGAGGCGATGTGCTCCACCTCGTAGGCGATCGTGCCGCAGTAGGTCTCGCGCAGGTGCGGCAGGGCGTCCGCCAGCGTCGCGCCCGGCACATACATCGAGAACAGCGTCGCCGGGATCCGTGCCTGGAGCTCCGGTGTCAGCCCCAGGCCCTCCGGCTCCAGCCCCGGGTCGCCCTCGGGCTCTGAGCCGAGCGGATCCAGCCGCGCCGCCAGGTGCCCGTGGCTGCGCACGCGGCTGACCAGAGTGCTGGCTGCGTGTACCGCTCGCAGCAGCTCTTCATCGCTCGCCGGCGCCGCGCTGTCTGACGCCGCCGACTCGGCGGCCGATGCCGCTGCTGCAGCCGCCGGGGCCGGCAGAGGCGGCAACGGGCCCAGCTCCAAGCCGAGCGCAGCGAACACGCTGTCGTAGAAGCCGTGCTCGCCCTGCAGGTGCTCCTCGATCAGCTTCAAGAAGCGCCCTGACTCCGCCCCCTGGATGATCCGGTGGTCGTAGGTCGAGGTCATCGTCATGACCTTCTCCGCGCCGATCATCGCGCCGATGTTGCCCAGGCCCGGCGGGTAGGCGATCGAGCCGGTCGCCACGATCGTGCCCTGGCCGCCCATCAGGCGGGGTACCGACGCCACCGTGCCCAGTCCGCCCGGGTTGGTCAGCGTGATGTTCGCGCCCACCAGGTCGTCCGCGGTCAGCGTGTTCGTGCGCGCCTTGTCTACCAGTGCGTCGTACGCCGCTAGGAAAGCGTCGAATGAGGCGCGCCCGGCGTCTGCGATCACCGGCACCATCAGCGTGCGAGAGCCGTCCTTCTTCTCCACGTCGACCGCCAGCCCGAGGTTCACCTGTCCGTCCACCACGCGGTGGGGTTTGCCGTCGATCTCGGCGAAGTGGGTCGCCATCACCGACATCTCCTGCGCGGCCAGTGCGATCGCGTACGCCACCAGGTGTGTGTAGGAAACGCGCTGCCCGGCCGCCTTCAGCTCGCGCCTGCGCGCGTCCAGCACACTGACCGTGAGCGTGCGAAAGCTCGTCGCGGTCGGTATCGACAGCGACTGCTCCATGTAGCGTGCCAGCGCCGCCCCGCCGCCCTTCAGCAGCTGCTGCTCTGCCGCCTGCGCGCCGCCGTCGACGAGCGTGCTCTGCGCCTCGCCGCTCGCGCCGTTGCCCGTCTGCTCGCCTGCGCGCGAGGCCGCCGTCAACACGTCTGACTTGACGATTCGTCCCGCCGGGCCGCTGCCGGCCACCTGCGCCAGGTCGACGCCCTCGACTGCTGCTGCGCGTGCGGCCACGGGGGAGACCTTCGTGTCGGCCGGGATGCTCGCGGGCTCCTGCGCGGCGCCGTCGCGCTCGGTTGCCTGGTCGCCCACGGCTCCGCGCTGCGTCCCGCCGATCGCCGCCCGGGAGTGGTCCTCCGCCGTCGGCGCGTCGCCCGCGGCGATGCGCGCGATCACCTGGCCGACCGTCACGGTGTCGCCCTCCTGTACGAGCAGCTG
The DNA here is from genome assembly GCA_035602785.1 of Solirubrobacteraceae bacterium. Classification (GTDB taxonomy): domain Bacteria; phylum Actinomycetota; class Thermoleophilia; order Solirubrobacterales; family Solirubrobacteraceae; genus Palsa-744. Next base: position 8,359 of record DATNLQ010000183.1, read on the forward strand.
ATCGACCGTCCCGCTTGCGGGCGCCGGGAGCTCCACGTCGACCTTGTCGGTTGAGATCTCGACGATCGTGTCGTCCGCCTTGATGGAGTCGCCGACCTTCACGCGCCATTCGAGGATCGTTCCTTCGGTCACCGACTCACCGGCGGCCGGCGTCACCACATCGACCAGGCGTCTGCTCGCCGCGCGGTCGTCCGCGCTCGCGGTCGCAGCGCCCGAGCCGTGCTCCGCTCCCGAGCCGTTGCCGTCTGTAGGTCGAGCTGCGGTGTCGTCGCGGTCGTGGGCCGCGCCGTCCTGGCCGGCGCCGTTACCCGTGTCGTCGGGTGCGGTCGCTGCACCCTGGCCGCTTCCCACCACGATGCGCGCGATCACCTGGCCGACGGTCACCGTGTCGCCCTCTGCCACCAGGATCTCGGTGACCGTGCCACTGGCCGGCGAGGGCAACTCCACGTCGACCTTGTCGGTCGAGATCTCCACGATCGTCTCGTCGAGGGCGATGCGATCGCCGATCTTCACGTGCCATTCGAGGATCGTTCCCTCGGTCACCGACTCGCCCGCAGCGGGTGTTACGACGTCGACCGTCTGCTGAGCCGTCGTGCCTGTGGCCATTGATTGTCTACTCTAGCGCGGCGACCCGAGGTGGCGTCGGCGTTGTTCTGCAATGAACTCATAGCTTCCGAAGAACGGTCCGATCCCCCCTAGCACCGCCACCGCCACGGCCAGTCGCAGCGACACCACACGCAGTCGCGCTGCCGTCAGGCACGCAAGCGACATGAAGATCCACATCAATCCATGGGTGAGCCCCAGCACGAACGTCAGCGGCTCGGGCTTGCCAGCTGCAAACGCGCTGACGAGCAGGGCCGTATAGACGCATGAATGTGTGAACGACGTCCACTTCAGCCGCTCGAAGGTCAGCGGGCCTGCAGCCGGGCGCAGCTTCGACGCCTGCGCTGCCGGGTGCGCGTCGGCGTTCACATCGACAGCCAGCGGGCCATTCGCGGCAGCGCCTCGCCGGCCTCCGCGGGCCAGCGGTCGATCTCGGGCGGCCACCACGCAAACTCGTCGTGCTCGTCGTCTGGCGTGACTTCTTCCTCCGCGCCCTCGGCCAGCCACGCCTGGCCGACGAACATCACCATCTGATGAGGCAGTCGCAGCAGCGCCTCGCCGCGCACGCGCACGGGCGAGACCGACCACTCCTCCTGCAGCTCTCGCACCAGTGTGTCGGCAGGATTCTCGCCGAGGTCGACTGCGCCGCCCGCTCCCAACGCCCAGCGGCCCGCCCACGAGGACACCCAGGCCGCGCGGCGCCCCGCCAGCCAGCGGCCGTCCGCCGAGCGCGTGACGCACAGGGCTGCCACGCTGTGGGCTGCGTCGCCTGCCACCAGGCGCAGCGCCCAGCGCATCGGCTGCAGCTCGACTGCGATCCCGCCGTCGCCCTGGCTGAAGTCCACCAGTCGCGCAGCCACGCCGTCGTGGCTGGGCGAGCCGCGCTCCTGCAGCGCCCGGATCGCCGCATCGGCCGCCTGTGTCTGCGCTTGCGAAGGCTCGAATGCGTCATCGCGCCAGCGCGCACGAATCTGCTCGACCGGCCATGGCCCGCGAGCGAGGATCTCCGGCGCTGACGTGGACGATTCGGATTGGGTGGCCATGATGCTCTGAGAAGGCTAGCCGCTGTCCGGCGCCGCCGGCGGCGGGCATGGACGGCCGGCCTATGATCCCCGCGTGCCGATCGAGCGACAGCCATGAAGGTTGCGGTCCTGGGCCCGGGCGGCGTGGGCGGGCTGCTGGCCGGTGTGCTCGAGCGGTCTGGCAGCGAGGTGATCGTCGTCGCTCAAGACAGCACGATCGCCGCCATCGTGCAGGACGGGCTGCGCATCAGCAGCGTCATGTTCGGCGACTTCGTCGCCCATCCCCGAGCCGTATCGCTGCTCGATGAGCCCGTCGATGCGCTGATCGTCGCAACCAAGGCCACCGGCCTGAACGCCGCGCTGGAGCGGATCGCGTGTGAGCCCACGATCGTGCTGCCGCTGCTCAACGGCCTCGACCACCTCGTCACGTTGCGCGAACGCTTCGCCCCGGGCTCGGTGCTCGCGGGCGCCATCCGCATCGAGTCCGACCGACCCGAGCCGGGCGTGGTCGTGCACACGAGCCCATTCCTGCTCGTCGATATGGCCTGTGTCGACGCGAGCGCCGGCCCCGCCATGCAGCGACTGGCCGGCGCGCTGTCGCAGGCCGACGTACCCGTGCGCGTGGGCTGGCCGGTGTCCGACCGCGCGCAGGCGCAGGTCATGTGGTCAAAGCTCGTGCGCCTGAACGCGCTCGCCTGCACGACCAGCGCCTACGACAAGCTGTTGGGGGAGATCCTCGCCACACCGCAGCTGCGTGCAGACCTCGTCGGCGCGATCGAGGAGGCCAGCGCCGCCGCGCAGGCGGAGGGAGCCCACGACGTCGATCCGGCCACTGCGCTCGCCGAGCTCGAGGCCGCCCACGGCACCCTCGGCAGCTCGATGCAACGCGACATCGCTGCCGGGCGCGAGCCCGAGCTGGACGCCATCCCCGGGTCGGTCCTGCGTGCTGCAGCACGCCACGGGCTGCAATGCCCGACGATCGAACGGCTGATGGCGATGATCGGCCAGCGCGTGGACGCTATGGCGAGCTCGCCGGCGCGCCCGTAGTCGCTTCGCGATCGTGGCGTAGCACCTCCAGCAGCTCCGCGTAGGGACCGGCCAGGTAGGCGTCGTCGTAGCGCGACAGGCGCGTGTCGCGTCGCGGCGGATGCTCGAGCGCATGCGGGCCGGCGGCGCGGCGGATCGCGACCACGCGGATCCTGCCCGGCAGCTCGCGCATGGCCAGGCCGTCCAGGCCGCCGCCCGCGCTCACACGCAGCCGCGCCAGCAGGAAGGGGTGGTTACCCACGTAGAACGTGAACAGGACGTCCAGGCCGAGGACCGCACCGACGAACCACGGCGCGGCGATCGCCGAGGTCGACCACACGTGGCGAAAGCCGAAGCTCTGCTCCAGGCGGTTGCCCAGCTGGCGGTCGAAGACCCGCAGCACGACCGGCACCGAGGTCCAGCGCTCGCCCAGCCGGTCGCGCACTGCCAGGCCGGTCTCGATATTGGTGAGATCGTCGGAGGTGAGGATCGCCACGGCGGCGGCGCTTGCGAGGTTGACCGACTCGAGCGTCTGGGCCAGCGTGGCATCGCCGAGCACCAGTGGCACGCCCAGCGAGCGCGCGCGGCTGAGATAGCTGTTGGCCTCCATGCTGTCGATCACGACCACCTCGCGGCCCTTGCCGAGGAGCCCTTCGAGCACCTGCATGCCCACCGACCCCAGCCCCACGAGGACGACGTGGCCGTGCATGCCGGGGATGCGCTCGTGGCCGAGCGACAGTGCCAGGCGCCGGCTGACGAGCGCATTTGTGAGCAGCGCGAACAGCGTGGTGACGAGCGTCGTGCCGGCCACGATCAGACATATGCCGAACACCTCGATCAAAGTTGGCTGGTTGGAGAACGTGAAGTCGCCGAAGCCGACCGTGGCGACGGTCTCCACGGTGAAGTACACGGCGTCGATCAGCGGCAGGTGCGAGTGTCCGTGCGTGGCGTGGTAGCCGAAGTGCAGGACGAGCGTGGAGGTCACCAGCAGCAGCAGGCCGAGCAGGAGCGCGATGCGCACCGCATGGTCGGCCACACTCGCGATCGTGCTGAGCAGGCGCACGGTCGTGGAGCGCGCGCGCAGGCCCAGGTCGGAGATCTCCTCGGCGCGGACATGGCGATGGCTCAGGCCGGCGCTGTCGAGCTCGGCGTGGGTGCCCAGCAAAGTTACGCGGTCGCCCGTCGCCACCAGCTGGTCGCGGCCGGGACAGGCGATCAGCTCGTCGCTGGCCTCCGTCACCACGCCGATCGGCGCGAGGCTGCCGTACAGCTCGCGCAGCGTGCCGGCGCGCGGCGCGACCGTCTCGAGCGCGACGAACTGCGTATCGCCGAGGAGGATGTCGCGGGAGCGTCGTCCGAGGCAGGCTTCGACCACCGACGGCGCGAACAGCGCGGCCACGTCGAGCACCCCGACCGACCCGAGCACCTCCTCGACCGCGCGGGCGACCGCCGGGTTGTCCAGGTCGGCGACCACGCGCACCTCCGGACGCAGGTCGCGGATCAGGAGCATCGTCTCCAGCGTGCGCAGGTCTGTGCGCTCGGCGCACACGACCGCCGAGGCTCCCAGGATGCCCGCGTCGTAGAGCGGCTCGCTGAGGTGGTGTGAGCCGCGGGGGATATGCGGGATCCCCCAGCCGCGCACGACGCTCGCCAACCGCTCGTCGGGCTCGTCGTCGAGCACCACCACACTCGCGCCCGCGAGATGCAGCTGCTCGACCGTGCGCATTCCGACGGCATTCAGGCCGCACACGATCACGTGTCCGGTCCAGTCCCGACATGGTCCCGAGCCCGAAGGCGACACGCGGGTGGCGGGCGTCGCAGCCACGTCGCGACAGTTTGCGCATGCGAGCGCGGCCTGCCCTTGGCCGGGCGTCCAAGAAAAGCGGGACTAGTCCTGCTCGAATGGAGAACGGCCCGGCGCGTGGCCCGGTGAGTAGACCGGGATCGCCTGGGTGGCGATCGCCTCGACGGCCTGCTCCTCGGCCTCGGTCAGCTCCTCGTCGTGCTCGCCGTCGCACAGCACGCGGAAGTTGCCCGTCACGCCGCCGTCGGCGTGGACGGTGATGCCGGGCAGGATCTCCTCGCCCTCGTCGAAGCCAAGGCGCTCCATGTCGAAATGCGCCAAGCCGAGGCCGTAGGCGGTGTGCGTCGGGTTCTCGCGATCATGCGCGGCCACCGCCTGGGCGAAGCGCTCGAGGTTCTTGGCGATCTTGCCCGTGTCGCTCATCGCTCGTGGGCAGAGTAGCGCGTGTGGCGCGGGTGGCGCGCTGTAGATTGAAGGCGATGGCCAGCGCGCTACCAGCCGACGCCCCGCCCGCTGCCGAGGGCGAGCAGATGGACGGTCGAGCTGGTCGCGACGACGATGCGGTGATCCGCACGGTCGACCTGACCAAGGTATATGCGGGAACCGACTTCGCCGCCGTGGACAGGCTCAACCTGAGGGTGGGCGCGGGTGAGATCTTCGGTCTGCTGGGGCCCAACGGCGCCGGTAAGACGACCACGGCGGGGATGCTGACCACGCGCGTGGTACCGACCTCCGGCTCGGCGTTCTTGGGGGCCGTCGACGTGATCGCCCAGCCGGCGCTGGCCAAGCAGATGCTGGGGATCGTCTCTCAGACGAATACTTTGGATCGGCAGCTGACGGTGTGGGAGAACCTGTACTTCCACGGGCGGCTGTTTGGGATGCCCGCGGCGCAGTCGCGGCGCACGGCGGACGAGTTGCTGGAGCAGTTTCAGCTCGCCAAGTGGGCCAAGGCGTCGGTGTTCGCGCTGTCGGGCGGCATGGCCCAGCGGCTGATGGTCGCGCGGGCGATCTTCCACCGGCCGGCTGTGCTGTTCCTGGACGAGCCCACCGCTGGGCTGGACCCCCAGGGTCGCCTGGCGCTGTGGGACCTGTTGGGCGAGCTCAACCGCGAGGGCCAGACGATCCTGCTGACGACGCATTACATGGAGGAGGCCGACAAGCTGTGCGATCGGGTGGCGATCATGGACCACGGCAAGATCCTCGCGCTGGACACGCCCGACGCGCTCAAGCAGTCGGTCGGCGCCGACACGATCGTCACGGTCAAGGCGACGGGCGATCCGCGGGCGCTGGCAGATCGGCTGGCCGACCAGCTCGACGGCGTGACCCGCACGCGCGTGGTCGACGAGGGCGTCGAGCTTCACGTCAAGGGCGCGGGGCGGCTGGTGCCGCGGGTCGTCGACTCGGCCGAGAGTGGGGGCTTCGATGTGGTCGACCTGTCGGTGTCAGAACCCAGCCTGGAGACGGTCTTCATCAACCTCACCGGTAAGGACCTGCGCGACTGATGGCCGCCGCAGCGACCGCACCGGCATCACCGGCACAGATCGCGCTGGCGCCCACGCGCTCGACGCTGGCCGCCAGTCGCACCGCGCTGCGCGCGCTGATCCTTCGCGATCTGGTGGTGCTGTGGAAGAACAGGTGGGAGTTCGTCATCCGCACGCTGATCCAGCCGTTCCTGCTGGTGTTCGTGTTCCTGTTCGTCTTTCCCCGGATCGGTCAGGGCATCGGCGGCGGCGCGGGCAAGGGCTCGGAGTCGGCGTTTGCGACAGTGCTCGTACCGGGTGTCGTCGGGATCTCGATCATGTTCCAGGGCATCCAGGCGGTGGCCATGCAACTGTCGACCGAGTTCGGCTACACGCGCGAGATCGAGGACCGGGTGCAGGCGCCCTGTCCGATCTGGCTGGTGGCCGTGTCGAAGGTGCTGTCGGGCGCCGCCCAGGGTCTGATCGCGGCGTTGATCGTGTTCCCGATAGCCGCCGTGGTGCACGCGTCGGGCGTGCACGCGCACCTGTCGGTGGACTGGTTGGTGGTGGTCACGCTGATCCCGCTCGCGTGCGTGACGATGACCTCGCTCGGTCTGTTGCTGGGCACCACCTTCGAGGCGCGCAACATGGGGCTGATGTTCGGGTTCGTCGTGCTGCCGTTGACCTTCCTGGGAGGCACCTACTACCAGTGGACGAAGCTCGCGCCGGTGCAGGTGGGCGGCGTGCACTGGCTGCAGATCCTCGTGTTGGTCAACCCGCTGATCTACGTCAACGAGGGGCTGCGCGCGGGCCTCACCCACGCGTCGCACATGCACCTGTACGTGGTCTACCCGGTGCTGGCGGGCTTCTGCGCCGCCTTCCTGACTCTCGGGCTGCGCAAGTTTCGCGGACGCGTGCTCTCTTGAGCCGATCGGAGATAAAGCCAATGCCGACGTTGATGATCGTCATCGCCAGCATGCGACCGGGCCGCGTGGGCCTGCCGGTGGGGCGCTGGTTCGAGGACCGCGCGCGGGCACATGGCGGCTTTGAGGTGCAGGTGGTGGACCTGGCCGAGCTGCGCCTGCCTTTCATGGACGAGCCCAACCACCCGCGCCTGCGCCAGTACACCCAGCAGCACACCAAGCGATGGAGCGCGATGGTGGACTCGGCCGACGCGTTCGCGCTCGTGACGCCCGAGTACAACCACGGCTACAGCCCAGCGCTGAAGAATGCGCTGGATTACCTCAACCAGGAGTGGCGTCACAAGCCGGTCGGCTTCGTGTCCTACGGCGGCGTGTCCGCGGGCACGCGCGCGGCGGCCATGCTCGAGCCTGTTCTGATCGCTCTGCAGATGACTGCGCTCGCCCAGGCGGTCCACATTCCCTTCGTCGCCCAGTTCATCGACGACGAGGGCGATGTGGATGCAAACGAGGTCATGGAGAAGTCAGCCGACGCGCTGCTGGACGAGCTGCTGCGGGTGGGGGATGCGCTGCGCCAGCTGCGCGAGGCGTCTAGCTCGCTGGCCTAGATCGCTTCGGCCGTTTCCTACCGCCGAACAGCCGACCGAGCAGCACGCCGCGCTTCTCGGTAAGGGCAAAACCAGGTGGCGCCGTGACCGGGAGTTGTGCCGGCGGACGAGGCTCGAGGGGGCCTTGCGGCGGTGGTGTCTCTGGGTTGTTCTTGGAAGCCACGATCGCAGCTTAGCCAAGGAGGCTGAGGGTCCAGGATGACCTCGGCATGAGCGATAAAGCAAAGGCGCCGTTCGGTGGTGTCCCGAGCGTTGCGTCCCAAGCCGGGACTACGGTGCTTCGAATGGACGAGCGCATGCTCCTTGCGCGCCTGGCACGCGGTGCCGTCGCCAACGTTGCGTTCTCTGACCTGTGTGGTCTTGCCGAGGCGCTCGGTTTCGAGCTGCGTCGAGTCGCCGGGAGCCATCACGTCTTTGCGCATCCCGACATTCCGCAGCTCATCAATCTCCAAGCTGTGCGCGGACAGGCCAAGCCGTACCAGGTTCGCCAGCTTCTGAGGCTCGTCGAGCGCTACGATCTCAGACTGGAAGACAAGCTATGAGCGACTACCACATCAACGTCTTCTATAGCGAGGAGGATGCGGCTTACGTGGCCGACATCCCGGATTTGGAGGCGTGTTCGGCATTCGGCGCCAGCGCCGAGGCGGCTCTTGCCGAGGTGGAGCGAGCCAAGGGCGCCTGGCTCGCCTCGGCTAAAGAGGCTGGTCGACCGATTCCTGAGCCTCGCTACCGGCCCGCTATCTACACGCGCTAGAACGCTCAATTCGCCGTGCGCGAAGTGGGCCCGCGGGCTCAGCCCTTCGTCTCGGTCACGCTCGGTTGCTCGATGATCTCGATTCGATACCCATCGAGTTCAAGCCTGAAGCTGGCGTTGGGACTCTATTCGGCGTACTCACGAAGAATGCGGGCGGCCGTGTCGAGGTTGGCTATCGTAGGCTGGAAAGTCTTTTTCAACTCCTGTAGTTGCTCCGCTGTCGTCTCCGACAGTTCGTCTTCAGATACCTCTGGTGCGAGCGCCCACGCTTTCCCGGTCGCGTGTCGAACGGCGGTCTCGATCGCAAACCAGTCGTCAAATGGGATACCTGAAAGGGAGTATCGGTGCTCGCGCCACAGTCCCTCGAGAACACCGGGGTCGAAAGTTCTCAATGGCTTCCGATCCTCAAAGGCGCTTGTTAGGACGTTAGCGTCCCAGACGACCTCCATGAGCAGTACACGCGCCGCGCGCCGTCGTGTGCGCCTCTCATCATCCCGCTGCTTGAGTGCATCTACGCCTGCGGTGAGCAGCCCTCCAACGACGACTCCAACGAGGCCGAAGACGGCTGTAATCACCATGTGACGACGACCGTATGCACGTCGGATCGCCCGAGCAGATCCCTACAACCGGGGGTTCTCAATTATCTCAATTCGATACCCATCGGGGTCTTTGACAAAGCACAGCCGCGAGCCGCCCTCGCGCACCGAGTAGGGCGGCTTCTCGGGCTCGATGCCCTGCTCCTTCAGACGCTGCAGCGTGCCGTCGAGGTCATCGGCGGTGATCGCGATGTGGCCGTAGGCGGTACCGAGCTCATACGAGTCCACGCCGAAGTTGTAGGTCAGCTCCAAACGCGGCATGTCGCCGTCGCCGGGCTGGTTCATGAACACGTTGACCGCTTCGTCGCGGATCGGGATACGGCCGACCTCGTTGAAGCCGAGAGCCTCGTAGAAAGCGACCGAGCGGTCGATGTCGGTGATGCGGTAGCAGGTGTGGATGAGGGCCATGACGCGCAGTCTATGTGGGGTTGCCGATCAGCGGTCGCAGCGTCACCAAGCGCTCGTCCGTGTCGAGATTCAGTCGCGCGCGTGTCGTGCTCGCTCCATCTCAGGACACGCCCTTCCCCTCCAGATAGGCCTCCACCAGGCGTTTGGGCGCCCGAGCGAGCCAGGCCTCGGTCACCAGCTCCTGCAGCTCCTCGCCGGATATGCGCCCCAGGCGCACCAGGATCGCCGCGTAGCCGTCGAAATGCGAGGTCGTGAAGTACACGCTCGGGTCATCCGCCAGCAGCGCCTCCTTGGCGCCCAGGTGCTCGACCCGGGCGGCCAGGATCGGCCCGTCTGGCACCTCCCCCTCGAAGCTGTCGATTTCCTTCTGGCGCAGCGGGCGCTCCCACACGAAGCCCTTGTCCTTGACCTGCCACCAGCGCTTGCCGCGCGCGTCTCGCTCGCTGGTCTGCGGCAACGCGAGCGCGATCCGCTGCACATCCTCCCAACTGGCCATGCCCGCCAGGGTATTTACACTGGCGCGCGTGCGCACGCTGATCGTTGGCCACGGCGGGAGGGAGAGCGCGCTGGCTTGGCGCATGGCCGAGCACAGCGAGCTGCATGCCTTCATCGGGCATGAGAACCCCTCGATCGTGGGATATGCGGCGGCCTCCGGGGGCAGCCACGCGGTTGGCGACGTGCGCGACCCCGACGCCGTCGCAGCGTTCGCGCGCGAGCGCGAGATCGACATCGCCATGGTCAGCGCCGACGAGCCGCTGGCCGCAGGCGTCGTCGACGCCCTGCACGCCCAGGGCACCCGCGCTGTCGGCCCCACCCGTGCAGGCGCGGAGATCGAGTGGAACAAGGCCTTCGCCCGCTCGCTGCTCACCGACGTCGCGCCGGAGGCCGTGCCAGTGCTTGCAGTGGTGCGCGAGCCCGGCGAGGTGGCCGGCGCGATCGACTCGTTCGGTTCGGCCCCCGTCGCCGTCAAGCCGTCCGGCCTGACCGGCGGCAAGGGCGTCAAGGTCATGGGCCCGCACCTGGACACGCACGCAGACGCGGCGCGCTACGCCGTCGAGCTGCTCGAGCGGGGGGGCAGCGGGGAGTCGGTGCTGATCGAGGAGAAGATCGTCGGCGCCGAGTTCACCATCCAGGCCGTCAGCGACGGGCGCACCGTGATCTTCCCGCCATCCACCTATGACTACCCGTACCGCTTTGACGGGGACGAGGGCCCCGGCACCGGTGGTATGGGCTCGCTGTCGCTTGCCAGCCCCGCTCTGCCGTTTATGACCGCCGCCCACTACCAGCAGGCGTGCTCGATCATCGAGCGTGTCATCGCGCGGCTGGGCGAGCAGGGGCGCCACTTCAGCGGCGTGATGAACAGCGGCTTCTTCGCCACCGCCCACGGCGTCAAGGTGATCGAGTTCAACGCCCGCTTTGGCGACCCCGAGTGCATGAACATCATGAGCCTGTTCACCGGCAACTGGCCTCACGTGATGGAGCGCATCTGCAGCGCTGGACTCACAGCCGCCGACGTCCCGCTGCGCGAGCAGGCCTCGGTCGTGCTCTATCTGGTCTCGCCCGACTACGCCCTGCGCCAGGGCCCCGCCTACGAGTTCACGCTCGACCGCAAGGCGATCGAAGGCGACGGCTGCCACGTGTTCTTCTCTTCGGCCATGCAGACCGGCGAGAACGCCTACGCCACCGTAGGGACTTCCCGAGCGGTCGCGCTGGTCACCACCGCGCCCACACTCGAGCAGGCGCGGGCCCGCGTCAGCGCTTGCGCCGCCACCGTGCCCGTGCTCGAGTGGCGCAAGGACGTCGGCGACGAACGCTACCTCGATGGCCTGCGCCAGCTCGTGCAAGGATGGGCGCCATGATCCTGGAGCGCGCCAGCCATCCACAGTTCGTGTCCAACACCTACCTGCTCGCCGACGGCCACGGCGGCCCCGCCTTCTTCATCGACGCCGGCGGCCCCGTCGAGCCGCTGATCGAGGCCGCCCAGCGCCTCGCGCTCACGCCCACCCACGTGCTGCTCACCCACCATCACTTCGATCATGTCAGCGAGGTCGCCGCGCTGCGCGAGCGCTGGCCGGACCTGCAGGTGCTGATCAGTATGCGCGAGAGCGAGCTGATGGACGGCGCGACGGGCATGCAGGCGATCGAGGCCGGCCAGACGTTGCGGTTCGGGGCCCTCGAGGTGCGCGCTCTGCACACCCCCGGGCACACCGCCGGGATGCTCTCGTTCCTGGTCAGCGAGGACGGCTCGAGCGACGCCGCCGTGTTCACCGGCGACACGCTGTTCAAGGGCTCGGTCGGCGGCGTGAGGGCGCCTGGGCACAGCACCTACGCCGACCTGCGCGACTCGATCATGGGCACGCTCATGGAACTCCCACCCGACACCGTCATCCACCCCGGCCACGCCGACGACACGACCGTCGGGCACGAGTGGGACGCCAACGCCTTCATCCGCGTCTGGCGAGGGCTCGACCCGGAAGGCTCGCAGGTGTGCACCGCGCTCGGCGAGCCCGCCACGCTGGTGCTGATGGCCCCCGACTACGACGGCGGCACCAAGGCCTGGGTGCGCTGGCCCGACGGCTCTGACGACATCGTGCCCGGCTCGCGGGTGCAACACAACGCCTGACCCCGGGCAGGGGCGCGGCGAGTCTCGCGCGCGCGTCGAGCGCATAGACGATCGCGCCGGCGCTGGCCCGCCCGCAGGCGTGCCGGGTCCCGTCAATTCGTAGCATGCAGAGCGTGGCGCGTGAGAACGACAAGATTCCGACCTCGCGCGCGCGGCGCACCGCCACTGTTGCCACCCTCGCCGCCAGCGAGGCCGTAAAGCAGTTCGGCACGCGCGCCGCCAACGTGGCGCGTGGCGAGGAGGCCTCCGAGGAGGCTCTGGCCCGGCGCCAGCTGGAGACCGCCAAGCAGATCGTCGCCGTGCTCGGCACGATGAAGGGCGCCGCGATGAAGTTCGGGCAGGTCATGTCCTTCCTGGACGTCGGGCTGGTCGCCGAGGAGCACCGCGAGGAGTTCCAGCACGAGCTGGCCAAGCTGCGCGACGCCGCGCCCACGGTCTCCTTCAAGCAGATGCGCCGGGTGATCGAGGACGACCTGGAAGAACCAATCGAGGAGATCTTCCAGTCCTTCCAGGAGGAGCCGATCGCCGCCGCGTCGATCGGCCAGGTCTACAAAGCCACGCTCCACGACGGCCGCGAGGTGGCCGTCAAGGTGCAGTACCCCGGCGTCGCCAGCGCGGTGCGGGCGGACCTGCAGAACCTGGACATGATCATGCGCCTGCTCAAGCGCATGACTCCCGCGCTCGACGTCAAGGCGATCACCGAAGAGATCAGGGAGCGGATCGTCGAGGAGCTCGACTACGAGCTCGAGGCTCAGAACCAGCGCTCGCTCGCGCGCATCTTCGCCGGGCATCCGTTCATCGTCGTCCCCGACGTGATCAGCGGGCTCTCGCGCGAGCGCGTGCTGGTGAGCGAGTTCGTCAGCGGCGTCGGCTTCGAGGAGCTCAAGGACCGTCCGCAGGCCGAGCGCGACCGGATCGGCGAGATCGTCTTTCGCTTCTTCCTCGGCTGCCTGTACCGCCACCGCCAGTTCTCCGGAGACCCGCACCCCGGCAACTTCCTGCTGCTCGACGACGGGCGCATGGCGTTCCTGGACTTCGGGCTGTTCAAGCGCCTGGGCGCCGAGCCGATCGAGCTCGAGCTCGCCTGCCAGCGAGCGGTCGTCGAGAACGACTCTGCCACCCTGCACGAGCTGCTCGCTCAGTCGGGCTTCCTGCCCGAGCCCGAGCGCGTCGACCCCGACAACCTGCTGGCGTTCATCAGGGACGCGATCTGGTGGTACACCACCGCCGACGAACCCGTGCAGCTGTCGCCCGAGGTCGCCACGCAGGTGATGATCGAGAGCTCTGACCCCCGTTCCAGTCACTTCAAGGAGATGCGCCACCAGTCCATGCGCCCCGAGCACCTGTTCGGGCGGCGCATGGAGATGCTCACCCTGGCGGTGCTCTCGCAACTGCGCGCGCGCGCCAACTGGCATCGCATCGCGCGCGAGTGGATGTATGGCGACGAGCCCGCCACCGAGCTGGGCCGCGCCGAGGCCGAGTTCTACGGCCGCAGCGGCATTCGCACCGGATAACCTGCGGCCAATGGGCAACTGGCGCAACCCGGGGCGAGCCGAGCGGGTGGTCGTCTATGAGGAAGGCGGCGAGCCGCGCCAGTACTGGCGCGCGGAGGGCGCCGACGGTAGCGTGCTGTGGCGCAAGGATGCACAGGCCGTCGAGAAGGCCTCCGGCGAGGCGCTCACCACCGACGAGTTGGTGGCGGCGATCGACGCGTCCGTGCACGAGCGCCGGCGGGCAGGCCGCGGGCGCAAGTTCCGGCTTTAGTCACAGGTCGCCGAGGAGGGTGGGGCGCAGCGCCGCCTGGACCGACGCCGGCAGCTCGATGCTCGAGTCATAGCGCGACGCCGCGAGCATGCTCGCGATCAGCGCTTCGCTGAGAATCGCCACGAGCTGCTCTGAGGGCACATCGGGATTGCGCAGCCAGTACAGCCCGCACGCCTCCACCGACCCGATCCACGCGCGTGCTGTCGCCCGCGCCAGCGGCGAGCCGCTGCCCGGTTTGGGCATGCCCGACAGCACGCGCTGCGCGAATTCCTGGCGGTCGCGCTCGAGGATCGCCGCCGCCTCCTCGTCCGCGGGCGCCACGCGGCGCAGCGCCGCATAGGTCTCCGGCTGCTCGGCGATCGTCGCAAAGAAGCGCTCCAGGCCGACCCGCAGCTGGGTCGTCGCCGGCAGGTCCGGGTCGGTGTAGGCCACGTGCAGGCGCTCTACAGCGTGCTCGACGCTCGCTATGTAGTAATCGCGCTTGCCGCGAAAGTAGTGGTACAGCAGGCCCCGCGACACGCCGCACGCCGCCGCGATCTCCTCGATCGAGACCTCCTCCCAGGAGCGCCTGGCAAACAACTCGATGCCCGCGTCCAGCATATGCGCGCGGCGCACGTCCAGGGTCATGCGGGTGCGGGATGCCGAGGCCACTTGTGAAGTCTAAGCGGGCCGGCAAGCTCGCTTGCGACCGTCGCGCCTCTGTTGTACTATGATTCAATAATGCTCATGGAGCCGCACGAGCACGTTGATGTTCTGATCGTCGGCGCTGGCCTGTCGGGCGTCGGGGCTGCCTGCCATTTGCAGCGCAGCTGTCCAGGCAAGAGCTTTGGCATCCTCGAGGCGCGCGAGGTGATCGGCGGCACTTGGGACCTGTTTCGCTACCCCGGCATTCGCTCGGACTCGGACATGTTCACGCTGGGCTACTCATTTCGCCCATGGCCGCATGCCAACTCAATCGGCGACGGCTCCTCGATCCTCGGCTACGTCCGCGACACCGCCCGCGAGCATGGCCTGGAGGAGAAGATCCGCTTCGGCCATCGCGTGGTGGGGGCTGACTGGTCCAGCGCGGACGCTCGCTGGACCGTCCACGCACGGCGCACCGACAGCGGCGAGGAGGTGCTGCTGACCTGCTCGTTCCTGTACTCCTGCACCGGCTACTATCGCTACGACGAAGGCTACTTGCCGTCGTTTCCCGGAGCCGAGCGCTTTGCTGGGCCGATCGTCCATCCCCAGCACTGGCCCGAGGATCTCGACTACGAGGGCAAGCGGGTGGTTGTGATCGGAAGCGGCGCGACCGCCGTTACGCTCGTTCCCGCGCTTGCTGAGCACGCCGAGCACGTCACGATGCTCCAGCGCTCGCCCAGCTACGTCGTCTCGCTGCCCTCGCGCGACCCGCTTGTCGGGATCCTGCGCCGGCGGCTGCCCGCCGCCGCTGCCGCCACCGCGATGCGCTTCAAGAACGTGACGCTTGCGCTGGCCAGCTTCAACCTCAGCCGCCGTGCCCCCCGGCTCATGCGCAACCTGCTGCGCAAAATGGTGGTCAGACAGGTTCCCGCCGGCTTTGACGTGGACACCCACTTCAACCCCGCGTACAACCCTTGGCAGCAGCGCCTGTGCATCGTGCCCGACGGCGACTTGTTCAAAGCCATCGGCGACGGCAGCGTGTCGATCGTCACCGACCGCATCGACACGTTCACCGAGGACGGGATCCAGCTCGCCGGTGGGCAGGCGCTCCCGGCGGACGTCATCGTCAGCGCCACCGGGCTGAACCTGCTGATGCTCGGCGGTCTGCAGCTCTCGCTCGACGGCGGGCCCGTGCAGATGGGAGAGACGGTGGGCTACAAGGGCATGATGCTGTGCGGCATCCCCAACATGGTCTTCACGGTCGGCTATACCAACTCTTCGTGGACGCTCAAGGCCGACCTCGTCGCCGAATACGTGTGCAGGCTGCTCGGCCACATGGACCGGCACCGCTACGACGTGTGCACCCCTCAGGGCCCCGATTCGGGCGTGCCCACCGCGCCGATCATCGACCTGCAGGCCGGCTATGTGCTGCGCGCCGTGGACTCCCTGCCCAAGCAGGCAGTCACCGCGCCGTGGCGGCTGCACCAGAACTACTTCAGGGACCTGCGCCTGCTCAAGCGCGGCTCGATCGACGACCATATGGTGTTTGCTAGGGCCCCCGCCGTGCCTTGCACCAACGGGGTTGCCGCGCCGTCCGTCGCCATGCAAGGAGCGCTCGGATGAGCGCCGCCACCGCCGCCGGCATCGCGCCGCAGGAAACCCCCATCGCTGCAAGCTCGCCGCTGGGGCAGGCGCCGCCCTCGCCGGCCGGCCCCGCACCCGACGACGGAACACCCGAGCGCCTGCCGCCGGGCATCGCCCTCCCGCGCGCGCTGCAGACGCTGCGCTTCAGCGTCAGGCAGATCGAGCTGGTCTTTCGTGCGCGCAGGCAGCTGGGCGAGGTGTTCCGCTTCAACGGCATGATCAGCGACGAAGTCATCGTCGTCACCAGCCACCCCGACCACGTGCGCTCGCTGTTCACAGCCGACCCCGAGCTCGCGCCGTCGCTCACCGGCGAGTCGCCGTTGCGACCGATCGTCGGCCCCAACTCGGTCCTCACGCTCCTCGGACCCGAGCACATGCGCCAGCGCAAGCTGCTGCTGCCGTCCTTCCACGGCGAGGCGATCGAGCGCTACACCGCCATGATCGCGCAGGCCGCCGAGCGCGAGATCGACCGCTGGCCGCTGCACGAGCCCTTCGCGCTCGCCCCCGCCATGCAGGCCATCACCCTCGACGTGATCATGTCCGGCGTCTTCGGCGTCGAGGGCGTTCCGCCGCAGGGCACGCCCGAGCGCGAGCTGCGCGAAGAGATCAAAGAAGCGGTCGCAATGACCAGGCGCCGGCGCGCGCAGCTGATCGAACTGCTCAACATCAACCGGACCGAGCCGATCGGTCCGGTCAAGCGCTTCGTCGCCGCGCTCGACCGCCCCCTGTACGCCACCATCGCCGCCCGCCGCGCCGCCGGCGACGCCGAACAGCGCACCGACATCCTCTCGCTGCTGCTCGCCGCGCGCGACGAGGATGGCCAGGCGATGAGCGACCAGGAGCTGCGCGACGAGCTGCTCACGCTCGTGCTCGCCGGGCACGAGACGACCGCCAACTCGCTTGCTTGGGCGTTCGAGCGGCTGCTGCGCACCCCGCACGCCTACGAGCGGCTGCGCGAAGAGGTGCGTGGTGATGAGCGTGCCGAGGTCGGAGCCGACTATGTCGAGGCGACCATCCACGAGACCATGCGCTCGCGGCCCGTGGTGCCCATCATCGGCAGGCGCGTACGCGTCTCCTGGCGGCTGGGCGAGTGGCGGGTGCCAGCTGACTCCTCGGTGCTCGTCAGCATCCTGCTGTTGCACCACCGCCCCGACGTCTACCCCGATCCCTTCGCCTTCGTTCCCGAGCGCTTTCTGGGCGTCAAGCCCGGCACGTACACCTGGATACCGTTCGGGGGCGGCATCCGCCGCTGCCTTGGCGCTACGCTTGCGATGGCAGAGCAGCGCGTGGTGCTCCGCGCGATCGCCCGCCGCACCGACATGACCGCCGCACACCCCGCACCCGAGCGCGCTCGCCACCGCAACGTCACCATGATCCCCGCCCGCGGGGCGCAGGTCATCCTCAACGCGCGGACGGCCGCCTGACATGCCCGCCCCGATTTACGACGTCAACGGGCGCACCGTCTTCATCACCGGCGCAGCGCGCGGCATCGGCGCGGCAGCCGCCCAACGTCTGCACGCCAAGGGCGCAAACGTCGCCCTCGTCGGCCTCGAGCCAGAGCGCTTGGCCGCGCTCGCCGAGCGCTTGGGCGAGCGGCGCGCGGCATGGTTTGAGACCGACGTCACCGATCTGGACGCTCTACGCGAGGCCGTCGACGGCACCGTCGCGCGCTTCGGCGGCATCGACGTGGCGATCGCCAACGCCGGCATCGCCTTCGTCGGCTCGCTCGCCGAGGCCCCCGTCGAGCAGGTCGAGCGGACGCTCGCGGTCAACTTCCTGGGCGTGTGGCGCACCGACCGCGCGGTGATCGAGCAGATCAAGCAGCGGCGCGGCTACCTGCTCAACATCGCCTCTTTGGCCGCCGTCGCGCACCCGCCGCTGATGGGCCCCTACACCGCCGCCAAGGCCGGCGTGGAGGCGCTCACCGACGCGCTGCGCGTGGAGAGCGCCCCCAGCGGCACGAGCATCGGCTGCGCTTACTTCGGCTTCATCGACACCGACCTCGTCAAAGCCGCCTACGCCCAGCCGTCCACCCAGCTGCTGAACAAGCGCACGCCAGCTTTCCTGCGCGGTCCCGCGCCGCTGTCCACCGCCATCGACGCGATCGACCGTGGCATCGAACGGCGCAGCGCGCGGGTGTGGGCGCCACGCTGGGTGGGCGCGGCGATCGCCCTGCGTGGCCTGGTCCAGCCGCTCACCGAACGCGGCGCCCTGCGAGACTCATCCACGCTGACCGAGGGCATGCGCCTGGCCGACCATCCCGACGGCGGCGGTGCCCCCGCCGGCGACCCTCTGCTGGGCATCGCCAGCGAGGCGTTGGACGAGACAGAGCCGGCGCTCGGAGGACGCTGAGCCCTCTCGCCTGAGCCCGGCTCGGACGACCGTGGCGCCGGGCAACCGGCGAAGCCATCCTTCTTACACCGTCTGGATCTGAAACAGGCTGGTCGTGCCCGGCCGCCCGGATGGCAGCCCCGCGGTGATCCCCACGCGCGCTCCCTTCTCACACCAGCCGAGCTCCACCACGCGACGCGCCGAATCGGCGATCAGTGCCTCGGTGGTCTCGTGGCGGGGCATCGAGGCGGCCTGCACGCCCCACATCAGCCCGCAGCGCCTGACCGTCTCTTTGCCGGGGGAGAGGGCGTAGATCGGGACGGTGGGGCGGTGCGCGGAGACCAGCCGCGCGGAGCGGCC
>DATNLQ010000238.1:0-6181 GCA_035602785.1 Solirubrobacteraceae bacterium
ACTAACCGGCAGGTTTAGCGCCCCCAGCCTGCCAGACTGAAGATCATGAGCTGGGTCCTGACAATCCTCGGCATCGTGCTGCTGATCGTGCTGCACGAGCTCGGACACTTCGCCGCGGCCAAGGCGGTGGGCATGCGCGTGGAGCGCTTTTCGCTGTTCTTCCCGCCCACGCTCTTGCGTGTGCGTCGGGGCGAGACCGAGTATGCGATCGGCGCGATCCCCGCTGGCGGCTACGTGAAGATCACCGGCATGAGCCCCGAAGAAGTCGGCGATCTCGACCCCGAGGTCGCCCGGCGCGCCTACTACAACCAGAAGCCGTGGAAGCGGATCGTCGTGATCCTCGCCGGTCCCGCCGTCAACATCCTCATTGCGTTCTTGCTGTTCTGGGCGATCCTGTTCAGCGGCAGCCTCGACGGCGCCGTGTCGCTGGGCAACCTCGACCCGTCGGTGCAGACGCTCGGCTCGCCCAAGGTCGCGTCGATCGAGCGCGGCAAGCCCGCCGACGGCGTGCTGAAGCCCGGCGACCAGATCATCGCCGTCGAAGGTCGCCCGGCGACCGAGGAACAGACCATCCAGCGAGTCTCCGCACACCGCTGCGCGGGAGCCCAGGTCGAAGGCTGCCGGTCTGCCACGCCGGTCACATTGACCGTCCGCCGAGGCGGGCGCCACGTCACGCTGTCGGTGTACCCGCGCTACAACGCGCAGGCGAAGCGGATGTTGATTGGCTTCGAGTTCGGCCCGTCGGTCAAGAGCTTTGGCGTGTTCGCCGCCGCCGGCGCGTCTGTCAGCGAGATGTGGCACGTGACCACGCAGACGCTCACCGGCTTCTTCCACGCGCTCACCGAATCCAAGGTCCGCCGCCAGATCTCCAGCATCGTCGGCATCACCGCCGACGCACACGAAACGGTCGTCGCCGGCTCGGGCTTCGCGCTCGTCTTCCTCGGCTTCATCTCGCTGGTGCTCGCCGTGATCAACCTGTTTCCCTTCCTGCCGCTCGACGGCGGGCACATCCTCTGGTCGGTCGCCGAGAAGCTACGCGGACGGCGCATCTCGCTGGTAGCCATGTACCGCTACAGCTCGGTCGGGATCGTGCTGCTGCTGTTCCTGGTGATCAACGGCGTCAGCAACGACATCAGCCGGCTGGGCGGCTGACGCCTTTTCGATTTTTATGAAGGGCCTGCCGGCCCCGGCGGGCGAACGCACGTCCAGCTCTTGACCAGCGGTCCCATGCGCTCCGGGCGCGCGGGACCGAACAAGTCTTCGAGCTTGCGGCGGCGCAGCAGCGAGATGTCCTCCCAGGCGCCCGCTGCGCCCGCGCGCCAATAGCGTCTGCGAAGGCCGATCGGCAGCCAGTGCGCAAACGGCAGCAGCGAGTGCGGCTCGATCGGGAACGTGAACGCGGGCGTCTGCACGAACCAGCCGCGCCCCACGCGGCGGACCTCCGCCGCGAACGCCGCGCGGCGGGCGGGCGGCACATGCTCGATCACGCTCGAGCAGTACACCAGGTCGAACTCGCCGTCGGCGAATGGCAGCCCGTCGGCCGCGTCCGCGCGCACGAACGGCCCTGGGTAGTCGGGGCGTGCCACCAGGTCCACGCCCGTTATGTCCATATCGGGCTCCAGCGCGCGCAGGCCCAGCGCCCCGCAGCCCACATCCAGCACGTGCGCCCCTGGCTGCAGCTGCGCAAGCGCAAAGAAGCGCTCGTGCCGGCGAGCGCGCGCGCGGGCGGCCAGGGGGGAGGCGATGCGCGCCAGCGGCCCGCGCGCGGTGGCGTAAACGTCTGCTTGTCGGCTCTGACTCTGCTGCACCCTAGAATCAGCCTATGGCCTCACAGCGCCAGATCCACGTCGGCCCGGTCGCCATCGGCGGTGGCGCGCCCGTCGCCGTGCAGACGATGACCAAGACCGAGACCGCCAACCTGCAGGCGACCATGGATCAGATCCGCACCGTCGCCGACGCCGGCGCCGACATCGTGCGCGTGGCCGTGCCACGCGAGCAGGACGCCGAGGCGCTCAAGACGATCGTCGCGCAGTCGCCCATCCCGGTCATCGCCGACATCCACTTCAACCACACGCTCGCCATCAAGGCCATCGAGGCGGGCGCCCACTGCGTGCGCCTGAACCCCGGCAACATCGGCGGCCCTGAGAAGGTCGCCGAGGTGATCGCGCTGGCCAAGCAGCACGGCACGCCGCTGCGCGTCGGCGTCAACTCCGGCTCGCTGCCCAAGCACCTGCGCCAGCTCGAGTACGACAACCCCGTCGAGGCGCTCGTCACCGCCGCCATCGAGACCGTGCAGCTGATGGAGCGACTGGACTTCGACAACTTCAAGGTCTCCATGAAGTCCACCTCCGTGCTCAACACGATCGCCTCCAACCGCATGCTCTCCCAGCGGATCCCATACCCGCTGCACCTCGGCGTCACCGAGGCCGGCACCAAATGGTCGGGCTCGCTCAAGTCCGCCGTCGGCCTGGGCACGCTGCTCGCCGACGGGATCGGCGACACGATCCGCATCTCGCTGTCCACCTTCCACGCCGAGGAGGAGGTCAAGGTCGCCTGGGAGATCCTCAAGGCGCTCAAGCTGCGCGAGCGTGGCCCCGACCTGATCGCCTGCCCCACCTGCGGGCGCCTGCAGTTCGACATGGATAGCGTCGTCGCCGAGGTCGAGCGGCGCCTCGAAGACTACGAGGACCCGATCGAGGTATCCGTGCTCGGCTGTGCAGTCAACGGCATCGGCGAGGCCCGCCACGCCGACTTCGGCATCACCGGCGCCAAAGACATGGGCATGATCTACTCCAAGGGCGAGCCGCTCAAGAAGGTCCCCACCGCCCAGCTCGTCGACGAGCTGTTCAAGGAGATCGACCGCTACTACGCCGCCGGCAAGACCGTCCAGCGCGACGAGGCCGCCGCCGCCGACGCCCGCCGGTGGCTGGCCGAGAACGAGGATGCAACCGCGATGACGCCCGAGCGCATCGCCGCCATGGAAGCCGCCGCCGCGCAGGAGGACGCGACGGCCGGCGCGGTGCTGGAGTCGATGCTGGACGGCGTCGGCCCGGTCACCCCGGTGGCATCTCTCGATGAGGCGGTCTCCCCGGTCGCAGGGCGGCGGTTCAGCCGCAACTGAGCACCGCCGTCCGGGTCGCGTCCACTGCGAACGCCACCCGGCGCGAAGCGCCCTTCTTAAAAGTCGTTCTACGAAGCTGCCGCGAAGCGCTCCGCGACCTTCGCCCAGTTGACCACGTTCCACCACGCATCGATGTAGTCGGGGCGGCGGTTCTGGTACTTGAGGTAGTACGAGTGCTCCCACACGTCCACGCCCAACAGCGGCGTCTTGCCGTCTGAGATCGGGCAGTCCTGATTGGCTGAGCCCACCACCGCCAGGCTGCCCCCGTCCAGCACCAGCCACGACCAGCCAGAGCCGAACTGGTTGACGCCCGTTGCCTTGAGCTTGGCCTGGAAGTCCGAGAAGGAGCCGAACGCAGAGCCGATCGCGTCCGCCAGCGCGCCGTCGGGCTCGCCGCCGCTATCCGGACCCATGTTCTCCCAGAACAGCGTGTGGTTGTAGTGGCCGCCGCCGTTGTTTTTGACGGCCGTTTTCTTGTCGCCGAGGCTGTCCAGGCTCTTCAGCACGTCCTCGATCGGCTTGTCCGCCCACTCCGTGCCATCCAGCGCCGCGTTCACTTTGTCCACGTAAGCCTGATGGTGCTTGTCGTGATGGAATTCCATCGTCGCCTTGTCGATGTGCGGCTCCAGGGCGTCGTAGGCGTAGGGGAGCGGCGGGACGGTGTAGGCCATGGGGGCTCCTTCGGGGGTCGGGTCGCAGGGTCGGGCGGTCAGCGCTGTTCTATCAAAGGGCGCCAGGGCGCTCGGGGCGCATATGCTCTGATTGTGACAAGCACGCCCGCGCGCTCCTCTCCGCCCAAGCAGGCCGGCGCCAAGGCCAGCCGCCCCGGCCGGCCCGCCGCTGCCACGCGCGAGGACGTCATGGCGCTCGCCACCCAGCGCTTCCTCGCCGGCGAGCGCGTCGACATGCAGGGGATCTCGCGCGAGCTCGGCCTCGCGCGAGCGACCATGCACCGCTGGTTCGGCACCCGCGAGGTGCTGCTCGGCGAGGTGCTCGGCGAAATGGCCGAACGTCGCCTGGAGGCGATCAGGCGCCAGGAGCCCACCCAGGGCGCAATCGGGCTGCTCGACACCTTCGAGCGCTTCAACCGCGACCTGGCAGCCACCAACGGCCTTGTCGTCTGGCTGGCCCAGGAGCAGGAGCGCGCCCTGCGCATCCTCACCTCTAGCGGCGGCAACGTCCAGCCGCGCATCGTCGCCGTCGTGCAGCGCATGATCGAAGAGGAGGCCCAGGCGGGCACGCTCGTCCCGGTGCTCGCACCCGAAACGCTCGCCTTCGCCATCGTGCGCCTGGCCGAGTCGTTCCTCTACAACGACGCGCGCTTCGGCATCCGCGGCGAGATCGAGCGGCTGCGCGAGGTCGAGGCCGCCCTGCTGGGGGTCGCCGACGCGTAGGCCGCCGGCACACCCTGCGCAAGGGCCGCGCCGCGCCGCGCCCGTGCGTTCCCGTTTGCGACTTTTACCCATAAATGTCTACAATCCGCGGCAGGGCCGTTGCTCCTCGCCTCGCCTGTCCCCTCTTGCGGGGCGGGGAGCGCGGTCTGTCTCGTCGACAGGGGGCCGGTCGGGGGGCAACCCAGTCCATCGACCCGGCCAACTGAGGCACCCGGCGCGGGTTGTCTCTACCATCTGGTCGACACAGCGGCGAACGCCGTGGGGGCGGGCCGCACGAGGGAGTAAGGAGAGAAGACCATGCATCAAGGAACGAGGGGTGGTTCGATCGCTGCTGTGCGCCTGCGCGCGAGACTGCTCGCGATCGTCGGCGCCGCTGCGTTGAGCGCGGTCGCCGGCGGGCTCGCCGCGGGCACCGCTCAGGCGACGGTCAAATCGTCCAAGGCCGTCTGGCTGTGTAACCCCAACAAACCCGCCAACCCGTGCCTGACCAGCGAGGAAACCACGGTCGTGCAGACAGACGGGGACACCTCGATCGAAAAAGTCAAGAAAGCGGCGAGGCCGATCGACTGCTTCTACGTCTACCCGACCGTCAGCGAACAGCCGACCGAAAACGCCAACCTGGAAATCGAACCGCAGGAGACGCAGGTCGCGATCGACCAGGCGTCGCGCTTCTCCCAGGACTGCAGGGTGTTCGCGCCGATGTACCCGCAGATCACGCTCGCCGCGCTCAACAGCGGCAAACCCGTCAGCCCGACGGCGTCGATCACCGCCTACCTCGGCGTGGTCAAGGCCTTCGAGGAATACCTGACCAAGTTCAACAAAGGCCGCGGCTTCGTCCTGATCGGACACTCCCAGGGCGCGCTGCTGCTCAAGCAGCTGATCAAAGAATTCATCGACCCCAACCCCACCCTGCGCAAGCAACTGGTCTCGGCCGTGCTGCTCGGCGGCAACGTGCTCGTGCCCGAAGGCAAACTCGTGGGCGGCGACTTCCAGAACGTGCCTGCCTGCCAGGCCGCCGCGCAGACCGGCTGCGTGATCGCCTACTCGTCGTTCCTCAAAGAACCGCCCGAAGGGTCGTTCTTCGGTCGCGCTCAGAGCCCGCTGTTGGACCCCGGCGCCACCAACGAAGGCATGCAGGTGCTGTGCGTCAACCCGACGCTGCTCAGCCAGAACGGCGGGACAGGGCCGTTGCTGCCCTACGCCTCCACCACGCCCTTCCCGGGCACGCTGGGCTTCTTCCAGGAATCGCCGACCGGATCCACCCCCTGGGTGGCCTCGCCCGGCGAGTACACGGCGCAGTGCCACAACGAAAACGGCGCCAGCTTCCTGCAGGTCAACCCCGTCGGCACGGCCGTCGACCCGCCGGAATACGTCAAGGAAGAGCTCGGACCCGACTGGGGCCTGCACCTCTATGACGTCAACATCGCGCTCGGCAACCTCGTAAAGACGGTCGCCATCCAGTCGCAGGCGTACATGTTCGAAAACTAGGCTCGGCGCCTTTCGGCCAAGCCAGCGCAGCCACACCAGACCCGGCCAGCCCACACGCTGGCCGGGTCGGCGACGCGTTGTCGCCGCGGGGGTATACGCTCCCGCGGCGGCCGGCGCGCGCTCCCGTGGGGCGGGGGAGATACGTCGGCGCAGCTGACCCCACGACACCGAATCGAAC
>DATNLQ010000254.1:0-6282 GCA_035602785.1 Solirubrobacteraceae bacterium
AGGCGCGTCACGGCAGGCCCGCCGAGGACGTCGGGGAGTAGGCAATCACGAGGGTGCGACGAGGTTGCTCACGACACCATCGCCCGGGCCGCGGTCAGGGCCGGCACATACGTGGGGTCGCGCAGCAGCGCCTGGCGGATGCCCTCACCGAGCACGCCGATCTCCCCGCGTGATGCGCCCGGGACCGTCCACTCGCTCTCGTGTCCGCGCGGGTCGTGCGAGCGTGCGTGCAGGCCGCCCGGTCCGCGGTCCAGTCGCAGGCAGCGCCCGGACGCTGTCTGCAGGGTGAGCCCCTCCAGGCCGCGTACCTGCAGCTCGGGGGCGGACTGCAGGCGCAGCGAGACCTGCTGGCGGGGGGCGTTGGCCTTGCCCAGCAGCGCGTCGCCCTGGGTGGCGAGCGCTGAGATGCTCCAGTCCAGCCGCGAAGCCAGCCAACCGACGAACAACATCGCCGCGGCGGTCGAGTCCGGATGGTGACGCACGATCACTTCGGCGATGCTGCGCAGCTCGCTGCGCAGGTACGGAGGGTCGAATGCGGCGGCCACGCGCTCGCGCCAGGGGGTGGAGCGCAGCCACGCGAGGTCCACCACGTATGCCTGTCGTGCGAGCGAGCACGCGCGTTCGAGCGCGTCTGCAGGCAGCGGCTCGTCGACCGAGTCCAGCAGCACGGCCTGCGAGAGCGACAGCAGCTGCTCGACCACATCGTGGTGGCCATGCGGCGACCACAGCAACGTGGGCAGGTCGCTGACGACCAGCGGGTCGGCGATCGTGACCAGGTCGTCGAGGTGGCGGTCGCCAATCTCCACGACGACCGTCTCGTGCAGCAGCGCCACCTCGTCTCCGGTCGGCTCGTCGTCTGAGACGATGCTCACGCGCGCGTCCAGGCGCTCGCGGTGCGGCTCGTAGGCGAGCACGACCAGGCGCGAGGCGTGGTAGCGCCCGACGCCGCGCAGCCGGTTGGCGATCTCGCCGGTCCATTCGCGGTCGACGAACGCGATCATGTTCAGCACGCGCGCGGGCACCAGCCGCTCGTCTTCTGCGTGGCGCTGCACGAGCAGGTCGCGCAGGGCGGCTTCGATCGCGTCCGGGGTCGTGCCCTGCTCGCTCCAGAGCGCGTCGCTGCGCGCCATCAGATGGCGCGCCACTGATCGCCGTCACGCAGCAGCCCGTTTACCTCCTCGGGCCCCTGCGAGCCGGCTTCGTATTTAGGCAGCGGAGGCTTCGACCCAGACCACGCCGAGACGATCGGATCGCAGATGCGCCACTGCGCCTCCACCTCGTCGTTGCGGGTGAACAGCGTGGCGTCGCCGCGCATCGCATCGGTGATCAGCCGCTCATAGGCCTCGGGCGACTGCGACAAGAACGACGTGCCGTAGAGGAACTCCATCCTCACCGGGCGGATGATCATGCGCGTGCCCGGGATCTTGGCGCCGAGACGCAGCGACACCCCCTCGTTGGGCTGGAGCGTGAGCACCAGCTGGTTGGGTTGCACGCCCAGCGAGCCCTGCTGGCTGAAGGCCAGGTGCGGGACCGGCTTGAGCGTAACGGCGATCTCGGTGATCTTGCGGGCCAGGCGCTTGCCGGTGCGCAGATAGAAGGGAACGCCCGCCCAGCGCCAGTTGTCGACTTCCAGGCGCAGCGCGGCGTAGGTCTCAGTGACAGAGTCCTCGGGCACGCCCTCCTCCTCCAGGTAGCCGGTCACGTCCTCGCCGCCGACGTGCCCGGGGCCGTACTGCGCGTGCACGGCCATCTGCGGGATCGTCTCGGCGGTTGGCTGGGGGATCGCCTGCAGGACCTTGACCTTCTCGTTGCGGACCTCTTCGGCGGTGAAACTGACGGGCGGCTCCATGGCAACGTGGCAGAGCAGCTGCAGCATGTGGTTCTGGATCAGGTCGCGCAGCGCTCCCGACGACTCGTAGTAGTCGGCACGGGTGCCGATGCCGAGCTCCTCGGCGGCGGTGATCTGGACACTGTCTATGTAGTTGCGGTTCCACAGCGGCTCGAACATGCCGTTGGCGAAGCGAAACGCCAGCATGTTCTGCACCGTCTCCTTGCCCAGGTAGTGATCGATGCGAAAAACCTGGGGCTCGTCGAAGATCGCGAGCACGCGGCGGTTGAGCTCGCGCGCCTCGGCCAAGGTCGTGCCGAACGGCTTCTCGATGATCACGCGCACCTCGGCGCCTTCGTGGCTGGCCAGCTGCGAGCGCCCGAGCGCCTCGATGATCACGGGGAAGAAGCTGGGGGCGGTCGACAGATAGAAGGCGCGGTTGATCGGTTCGTGTGCCTGGAGCTCAAAGCCGTCGAGCACAGCTTTGAGCTGGGCATACACGGCGTCGTCGTCGAACGTCCCAGGGATGTACTTGACGTTTTCCAGCAGGCTCTTGAGCACATCTGCGTCGGGCTGTCGGCGTGAGAAGCGGCGGATTGCCTGCTCGCATTCGGCGCGGAAGTCCTGGTGTGTCATGTCTTTGCGCGATACGCCCACCAGGTGAAAGCGCCCGGGCAGGGCGCCCTCATGGGCGAGGTTGTACAGCGCAGGCAGCAGTTTGCGCCTGGCCAGGTCGCCGGTGGCGCCGAAGATGACCAGTGTGGTTGGCGCTACGGGCAGGCGCTCGAGCCCGGCCGTAAGCGGGTTCTCGGCCTCGAGGTCGGCGGTGGGCTGGCCCGCGAGCACCGCCACCGTCAGCCGCCCCCGCCGGGGCCCTTGGCGGCCGGCTTTGCAGGCTTGACCGCGTGCCCGCCGAACTGGTTGCGCAGCGCGGCCAGCACGCGATCGGCGAAGTCGCCGTTGCCGCGCGAGCGAAAGCGCGCGTACAGCGACGCGGTGATCACGGGCGTAGGCACGTCGTGGGCGGTCGCATCGGCGATCGTCCAGCGCCCCTCGCCCGAGTCCTCGGTGTAGCCCTCGATCGCTTCCAGGTCATTTCCGTCGGCTTCGAACGCGCGTGCGGCCAGTTCGCACAGCCACGAGCGCACGACCGAGCCCTGTCCCCACAGGTGCGCGATCTTGGCGTTGTCGAGCTGATACTCGCACTTGTCGAACACGTCAAAGCCCTCGGCATAGGCCTGCATCAGCCCGTACTCCACGCCGTTGTGCACCATCTTCACGTAGTGGCCGGCGCCGGACGGGCCGAAGTGCAGCCAACCCCGCTCGCCGATCGACGCGCGGCTCTGCTCGTTGGTCTCGGGCGCGAGCACATCGAGTATCGGCGCCAGGCGTTTGACCGCTTTGGGCGGTCCGCCAACCATCATGCAATAGCCGACCTCCAGGCCCCACACACCGCCCGACGTGCCCACGTCGACGTATTCGATGCCGCTGCCTTTGAGCTGCCGTGCGCGACGCTTGTCGTCGGTCCACTTGGAGTTGCCGCCGTCGACGATCACGTCGCCGCGGTCGAGCAGCTTGGCCAGCTTGTCGACGGTCTCCTGCGTGGCGTCGCCGGCGGGCACCATGATCCAGACGATCCGCGGTGCCTGCAGCTTCTTGACGAGCTCTTTCAACGAGCTCGCGCCGGCGGCGCCGTTCTTGACGGCCAGCTTGACGGCCTTCTCGTCGAAGTCGAACGCCACCACCTCGTGCTCTGAGTCGCGGCGGATGCGGTGAACCATGTTGCCGCCCATCTTGCCCAGCCCGACGAAGCCGATCTGCGTCATGTCCAGCTCACCTTTCTCGGTCGGTCAAGCCACGATCGTAATGGCATGCGCCCTGGTATAGGTTTCTCGCGTCTTGAGCGCAGAGCAATCCCGCCAGCTGCCCGACCGTAACCTTGCCCTGGAGCTCGTTCGCGTGACCGAGGCGGCCGCCCTCGCATGCGCGCCGTTGGTTGGCCTGGGCGACAAGGAGGCCGCCGACCAGGCCGCCGTGGACGGCATGCGCCACATGCTCCACTCCATTCAGATGGACGGCGTCGTGGTGATCGGCGAGGGCGAGAAGGACGAGGCGCCGATGCTCTACAACGGCGAGCAGATCGGCGACGGCTCGCCACCACAGGTGGACATTGCGGTGGACCCGCTCGAGGGCACCACGCTGGCCGCCCACGGCATGCCTAGCGCTCTGGCCGTGATCGCGCTGTCGGCGCGCGGGACGATGTTCGACCCGGGCCCGTGCGTGTACATGGAGAAGATGGCCGGTGCGCCCGAGATCGCAGACCTGCTCGATCTCGACCGCCCGCTGGGAGAGACCGTCAAGCTGGTGGCCGAGCGCAAGGGCCGCCCCGTCAGCGACGTGATGGTCGTCACGCTCGACCGCCCGCGCCACGAGCAGGGCATCGCGGCGATCCGCGCGGCCGGCGCGCGCGTGCGCCTGATCGCTCACGGCGACGTGTCCGCGGCTCTGCTTGCGGTCACCGAGCGTGCGCCCGTCGATCTGCTGTGGGGGATCGGCGGCACGCCCGAGGGCGTCATCTCGGCGGCCGCCGTCAAGTGCCTCGGCGGGCAGCTGCTCGGACGGCTGTGGCCGCGCGACGAGCAGGAGCGCGCAGCGGCGCTAGAGGCCGGCTACGACCTGCAGCAGGTGCTCGGTCGCGACGACCTGGTCGCCGGTGACGACGTGTTCTTCTCCGCCACCGGCGTCACCGACGGCGACGTGCTGCAGGGCGTGCGCTACCCGAGCGCCGGTGGCGCCACGACCGAATCCCTGGTCACGCGCTCGCGCTCGGGAACGATCAGGCGCATCCGCGCAACCCACGACCGCGCCAAGCTGAGGGCGGTCGGCGGCGAGCGCTATTAGGCTCGACGACCGGCGCTGAGCCCACCCCGGCGGGGGTGCCGACGAGCGAGAGGGCTCCCCGAGGCTTTCCGTCGGTTGGCGCCTGATTTCGTGGGCTCGAGCGCGGTGCTTTCCCAACTGTTGCTTGCTACCCACAAGCTCATCGAATGTCGCATCGAATGACAGGCTCCAAGCCTAAAGGTATGGAGCAGTGGGTCGATCGTATCCCGGTTCCAACGGACATAACACGGATTTGACTACCTGTGGACCGCAAGGTTCGCCGTAGACCCCGATTTGAAATAGATCAAAATCTTACATGCTCGCACGCTCCTATCGTTCACTCATTGTCGTGCTCGTCGTTGTCTGTTCTGCCGGCGCGGGAGCGTTGCTCGCCGCCGACGATCGGGCTGTCTCCACCAGGCGCAGCCAGCAGGCAATGCTTCTGGCCGCCAGCGCCCCTCCGGGCTTGACGGTGCTTGCGGGCCCCGGTCGGCACCGGGCGAGGAGGCATCCGGCGAGATCGCATCGGTCAGCCGGAACGCGGGGCCTCGAAAGAGATTCCGACCCGGCAAGTCCTGTCGGTCCGCAGGGCATACAAAGCCCCAGAGGCGCAACCGGCCCTGCAGGCGGCCCTCGAGGCGCAGCTGGCGCTCCGGGCGCCAAGGGCCCGATGGGTGCCAGGGGTCCCCAAGGTGCGAACGGCGCGGCGGGTGCAAACGGCGCAGCAGGCGTCACCGGGGCCAATGGCAAGGAAGGCCCGCAGGGTGCAACCGGTCCGGCAGGTCCGCAGGGAATCCAAGGCGAAAAAGGAGCGAGCAGCGCGCAGGGGGTCAAAGGAGAAACCGGCGCTGCTGGCCCTGAAGGCAAGGAAGGGCTGCAGGGTGCGATCGGTCCGCTGGGTCCCATAGGTGAAGCCGGCGCTGCCGGGCCCGAAGGCGCGCAAGGGGCGACCGGCCCGCAGGGTCCGGAAGGCAAGCAAGGGCCGCAAGGTGCGATCGGTCCGCGGGGTCTTAGAGGTGAAACGGGTGCGGCGGGTCCCGAAGGTAAAGAAGGCGCCAAAGGCGGGACGGGCCCGCAAGGCATCAAAGGTGAAACGGGAGCTGCGGGTCCGGAAGGTAAAGAAGGGAAAGAAGGGTCACAGGGTGCGGCTGGTCCGCAGGGTCCGACGGGCGCGACAGGCGTGGAAGGCAAAGAAGGTGCGGCGGGCCCGCAAGGCACGG
This sequence comes from Solirubrobacteraceae bacterium, assembly GCA_035602785.1. Classification (GTDB taxonomy): domain Bacteria; phylum Actinomycetota; class Thermoleophilia; order Solirubrobacterales; family Solirubrobacteraceae; genus Palsa-744. The sequence continues at coordinate 5,929 of DATNLQ010000254.1, forward strand.
AAGGCAAAGAAGGCCTGCAGGGTCCGATTGGCCCGCAGGGACCCAAAGGCGAAACGGGTGCGGCCGGTCCCGAAGGCAAAGAAGGTGCTACTGGCGCGGCTGGTGCCAAAGGAGAAAAGGGCGAAAAAGGAGAAAAGGGCGCGGAAGGTGCTAAAGGTGCTGCTGGTGCTACTGGCGCGGCTGGTGCCAAAGGAGAAAAGGGCGAAAAAGGAGAAAAGGGCGCGGAAGGTGCTAAGAGCGTCTAACGAAATGAGCGTTGTAGGTGTTTGTGGCAGATGAGTGCTGCGCCGATGGTGAGGAAGGCTTCGTGGATGTCGTCGCGGCGGTCGTAGCGGCGATCGAGGCGTCGGTTGG
>DATNLQ010000291.1:0-2156 GCA_035602785.1 Solirubrobacteraceae bacterium
CGAACCGGCCCGCGGGTCGAGCGTGCTTCGCTGCGATCAGGTCGGCGACCTCCCGCGCGATCTGCTCGATGTCGGCCGGATCGAGCCTCATGGCCGCGCGACACCTTGAGCGCGACCATCTTGGGGCGTGCTTTTGACAGCAGTTCGGATTGCGGGCCTGAGATGTGGCATGCGCTCTCTGCTTGTAAGCCGAGCACTGCCGTCTCCGAGCAAGCTGGTTGGTCTGCAAGACGTGTGCGGTCAAGGTCACGATGCTTCTCCGTGGATCAGGGCTCTCCCGAGCCAGTTGGGCGCCTGCCCAACTGATTGCTGGCTTTCGCAGGTTGTGGAGGAGCTGTCAAGCAAGTAGTGATGTGACCGGCCGTACCCGCCGTTAGGCGGGGCTCCTACTTGCTTTACAGCGGGGGAGCAACCTGCCAACCCTCCCTGAGCTAAACGGGGAGCGCCACGCCCAACCCGGCGACGTAGCGCCCTTCGCAGTCGTCAGACGACGTGACCGACCATCTGAACCATCTTGAACGCAGCAGGCGTTGCGAACACGTGGTCATCGCTGGTGCGGTGCAGCAGTCCTGCGTTGACAAGTGGGCGCACGATCGCGTCCGGGTCGCTGTCCTCTAGCTCGCGGCCGATGTCCGCCACCAGGCAGATTGAGCCGGGCTGAATCGGACGGAGGCGTGGTTTGTAGGTTCCCTGTCTTCATTTGACGGGGATGGTTGCCCTGCTTTTCGCAGCGTAGAGTTCCTCGACTTCTCGTGGTGGCCGGTCATCGAGGGCTTCGTGCAGGCGCTCGTTGTTGAACCACGCGACGTACTCGACGACAGCGAGCTCGAGCTGGCTGCGAGTCGCCCAGGTCCGGTCAGCGATCAGCTCCGTCTTGAAGCTGTCGACGAAGCTCTCAGCAACGGCGTTGTCGTAGGCGTCGCCGACGGTGCCGATCGATGCGAGCACGCCGTGGTCGTTGAGTGCCTGGGTGTAGTCAAACGACGTGTACTGGCTGCCGGCATCGGTGTGTTGAATGAGCGCGACATCCGCGCCGGGCTGGCGTTGGTGCAGCGCCATCCACAGCGCGTCGAGCACGAGCGTGGTGCGCATGTGCGCCGCGAACTGCCAGCCCACGATCCGCCGGCTGTAGGCGTCGATCACGAAGCTGAAGAACACCAGCCCCTCCCAGCAGCGCAGGTAGGTGAAGTCCGCGAACCACTTCTCGTCCGGCCGCGATGCCGTGAAGTCACGCTGCACCAGGTCAGGCGAGCGCGTGGCCTTCGGGTCGGCCTTGGTGGTGCGCCAGGGCTTGCCGCGCCGCTTGGCGCCCTGGATGCCGTGCTGGCGCATCAGCCGCCGGATGCGATCACGGCCGACATCCTCGCCAGCGCGCAGCAGCGCCTTCCACGTCCGCCGGTAGCCATAGGCGCAGTAGTTGGCCTCGTGCAGCTCGCAGATCCGGTCGAGCAGCCGCTCGTCTTCCATGCTGCGGACCGAGCGCCGTCCCGAAGCTCGCTCGTAGTAGGCGGACACCGACACGCCCAGGGTGCTGCAGATCGGCTCAACCCCGAAGCGCTCGCGATGCTCCTCGATGAACGCGCTCACTTCGGCCGGTTGGGGTCGAGCTCGCCGGCGAAAAACACGCTCGCCGCCTTGAGGATCTCGTTCGCCCGCCGCAGGTGCGCGACCTCGCGGCGCAGCTGCTTGATCTCCTCGCGCTCCTGACTGGTCAACAGATCCTTGCGCTTACCCTCGTCAGCTTCGGTGCGCCGCACGTATTTGCGCAGCGTCTCCGAATCGATGCCCAGGTCACGCGCGACATGCGCGATCGGGCGGCCGGACTCGAACACCAGCCGCGTACCGCGCTCCAGCAACTCCTCGGGATACTTCCTCGCTCTTGCCATAACGGAAGACTCTCCTTCCCCGCGGACGAAACCACGGATCAAAGCCTCCGCCAAAATCAGCCTGGCTCACGTCTGCCGCCCTTGGGGTCACCTTGCTCGCAGGAATCCTGCTCGCCTTTGGCCTAAACCAAGAACAAGTCGCCGAGCATCCGGAGGCGGCCGTGGCCGTGCTCCTCGTCGCGCCCGCTCTCCTCGCCTACGTTCTACGGCCAGCCGGCCACGTGCTCGTCTCCGGCCTACTCGCCGGCGTCCGTGCCGTGACCGTAATCG
>DATNLQ010000401.1:0-29595 GCA_035602785.1 Solirubrobacteraceae bacterium
CCGCCGAACCGCCCGCCGTGGCGGTCGCGCGCGCCAGCAACGGCCGGCCGACGGTGTACGCCAGCTGGGACGGCGCGACCGGCGTCGCGAGTTGGCGCGTGCTCGCGGGCGCCTCGCCCACGAGTCTCGCGCCGATCGCTACCGGACCAAGGAGCGGCTTCGAGACCGCGCTGGTCCTGCCCGCCGGCGCGGGCCCCGCCTACGTCGCCGTGCAGGCGCTCGACGCCTCCGGGGCGGTCATGGCTTCCTCCCCCGCGGTGAAGGCCTGAGCCCGGGCTGGATGCCGTGCGGACGCTTGTCGGCGTCGCGCAGCGATTCCTCGCCAGGCACGTGATGGGGCAGGCGCCCAACGACCCGTTCGGAGCGGCGTTTGCGTCGCACCGTCGCGCCGGTGGCCGCGTGCTTGGCGGTCAGGAAATAGTCGGCGAAGCCGTTTGCGTGCGCTGGCTGCAGTCGCCGGGGCAAGGGCTCGCGCAGCTCCTGCACGAACGCGCGCTCCCATTGCGCCCGCAGCGATTCCTCCAGCGGGCTGTGCCCGGCGCCGTTGTGCAGCTCCAGGCGCCCGCTGTGCGTGGAGTAGTCGTACAGCTCGTGTTCCTGGCCCTGCGCGAGCGGCCCGATCCTTCCGGCCGGCCAGTTTGAGTAGTTGACGTACTTACCTTGCGCGGTGCGCAGCGCGACCACGTGCAGGGGGGCGTTGGCCGCGTACGGTTCGATCGCGTACTCGGTCACGATCTCGTCGGTGGCGTGCAGCACGTAATCCCGCCCCGGCGCGGACGGGTCGGCGAGGATCCGCGCGACATCGGCCCGGCGCGACAGATGCAAGTAGCGCTCTTCGTCGCGCCAGGCGTCGGAGCCGCTGGCGATCGTCAACAGCAGCGGCGCTACGTCCACGCTGGAGGTCAGCTGCGTGCGCAGCCGTTGGGGTTCGCTGGTGAGCACGCCGCGCGGGTCCTTGACGAGCAGCGGGACGCGGATGCCCTCCTCATAGCCGCTCGCGCCCTTGCCGCGCATCCCATGCGAGGCGCCGTACTCGCCATGGTCTGAGCTGAAGACGATCACCGTGTTGGCGGCCACCCTGGGGCGGCTTTGCAGCGTGCGGATCACCTTGCCGATGTGACGGTCGACCTCGAGCTGCAGCTTGACGTACAGGTCCAGGAACGACAGCCACTTGTGCATCGCCTCCGGGCCCTTGAACGGCACCGGCCCGAACGATGCCGCGGTCGTGTCCTGGAAGGAGCGCTGCAGACGCGGCTTGTGGCGCTCGAGCAGCAGGTCCGGCGTCTCGAAGTTGGGCGGCATACGGTGCACCGCGCGGGGCGCGCTGGCCTCCGGGCGCACGCGGCGGGTCCACGCGTACCACCAGGCGATGTCGTGGGGGTTGACGAATGACACGGTCGTGCACCACGGCTCGGCGCCGCCCTCCTGGGCATACCAGTCGGCGAACTGGGCGGCGATGCGAGGGTCCACGTGCCAGCCCTGGCCGGGGCCGCCGTCGGGCGAGGGATAGGTGCCGCCGCCGAAGCCGTAGCGCTCTAGTTCGGGTTCGCCGGTGGCCGCCGTCCAGTGGTTGTCGCGGTGGGTCAGGTGCCACTTGCCATACCAGCGCGTGTGATAGCCCTGCTCGCGCAGCATGCCCCCCCAGGTGGGAAAGGCGGGATCGAGTGTGCTGCCGCCGGTGATCATGCAGCCTGTCTGGTGCGTGTACAGGCCCGTCAGCAGCGCCGAGCGCGCCGGAGAGCAGTCGTTGGAGGCCGTGTAGTGTCTGGCGAACGACACCGCCCCTTCGGACAGGCGCGCGAGGTTGGGTGGTAGGCCCACGCCGCCTGGCACCGGCGAGAACCACTGCGGGTAGCGCAGCTGATCGACGAGGATCACGAGGATGTTCGGACGATTCCCGCCCCGCCCACCGGTTGCGCGCCTGGCAGTGGCCGAGCTGGAGGTCGTGGGCGCGGCGGTTGGCGTCCTGGGTGGCGAGTCGGGGTCGCTGGAGGTGGCGGCCAGTGCGGCGATGGCCCCGCCGGCCCCGGCGAGCACGCCACCGGCGACCAGCCCTCCCTTCAGGAAGGTGCGCCGGTTTACTCTCCTATCCTGCTCGGGGTCGATGTTGTCCATGCGGGCTCTCATCCTCGGGTCGGCTGTGGCGCTGGCCCTGGGAGCGGACGCGGCGAGCGCCCTTGCCGGAAGCGCCGTCCCCCAGCAGGTGGCCCCGACGTGCACGCCGGCGAGCCTCGACAACTCGGCGCTCCAGGATCGAGCCGTCACAATATCGCCCCTGCCGGGCGCCCGCGATGCGTCGCCGCAGACACAGATCAGCTTCCTTGGCGTGCCCGCCGGCCAGCTCAGCGTGGTCAGCGTGGTCGGCTCGCGCACGGGCGCCCACACGGGCCGCCTGGAGGACTACTCGCAGGGCGACGGCGCGAGCTTCTTGCCGACCAGGCCCTTTGCAGAAGGCGAGCGCGTGACGGTGCTCGCACGGCTGCGCAGCGGCGGCTCGACCCATACGCTGATCGATCGCTTCGCGATCGCCAGCCAGGACGCGATCGCCTCCACGCCCGAGGCCATCCACCCCGGCGCCGCCTCCGAAGTCCAGCACTTCCACTCGCGTCCGGACCTGCAGCCGCCGGTCGTGACCGTCACCGCCCAGTCGTCAGACGTGGCCGGCGGCGACGAGATGCTCACGCCCGCCGCCGGTCCTGGCCAGGCCGGGCCGATGATCCTCGACCCCAGCGGCGCCCTGGTGTGGTTCAAGGCGCTGCCAGCGCACGTCTCGGCGACGAACCTGCAGGTGCAGGAATACGAGGGCAGGCCGGTGCTCACGTGGTGGCAGGGCGACATCTCCGAACACGGGTTCGGGCTGGGCGAGGACGTGATCGCCGATCAGAGCTACACGGACATCGCGCACGTCAAGGCCGGCAATGGCCACGAGGCCGACCTGCACGAGTTCCAGCTGACCCCGCAGGGGACGGCGCTCGTGACCGCCTACTATCCGATCCGCTGTGACCTGTCTGCGGTCGGTGGGCCCGCAGACGGGGCGCTCACAGACGCGGTCTTCCAGGAGATCGACGTGAAGACCGGCCTGGTGATGTACGAATGGACGAGCGTCGACCACGTCGCGATCGGCGAATCCGAGGAACGTGCGGCCACCTCCTCCACCAGCTGGCCGTTCGATTTCTTTCACCTCAACTCGATCGGCCTCGATCGGGACGGCACGCTGCTGGTGTCCGCGCGCAACACCTGGACCGTCTATGACATCGACCCCCGCAGCGGGCAGATCCTGTGGCGCCTGGGCGGGCGCAGCAGCAGCTTCAAGCTGGCGCCCGGTGCGGCAACCGCCTTCCAGCATGACCCGCGTATGCTCGCGGACGGCGCGATCAGCGAGTTTGACAACGGCGCCTCGCCCAAGGTCCACGCCCAGTCTCGCGCGGTCGTGCTCAGCCTCGACCGCCAGAACGCGACCGCCAGCCTCGTCAGCCAGTTCACGCACACGCCGCCGCTTTTGTCAGAAAGCCAGGGCAGCGTCCAGGCTCTGCCAAATGGCGACTGGTTCGTGGGCTGGGGCCAGGAACCGGACTTCTCCGAGTACGGCTCCGAAGGCCAGCTGCTGTTCGACGCGCACTTGCCGGCCCACGACCGCTCCTACCGCGCCTTCCGCTTCGAATGGGCTGGCGCGCCCACCCATCCTCCCGCGTTCGCCTTCCAGCCAGGCGGCCAGGGCATGGGGACGGTGTATGCCAGCTGGAACGGCGCCACGCTGGTGTCCTCGTGGCGGCTGCTCGCCGGGCGCACCCCTGCAAGCCTCGTGCCGGTGGCGCAGGTCGCGCGCAGCGGCTTTGAGACTGCCATCGTCGTGCCCTCGGGAACCGTTGGCCCCGACGTGACAGTGCAGGCGCTGGACGCGGCTGGTGACGTGCTGGGCAGTTCGCCGAGCGTCGCGCAGCCCGGCCTGCCCGCGCCGTAGGCCAGGTGTTAAACCTGACACGCCCGGAGTGGGACCGGTGGCCATCGGTGTGCTGCCCCGCGTCCGGCGTCGGCCATCTGTCAAGTACGCGCAGCTCGATCTCGGCCCGCTGGCTATGGAGTGTTCACCGTGGCGTTCCTATCTTGCGGCGTGCCCTGTCACACAGACCACAAGGGGGTCGACCAGCCTATGAGTACCGCCGCAACCGCGACCAAGCCTTCGGGAGACGTGCGGAGCTCCTCGCCTCCTCGCCTGCGTCCGCACGCGCTCGGGTTTCCAGCGCTGCTTGCCCAGTCGGTGGCGCTGATCTCGCCGACGATGACCGCCGTGCTGATCATCGCGCTGGCGTTTGGCGACTCCGGTCAGGGGACCTGGGCGGCCTATCTGTTCGGCACAGTCATGCTCCTGTTTGTCGTGCTCGGGCTCAATCAGTTCGCCCGCCGCTCGGCGACCGCGGGTTCGATGTATGCCTATACGGCACGGGGGCTCGGCCCGTCGGCGGGCGTGCTCTCCGGGTGGGCGCTGATCTGGTCCTATTGGGGAATCGCGACGGCCGGGCTCGCGGGCTTTGCGATCTTCGCCCAGGAATTCCTGTCCGGGATCGGCGTGCACGGCACGGTCAGCCCGTGGATCTTCTTCTTGATCAGTGGTTTCATCTGCCTGACGATCGCGTGGAAGGACATCCGCATATCGTCGCTTTTGACACTTGCGCTCGAGGCGATCTCCGTCACCATCATCCTCGCCCTGGCGGGGGTCGTGCTGTTCAAGCATGGGGTGTCTGTGGACACCGCCCAGCTGCAGCTCAAGGGCGTTGACCTCAAGGGCATGGACTTCGCGATCGTGATCTGCATCTTCAGCCTGGTCGGCTTTGAGAGCGCCACTACGCTCGGCGGCGAGGCCAAGCGCCCGCTTCGCAACGTGCCGCGCGCGGTCATATGGAGTCTTCTGATAACGGGCGCGTTCATGGTGTTCATGAGCTACGTCGAGGTCTTCGCGACCAAGCACATGGGCAAGTCGCTCAGCTCGTTCACCACCCCGCTGACCGCGATCTCCGCGGCCTATGGCGTCAGCTTCTTCAAGGTGCCCGTGGCGCTTGGCGCGATGGTGAGCTTCTTCTCGCTGTCGCTGTCATGCCTGAATGCTGGTGCCCGCATCATCTTCCCGCTCAGCGGACATGGCATCCTTCCGAGGAAGGCGCACGCGGTGCACGCCAAGAACATGACGCCTCATGTGGCGCTCGCCTCCTTCGGAGCGGTGATCCTGGCCGTCGCGGTGGCGTTTGCCACCACGGGCACAGAACCGCTGACGCTGTTCGGCGACGCTGGAACGATGGCGGCGTTCGGCTTCTTGTTCGCGTACTTCATGATCACCGTTGCCGCACCCTTCTATATGAAAAAGCTCGGTGAGCTGCGCGGACGCCACGTGCTGATCGCGGTGCTCGCATTTGCCTGCCTGATAGTGCCCACGGTGGGCAGCTTCTATCCGGCCCCGGCATATCCGATCAACCTGTTCCCCTACATATTTCTAGGCTTCATGCTGCTCGGCGGTGCGCGCATCTACCAGATGTACCGTACGCAGCCCGGAGCTCTGACCGGGATCCAGCGCGACCTCGAACACGCGCTTGAGGCCTCGGCGCACGAGATCGCGATCAGCGAGGAGGAACACCAGCACCATGTTCACGCGCCGGGCATCAGCTTTCACCCCGAGCCTGCGGGTACGGCGTCTGCAGGTGTGAGCATGGTGTCGGCGTCAGCGCTGCGCCAGACCGAGTGAGGCGTAACATGCCGGCGGCATGAGCGCGATAACCGTCACGGGTCTGAACACCTACCCTGTCAAGTCGTGCGCGGGGGTGGCGTTGGAGAAATCTCGCGTCACCCCCACAGGTCTCGAGCTAGATCGCGACTTCATGGTCGTCGACGATGACGACGACTTCCTGTCACAGAGAAAGGTGCCCGAGCTGGCCCTCGTCGTGCCGAAGATAGGTGAGACCTGCATCACCCTGACCGCACCGGGCATGGAGGACATCGACGTACCGCTGCAGATGGAGCGAAACGACGACAGGCTGGTGACGGCGACCGTCCACGACAAGCCCGTTGTCGGCCAGATCGTTGGGCAGGACCTGAACGAGTGGTTCACCGATTTCCTGCCCCGCTACAAGCAGAATCGGCGCTTTCGGCTGCTTCACGTCCGCAATGACCTGCCCAGGTACATCAAGGAACGCTACCGGCGGCCCGGGGCCTCCAATCAGGTCGGATTCGCGGATGGCAGCTCGATGCTGCTGGCGACCGAGCCATCGCTGGCGCAGCTCAATACGCAGATGGACGCGTCCGTTCCGATGAATCGCTTTCGTCCCAACATCGTCGTCGACGGTGAGGGGCTTGCGGCCTACGACGAGGATCGCTGGACGCAGGTACGGATCGGCGCACTAATGGCCTTCGTGGTCAAGGCCTCCGACAGGTGCGTGACCACAGACGTCGACCAGCAGACGGCCGTTACGGGCAAGGAGGTGCGCAGGGCTCTCAGGACACGCAAGGGGGTCAACGCCTACGACGAGACCAACACGGGGGTGTTCTTCGCACAGAACCTCAACCACGTGTACACGCCGGGCGTGACCATCGGCGTGGGCGACAGCTTGGAGGTGGTGGAGAGGAGTACAGAGGCCAACGTGCGCCTGAGCGCCGCTCCGGTGCCCATCAGATCGTGACGATCGCGCCGCGCTCGCGGGCGGAAAAGCGGAAGGGGGGGGATTCGAACCCCCGAGGCGGGGGTTGCCCGCCTGCCGGTTTTCAAGACCGGTGCATTCAACCGCTCTGCCACCCTTCCACGGGCGAACGATTAAGCCTAATCCATCCGGCAGCCGGCTCAGCTATCCGGATAGTCGTTGCGTGGGTCGCTCACAAGGACGATCATCCAGCGGGCAGGCGCGGCGCTAGATTCCTTGACTCGGCCCTGCCCGGCTGGACCTCTGATCAGGCCTCGAATCAGGCCTCGAATGCGATTCCTGGACCGCGCTGGCTGCTTCGCGGATCACGTCGAGTACGAAGCCTGGGTTGGAGAGCATGGGGACGTGGCTGCTGTCGAGGTCGTAGGTGGTCGCGCCCATGCGGTTCGCCACGAAACGCTCCAGGTCGGGATGGACCGTTCGGTCGTCGTTGGCCACGATGTACCAGCTCGGCTTCGACCTCCAGGCGGTGCCTGCGACCTTTTCGTTGAACAGGCCGGCGGTCGGCACGCCTTGGGCCGACCAGACGAGCTTCTGCTCCTCCTCGGACAGGTCTCCAGCGAAGCAGTCGATGCCGTCCGGGAGCAGCCAGATGCGTCCATCTGCGGCCTCGATGTGGGCAAAGACGTCGGTGGTGGGGAACTTTTCCTGCTGGCTCTGTGACGTCTCGTCCTCGTCAGGAGCGAGTGCGGAGATAGACGAGGCCGGCAACGCGGTCGTCGGTTCCTGCGGCTGTGATGACGGTCCCGCCGTAGGAGTGGCCGACGAGGATGGCCGGGCTGCTGACCCGCCCCAGGGCGCGTTTGACCGCTGCGACGTCGCCCTCGAGCGTGTCGAGGCTGTTCTGCGTGGACACGACTTCGTGGCCCTCACCCTGCAGCGTGGGGATCACCTTGCGGTAGCACGACCCGTCGGCCCATAGATCGCCCAGCTGGCGGCAGCGGGCCTGTCGAATCGCGAGATCGGAGAGCGGCTGTTCCTCTCCCACCGCACCATCGGATCACACCTATACCGGATCTTTCCAAAGCTCGGGATCACCGCCAGGTCGCAGCTGCCCGCGGCCCTCGAGCCGCGGCGCGAAGAAACAACCGGTTGACCCGTAGCATTGACTGCATGAGCGTCCTACTCGTGGCAGAGATGCACGGACGGACAGGGCTCGTCGAGCCCCAGCTGCGTACGTTGCTAAGCGAACTGGCTGACGCAAGCCGCGCCGAGCCTCAATGCACCGACTTCCGAATGCTCGCCGCTGAGGAACCCGGCGAGTTCGTGCTGCTCGGCTCCTGGAGCAGCGAGACGGCCATGCGCGAGCACTACGACACGAGCCACTACCGTCACTATCGCGAGCAGGTCGGGCCGTTGCTGGCGCGTCCGAGCGACGTCGTCGTCCACCACGTCAGCAGTACCGTCCACGCACTCGACCCCAATCCGCCCGATCCCGGGCTGTTCGGGTAAGGCAAACCGGCTCCTGTCCGGGATTCAACTCGAGCGAATGGACGGCCTGCAGCGATGAGCGCGAGCATCTCCGAGGACCCCGTCGCTTCGCCTCTGCTGAGTGCCTCCGAGCTCGCGGACCTCGCCACGTTCGGCACTGAGCGAGCTACTCAGACTGGGGAGTTGCTTTTCCAGGCCGGGGAGGCGTCCTATGACCTGTTCGTAGTCCTGGAGGGCGAAGTGCATGTCGTTCGCTCGGGCGGCGCCAATGAGGCGATCGTCGCCGAGTTCGGCCCCGGCGGCTTCGTCGGCGAGCTGACTCTGCTGACCGGGCAAAGGCGCTTCTTGACCGCACGCGTCTCTAAGTCTGGGCGCGTGCTGGTGATTGCGCAAGCCGAGTTTCGCCGGCTCATGAGCGTTCGCCCGGCGCTCTCCGCAACCATTTTCAACGCGCTGCTCGCGCGCCGCGAGTCCCTGCGATCAGGGGAGGGGGCGCAGGCGATCCGGATCATCGGCTCGCGCTACTCCCCCGAGGCGATGAGCTTGCGCTCATTCGCCGAACACTCGCATCTGGCGCACGCCTGGATCGATGTCGAGGATGCCGAGGACCTCGACTCTTTCCTCGCGCCGATGGGTCTGCGAGCACGGGACATCCCCGCGGTGATCACCGCCACCGAGACTCTGCGTCGTCCCTCACCCGCTACGTTCGCCGAGCACCTCGGGCTGACGTTCCAACCCACACCCGGCTACGTGTTCGATCTGGTGGTGATCGGCAGCGGGCCGGCAGGCCTCGCCGCCGCCGTGTACGGCGCTTCAGAGGGGCTGCGCACGGTCTCCCTGGACGCTGTGGCGATCGGTGGACAGGCCGGCGCGAGCTCGCGGATCGAGAACTATGCGGGATTCCCAAACGGCATCTCCGGCGAAGAGCTCACGGGAAGGACCGCGGTGCAAGCGATGCGACTCGGAGCTCGCTTGAACGCCCCCTGCGAGGTGGTGGGCTTGCGGTCGCAGGCGAGCTTCCACGTAATCGAGCTGCGCGACGGCAGTGAGATCCCCACCCGTGCGGTCATCGTGGCCTCCGGAGCGCGCTATCAGCGGCTGGCGGTGGAGAACCTCAGCCGCTTCGAGGGCGCCGGCGTCTACTACGCCGCCACGGATCTCGAGGCGCGCGTCTGCGATGGAACGCCCGTGTTGGTTGTGGGCGGCGGCAATTCCGCCGGCCAGGCCGCGGTCTACCTCGCCCAGAACAACTGCCGTGTCACTATCGCCATCCGGCGTGAGGATCTCACCCAAAGCATGTCGCAGTATCTGATCGAGCGGATCGACGCGGACCCGAAAATCGATCTCGTCACCAGCGTCGAAGTTCAGGCGCTCGCGGGCGGCGAGCGCCTCGAAGGGGCAACCCTCGTGCACAAGCCCACTGGCCGACAGCAGGAGATCGCGTGCACGGGTGTGTTCTGCTTCATCGGTGCGCGCCCCGCTACGGCATGGCTGGCCGACAGCGTTCTGCTCGACGACGATGGATTCATCCTCACCGATCGTCAGCTGCCCGACCCGACCAGCGCTGAGAAAGCCAGAGCGTTGCCATTCGAGACATCTGCCCCCGGCGTATTCGCCGCCGGCGACGTTCGCCACGGTTCCATGAAGCGAGTCGCTGCGGCTGTGGGCGAGGGGTCAAGCGCGGTGCGCTCCGTCCACGAGCGACTTGCCACGCGCTGATCTGACGCGCGCCGGACAGAGACCGGCTCCCACCTCCATCCCTAGCGCCGATGACGGCAACGACGAGGGGCGTAGCGCCCGTCAGAAGGCCGTTCTTGGCGCGGGCGGCACCGGCACGCTCATCCAGCGGGTCTGGCGAGCAGAGTGGGCAGAGCGTCCCGCAACGCTTTCAAATGCGAGGTCCCGTGGGACGTGCGATCGAGCAGCAGCGCGCCCTCGATGGCGCTGAGCAGGACGCGCGCCTGGGCGGCAGCGGTATCTGAGTCGCGGCTGCGCCGCAGCGCGCGCTCGAACACGCCCGACCAGCGAGCGAACGCCGCGGCTGCGGCGACGCGCAGTTCCTCGCTGACGCCGGCCGCGTCGATCGCCGTGGGCGCGACCGGGCATCCGTCGCGTGGGTCAGCCTCAAACGCGGCGATCATGCCGTCGATCGAGCGCTGCGCGGCCACCACGGCATCGTCGGTTGCGTCGAACGCGCTCAGCAACGCGGCCTCGACCTGTTCGGCCGCCGCGTCGATTGCCGCGCGCGCCAGCTCCTCCTTGCCCCCGGGGAAGTGGTGGTACAGAGAGCCGTTCGCCGCGCCGGCGGCGTGCAGGAAGTCGCTCACGCTCGTGCCCGAATACCCCCGTCGGCGGAGCAGCTGCCCGGTTGCGGCGACCAGGTCGGCGCGATGGCGATCGGGGCGAGGCACAGAAACGATGATACTGGAGCAGATACTCTGATACGCTCTGGAGCAATTGCTCCACAACTAACGATCGGAGAGCCGTCATGCCGATGATCGACGTTTACTCAGCCCCCGGGACGTTCGGCGACAAGCAAACACTGGCCCAGGATCTGGCGAATGCTGTGATGCGCTGGGAGCAGGTCCCAGCGATCGCGCTGTTCTCGAAGAACACGGCTGCATTCATCCACGAGCTGCCGGCGGACTCGCTGTCGAACGCCGCCGGCGACGGCAACTACGTACGGGTGCAGGTGCTCACCCCGGTCGGCGTTCTAGATCGTGACAAGCAGCTCGGCGTGGTCAAAGAGCTGACCGACATCGTGGCAGCCGCGGCGGGCGATCCGACGCTCACCGAGCGCACGTGGGTGCTGATCACCGAGTCGCCCGAGGGTGGTTGGGGCATCAACGGACACGCCAACACAGGCGCCGACATCGCTGCCCTCGCCCGCAGCGAACTCGCCGGCAAGTAGCGCTCGCCCACCGGCCGGGGCGTCGCGACGCATGGCGCACGGACATATCCCACGTTCGGGCGATGTCGGCTCGGCTGCGTCCGCTTAGCTTCACAAGCCGAACTGCTCCCTGTAGGTGTCTGGAACCAGCGCCTCGAACTCCCGATGACGTTCGATGAATGCTTTGACGAACGGACAGAACGGCAGCACTGCGAGACCTCGTGCGCGGGCGTCTTCCAGGGCAAACCGGATCAGCCGATCACCGAGTCCGCGACCCTGGAGGCGCTCGTCGACCTCGGTGTGGACGAACGCGATCAGGCCGGCGGTTGCGCGGTAGGTGGTGAAGCCAACCACCTCGTCGTCAATCGACAGCTCGTAGCGATCGCTGTCAGGCGCGTCAGCCACGTCGATACGCTCCGCCACAGCCATGCCCGGAAGGTTAGAACGCCAAAGACCGGCGCCGTCCAGAGCGCCGGAGCGGATGCCAGGGGACAACTAAGAGATGCGGCGTGCGAGCTGGGTGCGTGACTTCACCTCGAGCTTTCGGAATGCCTTGCGCAGGTGGTACTCGACGGTGCTCTGGGTGATGAAGAGCTGAGCGGCGATCTCTCGGTTTGTGGTTCCTGTCGCGGCAAGGCGCGCGACCTGCTCCTCCTGCGGAGTGAGCTGGTCGAGCGTATCGACGGTCCGTTTGCGGGCGCGCTCGCCGGTGGCCAGCAGCTCCCGTTCGGCGCGGCCCGCGAACGCCTCGGTGCCCATGCTTGTGAACATGTCAAGGGCGGTGCGCAAATGCTCTCGGGCGTCGAGGCGGCGGCGTTGGCGTCGCAGCCACTCCCCGTAAAGGAGGTGGGTCCGGGCGAGCTCGAGCCGCACACGGGTACGGGCGAGGTGCGTGATCGACTCGCGGTACAGACTGTCGGCGATCTCGCCCTCGCTGAGCAGCGCGCGCACACGCGCTTCGATTCCGATCGCCCACTCGGACCTGATCACGCGAGTGCGCTCCGAGAGCCAATCCAGAGTGGACTCGAGCAGCGCTCGGTCACCGGTCCGTGATGCCGCCTCGGCCAGCTCGGGCACCAATAGCGATCCGTATCCGACCGGATCGGGCTGGAACGCTTCCCAGGCGGCATCGCGTGCGGCGTCGTGACGACCGAGGCCGTTGTAGAGCACGGATCTCGCGTAGTTGTTGGATGTCCATTGCCGCGCCGCCGCCTCCTCCGAGGTGGCTTGGATCAGCTCAGACGCTTGCGGCTCGTGGCCGCGCCAAGCGGCGAGGATCATCGGGGCGTTCACCAGCGCTGGGTTTCCCGTCGCTTCAGCGATCGAGCGGGTTTCGTCGATCGCCAGAGTGGCCGCGGTCAAGTCGCCGGCGAGCATGTGGCTTCGGGCCAGGAAGCTGAGCGCGAACTGCAAGTGCACGAGTGCGCCGGCGTCGCGGGCGACCTGCACTTGGCGAGCGGCGAGGCGATGCAAGGCCTCGTCGTCCCACATCTCGAGGGCAACGATGTTGCTGTTCCTACTGCTGGAGAGTGAGAGCCGCCGGCCGACATCCTCGTCGGGGACGTCCATCGTGAGCAGGAGCTCGAGAGACCGAGCGAGTGTCGGCGCCGCGGCCGCGTATCCCTCGGTCAAGCGGATCGCGAACGCGTCGAGCAGCACGTCAACCGCCCGAGGCGGGGCGGTGCCGGTTGGCGCCGCCCGCGCGTCCTGCGCGACCGCCGGCGCGCCGCCGACGACTTCAACGTCGCTGGACATGGCACGCGACATACCCAACGCCAAACGCGTCGTTATCCCGGAATGCGGGCACATCCCGCACATCGAGCATCCTGCTCAGTTTCTCGACGCGTTCCTACCATTTCTGGCGAGCTGACAGGACACCAACCTGTGCGTTTCCGCCTCTGACCGACCCGCACACGAAGGAAAGGACGGAGATCGATGTTCACATACCCCGAGGCGCCCGCAAGCAGCGAAGGCTCTGCGGAGATCGGTCCGCCTCCGTATTATCACCGGTCGGACTGCAACATCTGCCGGAAGCAAGACGGCCTGAAAACGGGGTCAGAGCTCCTGGACGCCCCCCGCCCAGGTGGCTACATCGTCGAAGGTGAGCATTTCCTCGTCGAGCACGCCCCCGTGCAGGAGTCCAGCGCAGGAACGGTCATCGTCGAGGCTAGGCGGCATCTGTTGGATTTCGGTGAGATGACGACAACCGAGAGTGCCGAGCTCGGTTCGATTCTCCATCGGCTTGTTCCGGCGGTCAAGGCTGCCACAGGAGTCGAGCGCGTCTACTTCCTGGCGCTGATGGAGAAAGTGGCCCACTTCCATCTCTGGCTCGTACCGAAGAAGGACGAGGGAGAGCTTCGAGGAGTGGACTACCTAGCGCAGCGGCCCCCTCTTACGGCCTCGCACAGCGCGGCAGAAGCGATGTCGCGGAAGATCCGAGCCGAGCTCGAGGCGTCTTGAGGACGGCCATGGCACCGCCGCCTGGGACAACACCGAGGCCGACCTCGAGGTCGCCGATCCGCTAACAGCTAGCCTCAAGGTGCCCGTGCTCGCCGTCCAGAACGCCGTCGACTATGCCGACCTCGGCGTCGCCACCTCCGGCGCCACGCTGTTCCGCTCGCTCGGCGTCGCCACGCTCGGCGCAATCTTCTCCAACCGCCTGCACGACGAGCTCAAGCGCCTGCTGCCGCGCGCCGTCTCCGCGCTCGTCCGGCACGGGCTCCTCCGGGCTTGCGGTGTCGATCGGGCTGGGGATGGGGGCGGGCCCCGGTATGCGGGCTCCGAGGGCTCCGGGTATGAGCTCACGGACGACGGGCGTGCGGCGCTCGCGCTGCTCGTGCAGGCAGGGGAACAGCGCCTCGCCGACCTGCTCCAAGGGTGGCGGCCCGAGGAGCACGAGGAGCTCGCGCGGATGATCGCCGCCGTAGCGCGGCAGTTCTTTGTCGACCCGGCGGCGCTGTGTGCGCCGTTGGGGGCGGGGGCCGGGTAAAAAGGCGTTGCGGCTGGCGCGTAGGCATGTGCGATGCGGCGCGCCATGGTTCTCACCTCCGTCGGTCGAGTTGGGTCATCTTCCGGACTGCTGCTGTAGGTCGTCCACGAACGAGCTGAGGGTCTCCGTCGCGGCTGACAGCTCTTGGAGTTGTTGGTCTGATAGCTCGTGCAGGTCAGCTCTCAAAGCGGCGAGGAACTGTGCGCGGAACCGCTCTTGTGCTGCGCTTCCTGCCTTCGTGATGCTGATCATGACCACGCGTCCGTCCTCTGGCAGTCCTTCTCGCCGGACCCATCCTTTGTCCTGGAGGCGTTTGACGAGCAGCGTCATCGTGGGCTGCGCGATCCCCTCGAGCTCGGCGAGCTCTGTGATCTTTCGCGGCCCTCCCTTGAGGACGCTCAAGACCTCCATTTCGGTGCGGGAGATCTCTCTGCTGCGCACCTGCTTGACGAGCAGCCGCACAAGGATGGCGGCACGCGAGAGCAGATGCTCGGCGACGTAGTCGACTCGCTTTACCCGCTCTGCCTGCAGGGACATACTCGGCTTAGTCATATTACAAACTATATAGTTTTGTGCTATAGATATCACGGAAGGCACAACAAGCTCCACAATCGAGAAAGGAGCCATCATGTTTCGCAGCATCCTCGTCGCGATCGACGGCTCACCGGACTCAGATCAGGCGCTCACGCAGGCGATCGACCTAGCCGAGTCAGAGCACAGCCGATTGACGCTCTTCAGTGCCGTCGTGACGCCTCCCGCCAGCGCCTACATCGGGGGAGGTGGTGCAGTGGCCGCAGAGCTCGCGCGCGACGCCGAGGCCGAGACCGAGACGATCCTGCGGACGGCCGCCCGGGAGGTGCCCGATCAGGTGTCGCTCAGCACTGTGCTGAGCAGCGAGCCGGTGAGGCACGCGCTCATCCACCAGATCAAGGAGGGGGCGCATGACCTCGTGGTGATGGGCTCCCGCGGACGCGGCGCGGTGCGCTCAGTGCTGCTCGGCAGTGTGAGCCACTATGTGCTGCACAACTGCCCCGTCCCCGTGCTGATCGTGCACGCCGATCCCGAGCGAGGACTGCAGTCTTCCGCCACGCTCTCGAGCGATCAACCGGCAACAGATCAGGAGGCCGTCCATGCAAGCGCGTGAGACAGAGCCCCCTCGTCCCCACGGCGCCCGTGGATGAAGGCGCAGTTGAAGCGGCCTCGGGGAGACGATCCCGCAGCTGAGGGAGATGCTCAGCC
The DNA here is from genome assembly GCA_035602785.1 of Solirubrobacteraceae bacterium. GTDB lineage: Bacteria > Actinomycetota > Thermoleophilia > Solirubrobacterales > Solirubrobacteraceae > Palsa-744. The sequence goes on from DATNLQ010000401.1 coordinate 15,233, forward strand.
CGGCAGAGGAGACAGCCCGCAGCATGCTCGAAGCCGAGGAGGCGCTCCAACGCGTGCGCGAGCGATTCGAGCAGACCGTGGACCCAGAGGAGCAGCGAGAGCTTTGATATCTCCATGCCGGCTACGACCCGGGGTGGCGCCCAGGTTCCGGTCGTCGTCTTCGAGGATGGCGTTGTTCGGGTCACAGCTGTCGCCGTCACGCACGGGCATGCGGTTCCCGCGCTCGCCTACCGTTTTGACACTGCAGACGGCTGTGTCGTGTTCTCCGGCGACACCACGGTCAACGAGGATCTGATCGCCCTCGCGCAGGGTGGCGACATCCTCGTCCACTGTGTCGCCGACCTGCACTACCTCGAGCAGCACGGCACCACCGGCGCCGCCCTCGCCCGGATGCGTGCGCTTCACACCGATGTCAGCGAGGTCGGCGGCGTCGCGCAACGCGCACGAGTCGGCGAGCTGATCCTCACCCACTACCTTCCGGCTGAGCCGCATGCGATCACGGACGTGGAATGGGCAGGACGCGCCGGGCAGGGCTTCGGCGGGAGGACCACCGCAGGCGGCGACGGCATGCGCAGGACGCTCGCTCGCGTTTAGAACCTCGCCGTGCAGGTCCTCGGGGCGCTTCTCGGCAAGGCGCCCTTCAGTGTCCGGCGCTTTGGCCGCCGTCGATGTGCAAGATCTCTCCAGTTACGAAAGGGGCCGACTCGAGATAGAGGATTCCGCCGACCACGTCCTCGATCTCGCCGACGTGCCCGACTGGGTGCAACGCGCCACTCGACGCATACGAGCTCTCGTCATGTGCGGGCGTCTTGATCACACCAAGAGAAACGGCGTTTACGCGCAAACCGCGTGAGGCATACTCGACCGCTAGCGAGCGGGTGGCCGCAACCAGACCCCCCTTGGTCAAGACGGACAGCGCGGATGGCCTACTGCTATCCGCATGTTCAACAAGCGTCGTCGAAACATTGACCACGTGCCCGCGGCCCTGGTCGAGCATGTGTTTGACCGTTCGCGTTGTGATGTGAAAGAAACCAGCGAGGTTGACGGCGATCAGGGCGTTGAAGTCCTCGAAGGTGTAGTCCGTGAAGGGCTTGCCGATGTAGATTCCAGCGTTGTTGATCAGAGTGTCGATCCGGCCAAAGCGCTCGATCGCCTCGTCGACAACCCGCTGCGCCGTGTCAGGGTCCGCTATGTCACCGGCGACGGCAACGATGCCGGCATCCTCAGACGGCTCGATCGACAGAGCCGTCGAGACAACGGCGTACCCCAGCTCGCGGTATGCCCTCGTGAGGCCCGCGCCGATGCCCTGCGATCCGCCCGTCACGATCGCGACCTTTTCAGTCATCGGGGAGCCGCATCGACGAGCCCCTCCATGTAGAGCCCGGCGGCGTTCGAGGCTGCCTCCGGAGTGCTTCCGTGCTCGCGGGCGCTGAGGTAGGGGGCATACCAGTCCCACCAGTTGTGCTTGGGGTGGGTTTTCTCGTAGGGGTCATGGTGCTCGGATGTCTCGCGCAGAAGCTGCGCCAGGGTTGCGACGTCCATAGCCAGGTCTCCTTTGTCAAGTCGTTTTTCAGAAGCTCATCCAACGAGGTAGGTCTCATAGATCACACCTGCGGCCTGGCGTCCGGCGACGCTGATGAACACGCCTTTGTTCAGCCAGTCGAGATCGGGCGCGGCCGTCTCGATCTGGGTCGAGGTGCGAAACGTGTACTCGCCGGCGTCCACGTCCTCGCCGCGCCCGAGACGTGCGAGGACCTCGGCGCTGCCGTGGCGCACGCTTCGTGACTGTACGTAGAGCAGGTCGCCGCCGTCGGTCTGGAGCGTGTAGCGGATGTCGCCGAGCGCGGTGCCGTCCGCCAGGACGATCTGCCAGTCGGCGCTTGCGCCCCCGAGCAGCTTGCCGTTGAGCTCTGGGCCGGTGAACGTCCCGCCGGTCAGGGGCACGATGCGCCGGTGGCCTTGGGCGATGTCGCCGAGATCGAGCGGCTGGGCCAGGGTGGCCTCCAAGCGGTAGACCCTGGTCAGGACAGGATCGGGAAGCCGATTGCCGATCGCCGGCTCGGGCGGGGACGCCGCCGGGTCGTTGGGATGGGGCTCGAGTGGCGTGACGCTGACATCCATCCATTCCGCCAGCGGCAGCGCGCCGAGCAGGCGATCGAGCTGCGTCTCGCCGTCGGCACGGTACAGGCCGATCGCCGTGCTCTCGCCAGGCGCGACGGGCGGTTTCCACAGCCGCAGGAGATGCCCTTCATCCGCCAGCTTGTCTGCGGCGGATGCCTCGGCGTGCTCGCGATCCTCGACCTCGGCGGCTGGCGCTCCGTCCGGAACGTGGACCTCGAACTTGACTAGGAATTCCATGAGGGCACGAATCATGATTGCGCCTCTGGCCCTCCGTCGCGCTCTGGGGACGCACTGGTCGATGCCCTGGTGTAAACATCAACTGCTTGCCCCCGAAGGAGCCCACCATGAGCCAGTTCAGCGCGTCCGGTCAGTCCATCGACGAACCCGCGCTCGGCCGCGGCGCGCTCACCCGTGACAGCACGCGAGCGGTCTTTGGCCAGGTGATGGGTCTGGTCGCGCTCACAGTGGGCTGCGCAGCGCTTGGCGCCTACCTTGGCCGCAACCTGAGCGGGGGCGTGGGGATTGCGTGCTTCATCGCTGCGTTTGCATGCATCTTCGGTCTGCAGATCGCCACAGGGCGCGGGCACGAGCAGCTGGCGATTGGGGATCTACGGCGTGGTCGGCCTGGTGATCTTCGGCGGCTTTACGATCTTCGACTTCAACCGTCTGCGTCGCGCCGACATGGCGAGCTCGGTGCCGATCGCCGCCGGCATCTTCCTGGACATCTTCAATGTCTTCCTGCTGCTGCTGGATCTGTTCGGCGGCGGTCGGGAGTGACGCTGATCGTCGTTCTGAAGCAACTCTTACACGCTCCCGGCAGCGGATGTGGCACCCTTGCGGACTCGACACGCGCGGGCGCGACGAGCGCGCGCATGGCTTGTCCTGCACTCACACATGCGCCGCAACGGACTCATCATCCTGGGGATCGCCGCGTTCGCTTGGGTCGTTCTGGCGATCGTGCTGGACTCCCCCAGCCTGAAACTGCTGTCGGGCTCGAGCACGAAGGTGGCGCGCAGCGGCGCCTCGCCCGCGTGCTTGCCGGCCACGCTCGAACGCACCGCCTCGCTGCTGGGCGGCGACGTCGACGTCTCGCCCGCGCCGCAGACCGACACCGCCAATCCTCACACCCAGATCAGCTTCCTGAACGTGCCGGCAATGGAGATCCACGAGGTTTCCGTCGTGGGCGCTCGCAGCGGCCGTCACTCCGGCAGCCTCCACGGCTACTCGCAGGGCGACGGCGCGAGCTTCGTGCCAGACGCCCCATTCGACGCCGGCGAGCGCGTGGCTGTGCAAGCGACGATCGGTCCGGGCAAGGGCGCCAGGCCGATCGCCTATTCCTTTCGCGTCGACACTCCATATCCGACCGCGGGCGTCCCGGAGTTTCCCAACCCGATGGCAGCGCCTGCCGAATACCAGAGCTTCGACACCATGTCCGGCGTCCAGGCCCCGATCCTGTCCGTCACGATGTCGGATCGCGATCCGGCTGCAGGCGACATCCTCACGACCAACGGGCCTGGTCCCGGCGAGTACGGGCCGCTGATCTACACCCCGCAGGGCCGGCTCGTCTGGTTCGACCGGCTGTCCGGGGGCGAAACGGCGGAGAACCTGAGCGAGCAGACCTATGAAGGTCAGCGCGACCTGACGTGGTGGAAGGGGCGTGTGCTGTCGCTCGGCTTCGGGCAGGGCGAAGACATCGTGATGAACTTCAATTATCAGACGGTCGCCAGGGTCGTCGGCGGCAACGGCCTGCGGGCGGACCTGCACGACTTCCAGATCGCCCCCCGCGACATCGCCTACATCACCGCGTACAACCCGATCCGCTGCGACCTCACGCCGGTGAGGGGCGCGCGGGGCGGCGCGATCGTGGACACGGCCATCCAGGAGATCGACATCAAGACGGGCCTGGTGCGCTGGGAATGGCACAGCCTCGACCACGTCGGCGCTTCGGAGTCCGAAGTGCAAGCTCCGCCGGGAGCCGCTCCATGGGACTACTTCCACCTCAACTCGATCGATCCCGAGCCAAACGGCGACCTGCTCATCTCAGCGCGCAGCACCTGGGCCGGGTATCAGTTGGAAGGGGGCAGCGGCAGGATCCTGTGGCGCCTGGGCGGCAACCGCAGCTCCTTCAGGATGGGGCCGGGCACGAGAATGGCGTGGCAGCACGACGGCCGCGTCCTTGCGGATGGCGAACTGACCTTCTTCGACGATGGCTCGAACCCACCCATCCACGATCAGTCGCGTGCCGTGCGCATAGCGCTCGACTTCAAGACCCACGAAGCGCGCCTTGCCGGCGTCTACACGCACCCCGATCCGTCGCTGCTGGCAGCAAGCCAGGGCAACATGCAGACGCTCGCCGACGGCAACACGGTCGTGGGCTACGGCGCGGTGCCGGAGATCAGCGAGTACGCGCACAACGGCTCGCTGCTGTTCGACGCCCACCAGCCCTTCGACATGACCTTCTACAGGGCCTTTCGCTTCCCCTGGAGCGGGCGCCCTCTGAGCCCGCCGGCGATCCTCGCGAGCCTCAACAACACGGGCGAAGCGACGATCGTGCACGCGAGCTGGAACGGCGCCACCGCGGTGTCCTCGTGGCGCGTGCTCGCCGCGCAGCACCCGGGAGCGCTGCAGGCGCAGACAACGATCCCGGACAGCGGCTTTGAAAGCTCGACGACCTTGCCCCAACAGCACGCCTACGTGGCGGTGCAAGCGCTGGACTCGGTCGGCCGCGTATTGGCCACCTCCCCGACGGTGCGGGTGGTCAGCTACGCCGCCTCGCTGCCCAGCGCCCAGCGCTCGCCTTGAGGGAGATGCTCGCGGGCCGGGCGTCCGTGGGGTGACGGACGCGCCTGCGGTCTAGTAAGCCGGTTTGGAGCTGTGCTTGTGCGGGGCCGTCGTCGTGGTGGGGCTCGTCGACTGATTGGAGGACGTAGAGCTCGTCCCTTTGCCGCCGCATCCGGTCACCGCGAAGGTCGTCGCCAACGTGGCCAGCAGCGTTAGCATGGCGGTCAGTGGCGTTCTCTTCATGGCCTGGCCTCCAATCGTCGCTCGTGGGCTCGGGCGCTCACCCTACCAGCCGTTCTGAGAGCTGGTCGACCCTGGACGATCGGACGCAGTCGGGCAGATCGTCATGAGCGTCGATACCGCGGCGAGCCCTGGGGCGATGGAGACCTCCACGCAAGCGCCTGCCCTCGAGCGCGGGCAGGGCTCGCGTCCAGGGTTGCTCCTGGCGGTCTGCTGCGTGGCGCAGTTCATGGTCATCCTCGACCTGAGCATCGTCAACGTGGCGCTGCCGTCGATCCAGTTGAGCCTCGGCTTCTCCTCGCCCGACCTGCAATGGGTGGTGGACGCATACGCGATCTCGTTCGCCGGCTTTTTGATGTTCGGCGGGCGCGCGGCGGATCACCTCGGCCAGCGCCGGACATTCGTCGCGGCGCTGGTCCTGTTCGCGCTCACCTCGCTGGCCGGCGGCGCGGCGCCGGACCAGGTGGTGCTCGTGGGCGCCCGCGCGGTGCAGGGCCTCGCCGGCGCGTTGATGGCGGCATGCTCGCTGGCGATCATCACCGCGTCGTTTCCGCCGGGCCCCAAGCTGCATCGGGCGATCGGCACCTGGGCGGCGATGAACGGGCTCGGGGGCGCAGCAGGAGTGCTGTTCGGGGGGATCATCACCGAAGAGCTCAGCTGGCGCTGGGTCCTGCTGATCAACCCTCCGATCGCGATCGTGACCGCGCTGGTGGCCTACGCGGTCGTCAGCGAGCGCCGCCGAGCACGCGACGGCGACAGCTTCGACCTCGCGGGCGCGCTGACACTGACGATCGGCCAGATAGTGCTGGTGTACGGGGTCGTCGAAGCGGGCCTGAAGGGCTGGGACTCGCTTGCTGCGCTCGGCCCGATCATCGGCGGCCTGTTCCTGCTCGGCGTGTTCGGCGTGATCGAGGCGCGCGTGGCGTCCGCGCCGCTGATCCCCTTCAAAGAGCTGACCAGGCCGCTGCGGACCGCCAACACCATCGTGCTGCTGTTCAGCGCGGCGCTCTTTCCGATGTGGATCGTCAGCTCTCTGTACCTGCAGCAGGTGCTGGGCCTGTCGCCGCTCGATACGGGTCTGATCTTCCTGCCGATGACGCTGACGATCATGCTGGTCGCCTCGCAGGCCGGCAAGCTCGTGAGCCAATTCGGCGTGCGCCCGGTGCTCGGCGGCGGCCTGGTGATGTTGACGGGCGGGCTGCTGCTGCTCGCGAAAATCGGGTCCAGCGGCAGCGGGATCGTGTACGTGATGGTCCCCGGGCTGCTCACCGCGGCGGGAATCGCGATGTCGATCGTTCCCTCCACGATCGCCGCCACGCAGGGCGCCAAGGAGGGGCAGGCCGGGCTGGCGTCGGGTCTTGTGAACACCTCGCGTCAGGTGGGCGGCGGGCTCGGGCTGGCGGTTCTGATCACGCTCGCGACCCAGCGCAGCACCCATTTGATCGGCTCAGGCCAACAGGTGCCCCAAGCGCTGACCGACGGCTTTCGGCTTGCCTACCTGATCGGCGCCGGCCTCGCGGCGGCCGCGGCGGTGATGACGTTCACCCAGCTGCCCAAGCCGTCTGCTGCACTCGTACCGGCAGCGCGACGCTTCGCGGCTGCGATCGGCGTGGTTCTCGCGGGTTTCGTTGCTGTGACCGTCGCGTTCGCGGGCTCTCATGGCGCTCCGATCGGCGCGTACAGCACCCACGACACCTACAGCTTCGTGACCGCTCCATCGCTGCACCCGCCCAAGATCCGCGCCAACAAGCGGGCGTCCGTCGGCCAGCTGGCGCCCGGCTACATCCTCACGGCGAACTTCTACGACCTCAACGAACCGCCGATCGTCGGCCAGAGCGGCCCGCTGATCCTCGACAACAACCTGCAGCCGGTCTGGTTTCAGCCGGTGCCCGAACGCGTCGCTGCGGCCAACCTGAGCCTGCAGACCTACGACGGCAAGCCGGCATTGGCCTGGTGGCAGGGAGTTGTCACGAACACTGGCGCGACCGAGAGCGGCGAAGACGTGGTGGTCAATCAGCACTACCAGACGGTCGCGCGGTTGAAAGGCGCGGACGGCTGGGTCCTCACCCTGCATGCGCTCGCGATCAGCGGCGACGATGCATGGGTGACCGCGAACAAGAACATTCCATTGGATCTGTCCAAGTACGGCGGCGCCTACAACGGCGCGCTGATCGACTCGGCGGTACAGGAGTACAACCTCAAGACGGGCAAGCTCCTGCGCACCTGGGATGCGCTCGACCACATCCCGCTGGGCGACTCCTACGCGTCGCTGCCGACCAACGGCTTCCCCTGGGACGCCTACCACGTCAACTCCGTCGAACTGACCGGCAACGGGACCTTCCTGGTGTCGATGCGCAACACATGGGGCGCCTACATGGTCGACATCGCCACCGGCGCGATCGAGTGGACCCTCGGCGGCAAGCGATCGAGCTTCAAGTTCGGCCCGGGCGCTGCCTTCCAGTGGCAGCACGACGTCGCGCTGGGGGTGGGTGGGCATATCGGTCCCACGGTCACCATGTTCGACGATCACTGCTGCCAGCTGACCGGCGGAGGCACGTCCGTCCCGGCTACGGGGCCATCCCGCGGGCTCGTGCTCCAGTTGGACCAGGGCACGCGTACGGCGACGCTCGTGGCCCAGTACAACGGCGGCGGCAAGTTCGAATCCGAATACATGGGCGATACGCAGCCCCTGGCTAACGGCAACATGTTCGTCGGCTGGGGATCGGAATCGTATTTCTCCGAGTACAGCCGATCGGGCAAGCTGCTGCTCGAAGGGGAATTCCCGGGATCGGACCTCAGCTACCGGGCGATGCTGGAGCAGTGGGTCGGCCTGCCGCTGTCCCCGCCCGTCGGCGCCGCGCGTCAGGCAGACGGCCAGACCACGGTGTACGTCAGTTGGAATGGCGCCACCCAGGTGGTGTCCTGGAGGGTCCTCGCCGGCGAGGGCGCGGGCGCGGGCCGGATGGCCGTGGTCGCGCACGCCTCGAAGTCCGGCTTCGAGACGGCGATCCTCGTGCCGCAGGGCTATGAGCGCTTCGAGGTCCAGGCGCTGGATGCCGACGGCCGTGTGATCGGGGCGTCGCGGCCGTTTACGGGGCAGGGTCGATGACGATCCTGCTCGCCTCGGGCGCGCGGTGCGGCCAGGCTCTACACTGACGTTCCGCATCTCCCCGGGAGAGGTGGCCGAGTGGCTGAAGGCACTCGCCTGCTAAGCGAGTATGGGGATTAAACTCCATCGCGGGTTCGAATCCCGCCCTCTCCGTTTTCAGATGTCGGCGTAGTCGCTCACGGTCGACCGTCGTGGCGCTACGGCGCCCGCCAAGCGAAATGAACACCCGACCCTGGCCAAATCACCGCGTCCGGCCCAGCGTGCACGCGTGCGTGGAGGCTGTTCGCGTTAGGTCCGGAGTCTTGCTCTGCCGCATCGCCTGAGCGTCCGTACAGCCGCAGGTCGCGCGCGTCGACGCCGGCAACATAGTCATAGACGGCTAGGTCCGACGCTTCATTGTCTGCAACCACGAGCTCGACCTCGAACGCCCCGAAGCAAAAGTGGTTGCGGAGACGAATCGTGACTTCTCGATACGAACGCGAATGCACGAATCGGTTGCGAATCTCCACACGCGCGGGTTTGCCCGGAGAGGTGGCCGCAAAGGTGGTGACGCATGAGTCCTCGCCGAGCTCTCGGGTGACCGGTTCTGCGTGGACGCCGTCGACCATCACTCGCGTATCGATCGAGCCTGGTGTCTCAACCATTCTCTCCCAATCCTCGTTAGCCAAGGGCGCGTACTCTGCGCTGATCACGTCTGGTCGGTCAAACCACTCACGCAGTGCCCGCAGCGAGCGGCAGACGACCACGTGAACAGCCGAGTCGGGTAGAACGCGAATGGAGCCATACTCACCGCGCACGCGGTACACGGGTATCCCGTCTGCCGTGTCCGCCTCGAGTTCGCAGTGGTATCGGAAGTCTCGCCTGATCTCCTCCGGGTACTGCGCGAGTCGCAGGATTGGAGCAAGCCCGCAATCGAGTGCCTGCTGGACGAAGCGGGGATCCTTGCTCCCGGTTGCGCCGACGAGCTTCTCCACTGCCGAGCGAAGGGAGCCCTCGGCAGCCTCGGTCATCTGGAGCGATTCAATCGAGGCGGCGACCTCCTCCAGGTAGTCGTTCTCGACGCGCCGTCGAAAGTATGTGGGCGCGTATCCGACTGCTTCGGCTGCCAGACAACGACGTGCCTGGGTTGGCATTCCTTGGCAACGTCCTTCAAGGCCAAGAAGCAGACTTACCGCGGTTGCAGTGTCGGTGTCGCCAAACGTCTGCGCTACGACTTCCCGCAATAGCGTTTGGACGGAGCGGCGCCAGCCCGTGGGTTCTGGCGTGACCGCGCCTGACTGAGCTAGCGAAATCAGCTGCTCGACCTGGTCCCGGGCGACACCGAACATCCCGCCGCGGGCCCCGCGAATGGCCTTCAGCAACCGGAGAGGATCGGCGTGCGGGGTCGCAGATATGTCGCACATCCTATGGCGGATTGGTCCAACACGTGGACTTATCGTCGTCCTGAAGGTCGAATCCGACAGCGCGTCCGCTTAGAGCACGGCCGTAGGAGCCGATCCTGCTAGCGACATCACCACCCGGAGGTTCCCGAATGGCAACAGCAACGAAAGACATTCCCACCGCAACTGGTCAGGGGTCCGAAGCAGCCTCGCCCGAGGAAAGGCTGTGGGCTGCGCTTGACGCTGAGGGCTATGACTCGGCGGTCTACGGCTCTGAGCTACTGCGCTCGATGTACGAGGGAGAGCTTGCGATCGCGCAACGGATGATGCTCGCCCACGATGTCCTAGTCGAGGTTGGGGTCGGTACGGGAAAGTTCGCCGGGCCGTTGTCCGGAAACGGGTACCCCGTGATCGGCGTCGACATCAGCCCAACGTTGCTCGAGGTCGCAAAACGGCGCTACCCCGAGTTGCTTCTGATCGAGGGTGATGGGCGGAGACTTAGCGAGATCTTGGACCCGTTGCCCGCGGCGAACGGTCGGCGTCTTGTCGCGTGCGTCTTGAACTCGATCGGCGTTGTCGATGCCGTGATCCGTGAGGCTCTCGTGCGAGAGATGATCCGCTCATCTGCCGGAGGCAGCTTCCTGCTCGCCGTCTTCAGCGCGGAGCACTTCCACCGCGGCATCGCGGAGTTCTACGGAAGGAGTCCGCAACTGTGCGGGCCTGTTCGCGATGGGGACGCCGATCACATTCGCCATGAGCTTCGGACTACTTCGAGCTACTTCTCGCACTGGTTTACGGTCGCCGAGATTGACGACCTGCTGCGGGCGGCAGGCGTCCGCTCATATTCAGTTGAGCGGTGCGGCGTGGGCCTGTTCTTCAGTGGTCCTATCCCGAAGGGCGCATGAGCCGCTGCCGCTTCGTTCCCAAGCGGTTCCCGACTTGATCGAGACGGTGCGAAAATCAGTTTGAAAATTATGTTCCCCCAGCCGTTCCCCGTGCAAAACTTGGCCGGTTGCTGCCTCGCCTTCGTCGGATTGGCGCGTGTCGGTTGCTCGGTCAGCGTGGGCGGTAGGCGTCGGCGCGATGCGCGACGGCGAGGATCTTGATCGAGCGAGCCGCGTCTGCTCGGCTCCGAGCGCTCCATTGCGGCGCTGCTTCGTAGCGGCGAGCGAGCGTTGATCTCCAAACAGCTCGGAGACTTGGATGTGGTCCAAGGCCTCGACGGCGTCTTGCCCTACGCGGAGCTTCGAGCCCGGGCTATAGATGTCGAGATGGCGGATATGAAGATTGCGATATGTGCGCTCGATCACTTGAGGACGATGAAGCGGGCTGCCGGGCGTCCACGTGACCTCGTCGACTTGGACGACCTCGACGCCGCTCAACCCCGAGAGGATTGAGCTCGGTCAGCATCTGCATCTCGGATCGACTCCGCTGCCCGCCGCCGAGTCTCCCGGCCAGCCGGCTCCGACAAGAGCGCCAGCAGCTGGTCAAGGGCATCTCGGTTTGCAACGCGTCCCGAACTCCCCGTCCGCCTCGTGGCGGCAGCGACGCGATCTGGAGCGTCATCTCAGGGCTCATGGCTGCACCGCCAAGCGGCCGAGGGCGGGAACGCTCTCGGCTGATTCCTGACTTGTCAGCCTAGTGCTTGCGCGGACCAAATAATTGGGTTGGTCCGTCGGAAGGCTTTTTTTGAGATGGCTGCAGCGATGAACGACGCGATCGCTGCGCCGGCGGCAACGCAGCTGGCAGCGGCTGAGATCCATTCAGGAGTTGTAGTTGCGCCCACGAGCACCAGTGGCACTCCACACGCCGAGGTTCGGTTTGGGCTGGTCATCCATCCCGGACAAACTAGCGCCAGGCTCGGCGGCCACCAAAGCGGACGGCGTGCAGCTCGTGGATGCGCTCCCAGGAGGGGTCATGTTTCGAGAGTCGTCCCGAATACCCCGTTTTCGCTGGACGAGGAGCTGGGCAGCGCCCTGCACGCTGCTCCTCGTGTCTGGTTTTGGGATGTTTGGGTAGGTAGTGTTGGATCGGTGCCTGAGCAATCACAGCAGCGGTCTTCTGACCTGGAGGGAGAGCGCGTGCGGCGGCTACGGCTACGTGCAGATGGGCGGCGGTCGCTCGCTGTGAACCTCGAAGAGACGATCTTGCTGACGCGCAAGCTGTTCGAGTTGCGCGACGCTGCGCGGCGTGCCTGTTGAGCGCTCCGTCGTTTGATCAGCTTCTCGTCCGACTCGTCCAAGCGAATATCCGCTTTGTCGTCATCGGTGGCTTGGCGCTTGGCTCGTGGGGCGTTGTGCGCGGAACGAAGGACTGCGACATCGTGCCCGAACCCGCGCCGGCGAACCTCGACCTGCTTGCTCATGTAGTCGCCGAGCTCGCCGGGCACGTGCAGCTGGAAGAGTCGCTGCTTGGCTCCGAGCGCTCCATCGCGGCGCTGCTGCGCAGCGGCGAACGAGCGTTGATCGCTACACAGCTCGGCGACTTGGATGTGGTCCAGGGTCTTGAGGGAGTTTTGCCTTATGCCGAGCTTCGAGCGAGGGCGATCGACGTCGAGATGGCGGACGTGACGATCCCGATATGCGCGCTTGAGGATCTTCGGGCGATGAAGCGGGCTGCCGGGCGTCCGCGTGACCTTGTTGACCTCGAAGACCTCGACGCCGCGCAGCCGGGCGAGGATTGAGCCGGTCAACGAGCCAGTGATTGCCTGGCGGGCTGCCTCCGCGCGACTCACGCCACGTCGGCGAGCGAAATACACAAGCCCGAATCAGGCCACTGGCGCCAGCCGCAATGCCATATGTTCCTCCCATGGGGATGCCACGGCTGAGGGGAAAGGTCGCGCTGGTCACGGGCGCGGCCGGCGGGATCGGCGCGGCGGCAGCTCGCGCCATGGCCGCAGAGGGCGCCGAGCTGCTGCTCACCGACGCAGACGCCGCGGGCGTGGAGCAGGTCGCGCAGGATCTCGGCGAGCACGCCTCCTCTCGCAGCCATGACGTGACCAGTGAGGACGACTGGCAGGCCGTGACCGACTGGGCTCTCCAGACCCACGGGCAGGTGGACGTGCTCGTCAACAACGCAGGCGTGTTCCTGGCGGCGCCTCTGGCTGACACCACGCCAGACGCCTTCCGTCGCGTGATCGACGTCAACACGACCGGCGTGTTCCTGGGCATGCGCGCCCTGGCGCCCGCCATGTGCGAGCGCCAGGCGGGCTCGATCGTCAACGTGTCCTCCGTGGCGGGGCTGATGGGAAGCCCTTACCTGACGGCCTACGCGGCCAGCAAGTGGGCCGTGCGCGGGATGACCAAGGTCGTGGCCAAGGAGCTGGCCGCGTTCGGCGTGCGCGTCAACTCGGTGCACCCGGGTCAGATCGACACCGACATGAACGCGCGCCAGCGCGAGAAGACCCCGGAGCTGATCGACAGGTTGATCGCGGGCATCCCGCTCAAACGGATCGGCACGCCGCAGGAGGTCGCCCACGCGCTTGTGTACCTCGCGAGCGATGAGAGCCTCTACGTGACGGGCTCCGAGCTCGTGATCGACGGCGGCACCAGCGCATGACCATCAAATCTCGACAGCGGAGGACCAGATGACCCAGACCAACACGCAGGTGTGTCTAGCGGCCCGCCCGACCGGCCTGCCCAAGGACTCCGACTGGGAGATCGTGCAGGAGCCCGTGCCGACCCCCGGCGAGGGGCAGTTCGTCGTCGCGATCTCCCACCTCTCTTTGGATCCGGCGATGCGCGGCTGGATGAACGCAGGGGCCTCCTACATCGAGCCCGTGGAGATCGGCGCGGTGATGCGCGCGGGGGGCGTCGGGGAGGTGAGCGCCTCGCAGCACCCCGGCTTCGCGGTCGGCGACCACGTGACGGGGGCGTTCGGCATCCAGGAGTACGTGCTGTCTGACGGAGCCGGCGTGACCAAGGTGGACCCCTCGCTTGCTCCCCTGCCCACCTACCTGGGCACGCTGGGGATGACCGGCATGACCGCCTACTTCGCGTTGCTGGACGTCGGCAAGCCCCAGCCTGGCAACACCGTGGTCGTGTCGGGTGCGGCCGGGGCGGTGGGCAGCGTGGCGGGGCAGATCGCCAGGATCAAGGGCTGTCGGGTGATCGGCATCGCAGGTGGCGAGGAGAAGTGCCGCTGGCTGACCGACGAGCTGCGCTTCGACGCGGCGATCGACTACAAGCACGAAGACGTCCGCGCCGCGCTGCGCGAGCACGCCCCGCAGGGGATCGACGTGTACTTCGACAACGTCGGCGGCGACATCCTCGACGCGGCCCTGACGCGTCTGGCGCGTGGCGCGCGCATCGTGATCTGCGGGGCCGTCTCTCAGTACAACTCGACCGAGGGCTTCAAGGGCCCGGCCAACTACATGTCGCTGCTGGTCGCGCGCGCGTCGATGACCGGCATGGTCGTCTTCGACTACGCCGCCCGCTTCCCCGAGGCCGCGCGCGAGATCGCCGGCTGGATGCAGGACGGCTCGCTGATCTCTCGCGAGGACGTGGTGGAGGGCGGCGTCAGGGCCTTTCACGACACGCTGCTGAGCATGTTCGCGGGCGAGAACGTGGGCAAGCTGGTGCTGCGCGTCGGCGCCAGCTGATATGTCGTGTCGTTTGTCAAGTGGGCGTGTTTGATTGCGTCCGCGTGGCGGGCGGTTTGGGTGGTCGGGAGAGCGGGGCGCCGGGCTCGGTGTCGGCGTTGCCAGTCTGATGATGCGGGGGTTGGGTACCCCA